>JBDTLA010000036.1:0-10461 GCA_039935035.1 Rudaea sp. | reverse complement strand
GCAAGCCCAGCATCGATGTTTCGGCAAAAACGCGCACTATTCAATGGGCAGCAACTAAAGAATACCCGTTCTTGCTGAACGTAGCGTAGCGCAGCAGGGTCGAAGCACTCTCTTCGACTTCGTGCCTTCGGCACTACGCTCAGGGCGAACGGGAAATGGTCGATGATTCTTACCGGGTCAATAGTGTTCAGGATACGAGCGGGACTGTAAAGCCTCTGCCTCTCCGTCGCCGCTGCACGAAGGTGTAGTGAAAGGCTGGCACAGGGGCGAAGCCAATGCATGGCGAATACAAAATGTCCGGCGGAAAATGGGTAGTGATCGACCTGGACGTGCATGATGACCGGCTCGCCAACGTGCAATTCAGCGGCGACTTTCTCCTCGAACCCGACCACGCGATGCACATCATCCACGCGGCCCTGGATGCGTGGTACCAAGCACTGAACGAAATCACTTCGCCCAGCGGCAAGATTGCCGGTGCCGCGCATACGCACCGCGGCGGCGCGGTGCTGCATCACGAGACGATGGCCTACAACATCGACGCAGAAAAAATGTTCCAGGTACTGCGCATCGGCCGCGAAAAACTCTCCGACAAGGGCACCACCAGCGCCGCCAAGCGCGTCGATCCGCTGCGCAGTCAGACCGGATTGCCGCGCGAGGCGGTAATCGACGGCATGATCGCCACGTTCCGTCGGCTCAACAAGCTGACCGATGGTGATCTGCTCAGCGACGACCTGACCCGCGCCGAGCAACTGGCGCACGACAGGTTCTCCGGCACCGCGTGGCTTGCCGACGTGCCCTGATCGGTACACAGCGTGGGTACATCCTGCCCGAGTAGAATCTCGTGAGCAAGAGCACCGCTTCCAATTCAGGCGACAGATTCGATCAGCATTTGTCGAGTACGCATGCTGGACGTAGATCGGCGCGGTTAAGGCATTGTAGTTTGTCCCTATTGCTTGGACAATTTTCATGACGATCGAGAACGAAACGAGCTCAGCCAAACCATACGGTGCAAGCACTGATCGGCAATTCGGATTTCAGCTTTGCATCGAGTGTCTGCCCGAGGCGTATGTCGCACTCGCCGACAGTGGTGCCGTGTTGTTCGCGAATGCGGCTGCGCGAGCACTTCTCGCGGTCACGGATTCTGCGCAATTTGCAGCGTCTGCGCAAAGCTGGTTCTACGCGAGCAGACTAGCGATGGTCGCGGCCGACGGGTTGTTGAGTTTCGACCATGAGCATCATCTGCCACCTTCGGCAACAATCTGGCTGCGTATACGCCTGCACTCTTTCGCAACCGAGAACGCTCCGGCGATCCGCTATCTGGCGTTGATCCAGACACTGCAAACCGATACGGTCGCGCTTACTGCACTGGCCGAACGACAACGCGAACTCGAGCAGGCGCAAACCCGCTTGCACGACGCCCAGGATCAATTGCTGCAATCCGAAAAAATGGCTTCGATCGGCCTGCTAGCCGCCGGCGTAGCACATGAAATCAACAACCCGATTGGTTTCACGTACTCCAATCTCGGCACTCTCAAGGGCTATGTGGATAATCTGTTCCAGCTGATTGACCAGTACGAAAGCATTTTGCGCCCGATCCGTACGGAGCGCCCCGAATACGGGAAAACGATCGAGGACCTCAAGCTCCGCATCGACTATCCATATCTAGTCAATGACATGCCCGCGCTGTTGTCCGAATCGCGCGAGGGCCTGGAACGCGTGCGCAAGATTGTCGAGGCTCTGCGCGATTTTTCACGTGCCGGATATAGCGAGGAATGGGCCTTGGCCGATTTGCACCGGGGACTGGACAGCACGTTGAATATCGTCTGGAACGATCTCAAATACAAATGCGAACTGCACAAGCAGTACGGAGAAATCCCGCAAATAGTGTGCCTGGCGTCGCAGATGAATCAGGTATTTCTCAACATCCTCGTCAATGCCGGACATGCCATCGAAAAGCACGGCACGATCACGATCGCGACGGGTCGTGTCGGCGACGACGTATTTGTGGATATATCCGATGACGGCAAAGGCATCGCCCCAGAAAATCTGGGTCGGATCTTCGATCCGTTCTTCACTACCAAAATTATCGGCGAAGGCACAGGACTTGGCTTGTCGCTCTCGTACGGAATCGTACGCAAACACGGTGGTAGAATCGAGGTGCAAAGCCAGGTCGGTGTCGGTACGACATTTCGCGTGATCCTGCCGGTGCTCCAGCCGCAACGGGACGACAAACTGGCGACACAGTAAAATGACGATGCTCGAAACCGCGTACATGAGCATTTGAACTAACCGGATACCGGACAGCAACTATGTACCGCATCTTGCTCGTTGACGACGAAATCAATGTACTCTCGGCCCTCAAGCGCGAAATCACGACGATCCCAGTTGAGGATCTGGATGGCGAACGTCCCGCTATCGAAACTTTCGCCTCAGCACGCGCGGCACTGAACCGCATCAACGAAGTGCCCGTGGATCTGGTGATTGCGGACTATCGAATGCCGGAAATGAACGGCGTCGAATTTCTTTCGAAAGTCATCGAACAGCATCCGGACGTCGCGCGTCTTATCCTGAGCGGCTACACGGATCTTGACGGATTGATCGGCGCCATCAACCGCGTCCAGATTTCGCATTTCATCAAAAAGCCCTGGAACGACTTTGAATTGAAATCCGCTATCACCCAGTCCTTGGCCACCCGTGCATTGGTGCAGGAAAATCTGCGCCTGGCCCACTTGGTGAACGAGCAACAATCAAGCCTCAGTCGTCAACAGGCCGAGTTGCTCCGCCTGGAGGAGGAATCGCCGGGCATTACCAGAATCCAGTTTGCCGAGGACGGCGGGATTGTGCTCGACGAGGATGACGTTTAGCGCGAATGACATTTACTTACCTGATTAGTGCTGATCCACAACTTGTCATTCCCGCGAGGCGCTTTTTCAACAGCCGGAGGGCTTGTCAAGCGGGAATCCAGCGCCTTTGCTTCGCATTCGGCGCTGGGCAAAAAGCCAAGTCGCTGGATTCTCGCTAAGAGCATGCGGGAATGACGAGAAATGATGGTTTCGTCGTTCTTCAAGTGCTGAGGTTCGACACTAATCAAGTTTACTTAAGGCTGTCATCTCCGCGAAAGCGCACTGCTATCCGGAATAATTGTTTTTGTTTGCGTGCTGTGCCAAATCTCGGATCTTGGCCATTGCTTGGCTGGGCGTGCTTGGGCGCAGAGGCGTTGTTGCAACATACTGAAAGCAACGGCACTGGACTCCCGCCTTCGCGGGTGTGACGGAACCTGAGAAATGCCGCTTCAATCCTCCTCATGCCCGCGAAAGCGGGCATGAGGAGGATTGAAGCCTTGGTTATAAATAAGTGCCATTGTCTCAAGCTCCGTCGAGCGCTTTTATTTCTCAGCCGCCACAGAGCGATGGAGCAATTGCGGATTTTCGGCTCCACCCGCCGCATAGACCCGAAAAGCCGCGCGGATTTGTGCGCGTAGATCTTCATCGTCCCAAGGCTTGATCAGGAATTTGTAGATCGAGCCGCGATTAATGGCTTCAGTAACGGCATTCAGGTCGGTGTAGCCGCTGAGCATGATGCGCACGGTGCGTGGATACATATCCTTGACCTTGCTCAGGAACTCGGTACCGCTGACCCCAGGCATTCTCTGGTCGGACAAAATGACCTCGACCTCATTTCGCGCCAGGATATCGAAAGCTTCTTCGGCACTGTTAGCCGTAAATATACGATACCCATCGCGGCGCAGTACACGATTCACCGCACTGAGAATGTTCTCTTCGTCATCGACCAACAGCAAGGTACGGATATCCTGCCGCTGGCTCAGACCCGCGTGCTCCATATAACGGTGTTTGAGCATCACAAATGCCTGCTCGGCCGTTACTGCTTTGCTGAAATAAAATCCCTGAAAATTATCGCATTCGTTTTGCCGCAGATATCCAACCTGGGCAGCGGTTTCCACACCTTCGGCGAGTGCTGTCATGCCAAGCTGATGGCCAAGGTTGATGATTGCGCGGCAAATTCCGGCCGCACTGCTGTCGGAACTAATGTCCTGCACGAAGCTTTGGTCGATCTTGAGCGTATCGATCGGAAACTGGCGCAGGTAATTCAGACTGGAGTATCCGGTCCCGAAATCATCGAGCGCAATCTTCACGCCGAGTATCTTCAGCGCCCGCATGGTGGCGATGACCCGATGAACATTCCCAACCATCATGTGTTCAGTCAGCTCCAGCTCAATGCAACGTGCGGGCACGTTGTATCGATCAAGCACGGCGCGTACTTCAGCCACGAATTCCGGCCGTTGTAATTGCATGGTAGATACATTGACTGAAATGCAGAAATCTTGCGCGCCTGCATCCAGCCATTCGCGCACCTGGCGACACGCGGATTCGAGCACAAAACTGTCGATCTCGATGATCAAGCCGAGCTCCTCGGCAATGCCGAGGAAACGTGCGGGCAGCAACAGTCCAAATTCCGGACTCTGCCAGCGAACCAATGCCTCAAACCCCAAAATCTGCCAGTCCCGACCGCTGATCTGAGGCTGGTATTGCAGCACAAACTGATGGTCGTGGATGGCGTCGCGCAACCGCATTCCCGTTGATTGGCGTTCTTCCAATGCAAGCTTTTGCTCGTTGGCGAAAGCCACAACAGCGTTACGCCCCTCATTCTTGGCCTGCCGCATTGCCGCCTCGGCCTGGCGTAGCAGCTCCAGCGGACTGACGCCGTTATCCGGGAAACAGCCCACGCCGATGCTGCAAGTGACATAGACACGCTGATGTTCCAAATCCATCGGTTCTTCGATGAGCGCACGGATAGTCTCGCCGAATTCAACCTGATCCTGGGCGCTGCTTGAATCCCTGAGCGTGAACACAAACTCATCGGCGGCCACGTGCGCGAGGTGGCCCCGACTGCCGATCATGGCTGTGAGGCGTGCGGCCACCGTGCGCAGTACCTCATCGCCTACTTTACGACCACGGGTCTCATTGATGGTATGGAACCGGTCGATGTCGAGGTAAAACACCATGACTCGACCGCCTTGCGCGCTGGCCTCGACAAAGTCGATTTGCAGATAGTTTTCGATCAGGGCAAACCGCGGCAGACCGGTCGTCTGGTCGTGGTTGATACGATAAGCGAGCTCCTCCTGGGCGCGCCTGCGCTGTTGCACTTCGATCTCAAGCTTCACGGCATGCTGCTGTACCTCGTCATACAGAGTGAAATTGCCGAAAGTGAGCGCGAACTGCGCGGAAATGGTAGTGGCGAGCTGTTCGTCTTCGCGCACGAATGGCTGTCCATCGCGCTTGTCGGCAACATAAAGCCACCCTTGGATCGCGCTGACCGAATGCATCGCAATCGGTACTGCGAGCAATGAAGATATCGGAGGATGAAACCCGGGCAGACCCAGCGGCAGCACACGCTGCGGATCATGCAACAGACAAGGCTGGCCCGACGTGATGACGTCAGCGAATATTCCGGCACGAGGATCTATCGAAGCAAACTGTACTCGAATTTCCTCGTCGAATCCCTGCGCGGCCCAGTGATGCAAGGCGTTGCCTTCGCTGTCAAGGATAGCAACCGCCGCATACCTGGAATGCAGAATATCGCTGGCTGCCCGACATAACAGCTCAACCATGCGTTGCGGATCTCGCTCCAATCCAAGCGTCAGGTCAAATTCGAGCAACGCCGCCAGCTGCAGGGTCAAGACATGAAACGACTGCTCACCCGGCAGCGGCCCCTTGGTGCCGGCACTCGCGCGGGCTGAATCGACCTTGCGCGCATCGGCATTCCGCCAGCGTTTTCTTTCAGTGATCAGTTTACGCAGATACCCCGGTAACGACGCGCCATTTTTGCGCTGGTGTGCATTTGTCGGAGGCAACGCATGCGGCAGTGCAGTCGCGGGGGTGGTTCCCAACGTCTTGCTGACAACATCGAGAATCTCTTGCGGCTCGGCAGGTTTGGCAATTACGGCGACAACATGACAGGTTTCAGCCAGGATCTTCGCTTCGTGAAGTCGAAAAGTGGCGGTGTAAAATATGACCGGCGTATGCGCGAGGTCCGGGTCCTGGCGCAAGCGGTCGGCAAACTCCACGCCATCCATACGCGGCATCAATACATCGGTAATGACCAAATCCGGATGCCGCTCGCGAGTCATCTCCAGCGCTTGTATACCATCGGCAGCCTGAACTACTTCGTAGCCGCTGTACACAAACAATGTAGCCAGAAATTCACGATTGATCGCGCGATCATCGACCACCAGTATCATCGTCATGGGTTGGCCTTTCCCGCAAGCACCGCCGCGATCTCAAGCAATAACTGCTGCGGCTCGATTGGACGAACCAGGAAACGGGTTACGCCAAGCTGCATCGCCCTTGCCCGATCCCGCTCACCCCAGATCGACGAGCTCAGGAAAACAAACGGAATCGACGCAAGCTGCGGATCCGCTTTGACTTGCCTGACGAACTCGAATCCGTCCGCATCCGGCATGTGCAGATCCGACAGGATGATATCGGGCAATTTGGCCCTTGCCAGTTTCAACGCCTGCTCAATATGCTGCGTGCAGACTACTTCGTACCCGGACGGCGCCAGTGTTTGCCGGATCAACTCGAGATTGGTCGAAGAATCGTCCAAGAAAACAACCCGGGCTTTACGCTGTCCCCGTGCTCGCTGCGGAACCGGGGTGTTATGTGTTTGGCGCTTCGGCGGTGATCCGCGCTTTGCGGGGTCAAGAAACTCGTCCACCTGCGCGACGAAATTCTCCGGATCGATCGGTTTGGAAATATAACCATCGAATCCGGCCGCCAGCCCCTTCTCGTGATCTCCGGCCATCGCCCGCGCCGATACCGCCAGGATCGGAATCGCGCTCAGATCGGTTTCGCTCTTCAGCGTTCGCGCCACGGTATAGCCATCCATACCCGGCAGATGAATGTCGCACAGAATCAGATCGGGGCGCTCACCGCGTGCCATCTCGATGCCTTGCTCTCCGTCGACCGCAGTCAGATACGCATGCCCGAAGGATTCGAGCAGGTATGTCATCAGTTCCAGATTATCTGGATTGTCTTCGATGATGAGTATGCGAGCCATGGCGATTACGCCGTTCGGCCGAATGCGGATTGGATTGCGCATTTTTCGCAGTCGTGCGCATTGGCATCGATTCCGGCCGCGTACCTTCGGGTTGAGCGCTCTGCCACGCCCCAATGCCGGCCCCCGCGCAACACTTCCCCGTTGTGCTCGACGTTGGAAAAGGTCGCGGCGCTACGCATCGTTGCACTGTACTCGTTATTTTATTGGTCTACAGGACGAAAGCCGGCCCAATGAATTGCAGCTGCAGCAAGTAGATCCCCGGTGTCGAAGCGGATTCGATCCGCTAATCCGAGCAGTGATCGTCACCCCAATGTGGAGCACCCCTTCAGAGGCTCGCTGTGCGCTTAGCAGCTCAAGTGCCAACCATAGCCATTGAGTACCATATAGCTCGACATCCGCCTACTGTCACTTATGACAGGTATATCCAGGCCATCGTCGCGAACCAGGCCGCAATTTTCATTGTGCCCAGTGCACTGGTTGGCTCGGCGACTCCCCGCAGGCGATTCGCACTGCCGCATCGCGCGGCCACAGACGGATCGCAAAAGGCGGTGCAAACTGTCGATATTCGTGCCGCGGGCGAACATCGAACATGCCGGAAATATGTCGCTGGCGCGCGCGGCAATCATACGTCGGCAACTGGTTGCTGCGGCACTGCGCGTCGGATGCTCAGGGTGAACGTGCTGCCGTCGCCGAACCGGCTTTCGCAGGTGATGCGCGCACCGATCAACTCAGCCAGCATCTGCGACAAATGCAGACCAAGCCCGGTTCCCTCGTAACGACGCGTCGAGGATGAATCGACCTGGCTGAACGCTTGAAACAAGCGCGCCATGTCGGCTGGCTTGATTCCGCAGCCGGTATCACTGACGCTTATATCGACGATTTTGCCGTCCTCCGTCTCGCGCACGGCTACAGCCACTGCGACCTGCCCGGTATCGGTAAATTTGATCGCGTTGTTGACCAGATTGATCAGGATCTGGTTCAACGCACGCCGATCGGTCTGCAAAACAATATCCTGAGGCGGCATTTCCACCAGAAATTCCAGACCTTTGTCTTCGGCCAGCGGACGCAACGCTGTTACCACTTCCTCCAGCACACTGGTACACGACGCCGATGTCAGCACCAGTTCGGTTCTGCCGGCCTCGATCTTGGCCACATCTAGCAGGTCGTTGATCAACGACAGCAGGTGGCGTGCGCTGTGGCGGACGGTGGCCAGTTGCTTTTCCTGGTCGGCGTTCAACGGGCCCGGCAATTTCATCAGCAACGTTCCGGTAAACCCGATAATCGCGTTCAGCGGCGTGCGCAACTCGTGGCTCATGTTAGCCAGAAACTCCGACTTCAGGCGATCGCTGGATTCCGCGCGTTCTTTGGCCGCGAGCAGTTCCACAGTACGTTCAGTCACCTTGAGTTCCAGGCTTTGCTTGGCCTCACGCAACTCCGCTTCGTCGCGTTTACGCTCGGTGATGTCGCTCATGACGAGAACTGCCAAAGTCGGGCGCCCATCCGGATCGTGAACCAGCATGCCGCCATAATTCAAAATGCGATGCCAACCCAGGTGCTTGATATGGGTTCGTAGTTCCAGATTGTGCAGACTCTCACCACGCAGGATTCTCGACACCGGCCACTGTTCCAGACCCAGCACGGTTCCCTCAAGCGTTGACACTTCGAAAATATCCACCATCTCGGCGATAAAGACAAAGCGTTGAACTTCCTGCTGCGAGGCGAAGCCGAGCAGTTCCATTGCCGCCCGGTTGAACGTCACCAATTTGCCAGTCATGTCCGACACGACCAGACCTTCCGCAAGATTGTTTATGATGGTCGTCAGCCGTGATTCGCTTCGCGCCAATGCCTGATGCTGCTCCTGAATCTGCGCCAGCATCTGGTTGAACGCATCGGTCAACAAGCCCAATTCGTCGTTGCCGCGCTTGGCGGCACGGACGGAGTAGTCGTGCTCCCGCGATACCTTGCCAGCCGTTGCAGCAAGTTCAAGAATCGGCAGCGCCAGATGTTTTTGCAATACGTACGCAAACGCATAGGCAACCAGTAGCACCAACAGCATCACCAACGTGACGATCTTGAGCAACCCGCGAAGCCAATCGTGCAGTATCGCGTCGGAATCCACCTTCAAATAAAGCGCGCCACGACTGTTCCCATCCTGCTGGATTGCCACAAAGCCATCCAGGTAGGCGCCGCTGAAACGATAGCCCGGGGCACCAGGTGCCTGCGGCAATTGATCGGCTGTCAGCGCTGACGGAAATTTTGCAACCACCGCTCCAGTGCGATCGTATATCGCAGCAGCAACCAGATGCTGCTGTGCCTTGAGGCCACTGAGGGCGCGCTGCGCACCCTGTAAATCGCCGAGTACCAGCGCGGCTGTGGCATTTTCCGCAGTCAACGTGCCAACCGTGGAAAGCTCAACCAGCGTTATACGCCGCAACGACAAGTACTGATGCGCAAAAAATGCGCCGCTCATCAGCAGCATGACCACGATACTGGTCGACAAGATACTCAGCATGAGTTTCCTGCGAATGGGCATATTCCGGAGCATGGTTGACTCCTGGTTGTTGCATGAGGAATTCAGCCTTTGGTCAATTCACGTGACCGAATCCCGGCATCGGCTCGAACGACCAGCCACTGCGCCACTGATCGGCACCCGGCTGCTGATACACGAGCTTACCCCCAATGACGGTGTACAACACGCGCGTGCGCACGATTAGTTCATCCGTGATGGTGAGCAGATTGGCGGAGAACACATCCATGTCGGCCAGCTTGCCCGGCGCCAGTGAGCCCAGTTCGTTTTCTGCAAACAGCGCGTAGGCATTGTTCCTGGTATAGGTGCGCGGTTCCTGCAGGCGCGTCTTGCCCTGAGCCGGGAAAAACGTCTTGCCGTCGCCGTAAGCGCGGGTCACGCCACAATAGAAATTCGCAATCGGATTGATGTCCTCGATCAGTGTGTCGGTTCCGTCCAGCACGATCGCGTCACTCTTGATCAAGGTCTGCCACACGTACGCACGTTCGCTGCCGCGTTGCTCGCCCAGGCGTGCAACCACCATCAGCGCATCCGAACCGGCGTGGATGGAATGCATCGACGCGATCACGCCCTTCTGCGCAAAACGTGGAATATCAGCGAGATTCAAATGCTGGGCGTGTTCGATGCGCAAACGTAGCGCCAGACGCACCCTGCGATGGGCAGAGAATACACGCTCAGGCAGGCAGCGCCGCATCGCGCATCGGCAAGCCTGAGTCACGAACAATGACGCGCGTATGCCACAGCCGATCAGTCGCCGCCGAATCCATCCTTGAAGATCAGATCGCCGACGATGCGAAAGTCACCTGGCGAGATATCGAAGAAGATATTGTCGTGGCACCGAACCTGGATGCGGGCGG
>JBDTLA010000035.1:0-5751 GCA_039935035.1 Rudaea sp. | reverse complement strand
GCGGTGATCGCTGGCGAAAAATGCCCATCGCGGGTGGGTACCACCGGCGCTGGCTTGGGCGCGGGCACGACATCACCGGCGACCGGTGGTGCCGTAGATGCAGGCGGATGTGGCGCAGGCTTATTGCAGGCAGCGAGCAGGCACACTGCGGCGATTAAACTGAGATAACGCAACATCGGGAACTCCGGTCGATAGCGGCTGGAATCCTCGATTGTAGCGCGGTAGCGTGCACGACATGACTGTCGCCGCTAGCGCGCTTCGGGCACGAGTCGGTAGCGTGCGCTACGCGCACGATTTTGAGCTAGTCTACTTGCGATCCGGCGCTTATTGCGGCGGTGCGTCGCCGCTGAACTTTGTCGGTGTCGCGCCCCTGACGTTACCGATCGTCGCGCTTTCGCTGACGAACAAATCGACGTCGCGCTTGAACGTCAGTTCGCCTTCCACGACCGCATGCGGCCCGATCACAATGCGCGGCTTGCGCGTAAATCCGAAGTGGAACCAGCTGTGATCGGCCTCCACCGTGATACCACCTTCGACGCGCGAATTCGCGCCGACGCTGATGTCGCCGGATACCGTTTCGATACCGCCACCCACGTGCCCGGCAGTCAATTGGATCGTGCCGTTGACGTTGCTCAACTTGCCGGCAACGTCAGCGCCAGCCGCCAGCGTGATGGAGCCGTTTACGGCCTCTACGGTTTCTGTGACACGTGTTTTTGCGCCGATGTGGATGCCGCCGTTGACCGTGTTCACCGATGCAACCGAACTGCCGTCGCCGATGTCGATATCGCCATTGACCGTATCGGTATCGGAAACGTGAGCGCCGGCACCCACATGGATGCTGCCGTTGACCGTACTCAACTTGCCGGCAGTAGCGTTGTCGGGCACGTGGATGCTGCCGTTGACCTTGTCGATGTCGAGCGATTCATTGCCGGCAAATGCGCTGAAGTTGAACGCGAAGGCCAGCAGGATTGAAAGGGCGATGCGGATCATCAGATGACTCCGTGATGGTTGGACAAGGCTTTTGATGCAGCAAGTCGTTAAAGGGTTGAAAGGCTGCTGAACCGCACCTGCACTCGTCGCGAATGCCGAATTCAGGCGCATGCGAATTTCCGTTACCATGCCCCGCATTGCCGCGCGCGCCGATTCGGATTGAAACTGTGTCCCGACCCAAACCCGTACTGCTACTGATTCTCGATGGTTGGGGCCATCGCGCCGAACGCGAGGACAACGCCATTGCCCAGGCCGACATGCCGAATTGGCGGCAGCTGCTCGCGCAATGTCCGCACACGCTGGTGCAAACCCACGGAAAATTCGTTGGGCTGCCAGATGGGCAGATGGGCAATTCCGAAGTTGGGCACATGAATATCGGTGCCGGGCGGATCGTCTATCAGGATTTGACTCGCATCGATGCCGCCATCGCGGATGGCGATTTTTTTCACAATGCCGCATTGCGCCAGGCTTGCGCCGCAGTCAAGCGCGCGGGTGGAACGTTGCACATTTTCGGATTGCTCAGTCCGGGCGGCGTGCATAGCCAGCAGCAACACATTTTTGCGATGCTTGATCTGGCTCATCGCCAGGGTGTCGAGCGCATCGCCGTTCACGCGTTTCTCGATGGCCGCGACACGCCGCCGCAAAGTGCGCGGGCTTCGCTGGAAAAACTCGAAGCACTATGCGCAACGTTGCCCGATGCATTCATCGCCACCGTGAGCGGGCGTTATTACGCTATGGATCGCGACAAGCGCTGGGAACGCGTGAAGTTGGCGTGGGACGCGATTGTCGACGGCGCTGGCCTGCATGCCGCTAGCGCGCTGGCGGCCCTTGAGGCCGCTTACTCGCGCGGCGAAACCGATGAGTTCGTCAAGCCGACCGTGGTCCGAAAGTCCTGGTCGATCGGCGAGGGCGATGCGGTCGTCTACATGAATTATCGTTCCGACCGCGCGCGCCAGCTCACACAGGCATTTGTCGATCCGGATTTCAGCGGATTCGAGCGGTCGCGCGCCATTCATCTATCCGCTTTCGTCACGCTGACCCAGTACAGCGCCGATCTGGATGTCACTGCCATCGCTTTTCCAACGCAATCGCTACACAACTCGTTGGGCGAATATCTGGCAGAACTCGGCTTGCACCAATTGCGTATCGCCGAGACTGAAAAATATGCGCACGTCACGTTTTTCTTCTCTGGCGGACGTGAAGAACCTTACCCTGGCGAAGACCGGATTCTGGTACCCAGCCCGAAAGTAGCCACCTATGACCTGCAACCGGAAATGAGCTGTCCGGAAGTCACCGACAAACTCGCCGCCGCCATCCACGGTGGCCAATACGATTTCATCGTATGCAATCTGGCCAACGCCGACATGGTCGGACACAGCGGCAAACTCGATGCCGGCATCAAGGCAGCGCAAGCCATCGACGTCGCGCTGGGTCGCCTGACCCAAGCCATCCGCGAGACTGGCGGTGAGATGCTGATCAGCGCCGATCACGGCAATCTGGAACGCATGCGCGCCGAAGACGGTCAGCCGCACACCCAGCACACGGTCGGACCGGTGCCATTGGTTTACGTTGGTCGCAAGGCGACGTTGCAATCTGGCTCGCTGAGCGATCTCGCGCCGACCGTGTTGGCGCTGATGGGGTTGCCACAACCGGTGCAGATGACGGGGCATTCGTTGGTTACGTTCGGCTGACGGCATTGGCTGCTTTGGCATTGTCTTGCTTTGAACGCGACGACCGGTCGCAGATGCGTCTGGTTGCCGACGCAGTCATTTTTTTCTCGTCGTTCCCGCCTACCCCGAAATGACTAAATTGGGTGCTCCGCAGTCATGAGCCGCCGATTCGCGACCGGATTTCTCGCAATGCTCACCGTGAGCATCGGCGCCATCGCCACGACGCAAATCGCCCACTGCCAGGCGCCGGAACCGCAACACGCCGCCGAGGAAGCCCAAGCCAAACAAAAGCTCGAAGGCGTGCGTGCGGAAATCAAGAAGATCACGCAGGAGCAGCGTAATACCAGCGCAGAGAAAAGCGCTGTGGTGGATGCCTTGCGCGAACAGCAATTGAAGATTGCCGTAACCGCAAAACAATTGCGCACGCTCGATGAACAACTCACCGCTGAGCAGCATAAACTCGACGACCTGATCGCCAAACGTGCAACGTTGGATCTCAAACTCAAGGATCAGCGCGAAGCGTTGGCGGCGCTGGTTCGATCAGCGTATGCGATAGGTGGTGACGAGGAATTGCGATTGTTGCTGGAGCAGGACGACATCGACAAAGTCGGACGTATGCTCGCATATTACGGCTACTTCAAGCGCGCACGCATCGGTCACATCGACAGGCTGCTTACGGATCTGGAAGCGTTGGCAAAGGTCCAGTCGGATATCCAGGCGCAAAACACGGCGCTGAAAGAATCGCGGGACGAGCATGCGACGCAGGTCGCACAGCTTCAGGCCGAGCGCGATGCGCGCAACAAATTGCTGGTCGCGCTGGATGCGAAATTGAAAACCCAGGCTGAACGCATCGCGCAGTTGGCGCGTGATGAGAAAGGCTTGCTCGATCTGCTCGCGAAATTGCGCGACATCTTCGCCGATATACCGCCGCAACTGAGCAACGCGCAGCCATTTTCAACCCAACGCGGCCATCTGCATTGGCCATTGCGGGGCAAAGTCGTTGCCGCATTCGGCGCGAAGGACAATGGTGAACAGTCCAATCAAGGGGTATTGATTGCGGCGGATATTGGCCATGAAATCCGTGCCGTGGCACATGGTCGCGTGGTCTATGCCGACTGGTTGCGCGGTTACGGCCTGTTGCTGATCGTGGATCACGGCGATGGCTACCTGAGTCTTTATGGTTGTGACGAAACCCTGCTCAAGGATGTTGGCGATTGGGTTGACGCCGGGGATGTAATTGCCACCAGCGGTGACAGTGGCGGACGCAAGACGGCTGGCCTGTATTTCGAGCTGCGTTCTCAGCGCAAGCCGATCGACCCGATGGGTTGGTTGCAACCGCCTTCACGATAGCTCAAGCAAGTGCAGCCTATAATCGGCGACGGATACAACATCTCAATCGGACAACCATCATGCTGCGTATCGCTTTTTCGTTTCTTCTTGTGTGCGCGCCTCTGGCATTGCGCGCGGCCACCGATGCCAAAGCGGCTGCGCCGCCGGGGCAATCAACGGTCAGTCTTGACGATATCCGCATGTTCACGGCAGTGTTCAATCTGGTCCGCCAGGCCTACGTCGATCCGGTCGACAACAAGACGCTGATGCAAAACGCGATTCGTGGATTGCTCGCAGGTCTTGATCCGCATAGCGAGTATCTGGATGAAAGCCAGATGCAATCGCTGGATGAAGACACCAGCGGAAGCTATGCAGGACTTGGTATCGAGGTGTTTACAGTTGATGGCCGCCTGCGTGTCGTCGCGCCGATCGACGATACCCCGGCCGCGCACGCCGGCATCAAGCCGGGCGACATCATCGTGCGCATCGATGGCGAGGCGATCACGCCGGACAACGTCAACCAGGCCGTCGACAAACTGCGCGGCAAGGCCGGGACCAAGGTTGCATTGAGCGTGATCCACGAAGGCGCGAGCGTGCCGGAAGATTACACGCTCACGCGCGCCGATATTCGTGTTGCCAGCGTGCGCGTGCGTGCGTTGGAACCGGGCTACGTCTACATTCGCGTCGCCCAGTTCCAGCAGGATACTGGCAGCGAATTGCGCCACAAGCTCGAAAAGCTGCTGGACAAGTCGAAGCCGCTGCGTGGTGCCGTATTGGACTTGCGCAGCAATCCCGGCGGCTTGCTCACATCGGCTGTGGAAATCAGCGATGACTTTCTCGACAGTGGCACGATCGTGACCACTCATGGGCGCATCCGCCAATCCGACTTGAGTTTCAGCGCTACGCCCGGCGATCTGCTCAATGGTGCACCAATGGTAGTGCTGGTTGACAACGGTACGGCGTCGGCAGCGGAAATCGTGTCCGGCGCCCTCAAGGACAATCATCGCGCCTTGCTCATGGGTCGGCGTACATTCGGCAAAGGTTCCGTGCAAACCGTGCTGCCACTCGACGATACGCATGCGATCAAATTGACGACGGCGCGCTATTACACGCCCAATGGCACATCCATCCAGGCGGCCGGCATCCAGCCGGATATCGAACTGGCGAATTTGAAACTGAGCGTGCGCGATGCGCCGCCGTCGCTGATCACCGGCGAACGCGACCTGCCGAACCATCTCAAGGGCGCGCACGAGAATGAAAAGCATCACGCTGAGGATGCGATTGATGATGGCACGCTCGACGACTACGCCTTGAGCGAAGCCTTGATCGTGCTCAAGGGCATGGCCTTGCAGCACCGGCCTGCCGGCGTCGGCGGCAAACCTGTGACCGACAAGAAAGGCTAGGAGGCTGGGTGGTAGAAACCAAATGAGCGAGAAGCCGAAGCCGCTTGTGTTTCTGCCGCCCATGATCCTAGGCAATCGCGTAGGCAAATTCCTACACCACGACGCAGCGATTGCCGCTAGCCCGAGCATGCGCGCGCACTGAAAATTGCGCCAGTCAGTGGAGATTGGCGCATGTTCGATGTCAGAGTTGGTATGGGTGCGTACAGATTGCGTAGGCTGGTGCTGTCTGCTTGCGTGTGCCTCGTCGGCTTGCTGCCCGTTGCCGCAACTATTGCGCAAGGCACGAGTGTATACAAATGTACCGGTGCCGACGGCAGCATTGCATTCCAGTCGCAAGCGTGTGCACCTGCGCAGCATCA
>JBDTLA010000034.1:0-9585 GCA_039935035.1 Rudaea sp. | reverse complement strand
GCCAGCGCCGGCCACGCACTTTCGCGCCAGCGCAAGCGCCGGAACGCCTCGGCTGCGAGCGCGCCGGTGACGGCGATCAGGACCAGCCACCAGTTCGGCTGCCAATGGGTCGGCACGAAGTGATCGATTTGCTCGCCCCACGCCAGCAGCCACCAGCCCCAGGCCCAGACGAAAAACACTGTCGCCAATGGCGCGCGATCGTTGGCACGGCTGAGTAGGCGCGCACTGACCAGGCCCGCCAACGCGATCAATACCGCGCCAAAGAATTCGCCATTCAGGATTGGCGTTGACGAAATCACGCCGCGGTATCCAACCAAGAACGCCAATCCGGCGCAAGCCTGCAACGCATAACCGATCCAGCGCGGCAGTCGACGCTGCTGGCGCAAGCCGAGCCAGATCAACACGGCACCTTCAAGCGCCCATGTGCAGGCGGTCGCGTGTGCGGACAGCGCCAACGGCACGGCGAGCGTGGCGAACCCAATCGCCAGCAGCGCGTGCGATTCGCCCAGCAGGCGATAACCCAGACGACGCAATTCGAGCAGCGCCAGCACCAGATAAATCAACGCGGCGCCGAGCGCACTCCAGGCCAGCGGCATGCGTGCGCCATGCAACAGCGCAGCCTGCAACGGGAACGCCAGCAGCGGCATGCCGAACACCAAAGCCGAATCAATTCGATCGCGCCGATCCGGTGAAAGCCGGCGTGCATTGAAGCAGGGAATCAAAAGGTACATACCAAAGAAAAGCAAAAGGAATGGCTCGGTACTGGCGAACTGTTCGGGGCTGTATTCGAGCACGCCCCACGCGGTGCCGATGCCGAACGTGAACGCAAACCCGAGCAGGTTCAGTGCACGCCATGGGCGCACCCAGGCAATCGCGAAAATGGCGCAATTAAGCACGGCGTAATAGCTGAACAGGGCGACGTGGTCGCCGCTGCCGCTTGAGACCAGGATCGGCGCGACGAAACCGCCCACAATCGCGAGCACCGCCAGCGCCAGCGCATCTTGCAAAACTGCCAGCATACCGGCCCCGGCAACCACCAGAACCAGCAGCGCAAACGCGAAGCCGGCAGGCAACAAGTGATACAGGTGGAATGCAGCGAAGATCGTCAACATCAGCACGCCAATGGCCCCGCCCTGCAGGCTGAGCGCAAACGCACGATGCGAACTGCGCTTGCGCCACGCGAACACGAGCGCGGCGAGCGCAGCGGCGCCGATACCGGCCAGGCGCAATTCCATCGGTACGTGCAGCCAGCCCGAATCCGTCGCGTACTTGAGCAGTGAACCAACGCCCAGGAACAACACGATCACGCCAACCTTCACCGGCACATTGCCCTCGGTGAACCATTGCTTCACGCGTGAAAATGCCTGCACTAGCGGGTCCGGGCGTGCCGGTAGCTGCGGCCGAATAGCGGCTGGTGGCGGTGATGCGGCGGGCTTTGGCGCCGGTGCAATCAGTGCCGGCGAGGAAGCTTCCGGCAATGATCCCGCAACGTCGACTTGCGCCGGCGCCGGCGCGATGTTGACTGGCGAGGTCGCCACGGCGGCGACAGCCTTTGGTGGCGGCGTTGGCGTCGTTACTCCCGCATCCGAGGTCGCAGCCTGCGCCCGGTTTCGCTCGCTGGCTTGCACGGCCACCGTTGCGCGCAACTGCATGAAGCTGCTTTCCAGTTCAGTCAGACGGCGACGTGCCTTCAGCACCTGTGCCAGCAGGTATCCCAGGCACAGACCACCAGCGGCGCTGGTCCAACCGGATGGTTCACCGAAGATCGCGACACACAAGTACGGCGCCAGCAAGGCGCCGGCCAACATCAACAGAAACGTCATTTGCTTCTCCCCAAGAATCAGATCAGAGCGCTTCGTGGAAACGTGTGGGTAATTTGATAGCGTTGATGTTGAAGCAGGCCAAGCATAGCAAGGCATTGCGAGCTTTGGTTGCAACCCACGATTCGAGCCCACACACCGATGAAAACGGGAGCGACACCCCAGTCGGGTCCTTCACGATATCGCCCTCACGATCGCGCACCTGTCGCTCCAGCCATTGGCCGCCCCGCAGAAATTGCGTTCTTCTTGACCCGCGATCGCAGCCCGATGTCGGACAGTGCCTGCATCATCCGAAGTCGGCAATCCTGATCCAGAACGAAGGGTTGCGCCACGTACTGACTGGCTGAATTCATCCAGCCCTGTAAACTGCGCCACGAACTCGGAACCACGCCATCGAACTACCGCATCCACCGGGGAGAACGCCTTGTCATCGTTGCGCACCACCATCCACCGTATCCCGGAAGGCGCTGGCGCCTTGTTCTTCATCCAGTTGGTGTCGACGCTGGGCTTTGCGGTGTTGTATTCGACGCTGGTGCTGTACGCGACGAAGCATCTGAGCTTTTCGGCCAAGGAAGCCACCGCGATCATGGGCGTGTTCGGCGCGTTCAACTATGGCTTGCATCTGTTCGGTGGTTATCTGGGCGGGCGCTTTCTGAGCAACCGCAATCTGTTCGTCGGCGGCATGGTGTTGCAAGTGTTCGGCTGCGGCATCATCGCGGCAGGCACGGCGGCTTCGCTGTATTGGGGACTGGCGCTGTTTCTCACCGGCAGCGGCCTGAATGTCACCTGCTTGAACATGATGCTGACGCAGCGCTTCACGCCAGAGGACAGCCGTCGCGAAGGCGCGTTCCTGTGGAACTACGCGGGCATGAACATCGGCTTCTTCATCGGCTTCGCGGTGGCCGGTCACTACCAACTGACCGGCGACTACAGTCGTCTGTTCTGGTTCGCCAGCATCGGTAATTTTCTCGCGATCATCCTGGTCGGATTCAACTGGCGGAATCTGGCTGATCGCAATACCAGCTTGCTCGATGCCACCCCCAGCGCATTTCGGCTGCGCCTGATGGTCGGCATCGCGATTCTGCTCGCGCTGGTGCCGACGCTATGGATCATGTTGCAGCACACCGGGCGCACGGAAATTCTTCTCAAGGCTATCGGCGCCATGGTCGCGGCGATGCTGTTGTACCTCACGTTCAAACATCGTGACCGGCTGGAACGCAACAACATGTGGGCGTTCCTGATTCTCGCTTTGGGCTCGCTGGTGTTCTGGTCGCTGTACCAGATGGCGCCGAATGGATTGCAATTGTTCGCGGTACACAACGTCGACCTGCATGTGTGGAAAATCGAAATCGCGCCGCAATGGGTGCAGAACATCAACACCGTGGTAATCGTGATCGGCGGCCCGTTGCTGGCTTCGTGGTTCGGCAACCTGCGTCGCAAAGGCTGGAACATCGATATCCCTCTGCAGTTTTCCATTTCGCTGCTGCTGATGGGATTGGGTTTTCTCGCGTTGCCGGTTGGCATTTCGATGGCCAACGATGTCGGCCGCACCGCCTTCGTCTGGCTGTTCGCCAGTTACGTGTTGCAGGCGATTGGCGAACTGCTGATATCGCCCATCGGCTACGCGATGATCGGCAAGCTTGCGCCGCGCAAATACCAGGGCATCATGATGGGCAGCTGGATGATGGTCACCGGTTTGGCATCGCTGTTCGCCGGCGATTTCTCCGGCATGGTGCCCGAACCCGCCGGCAACTCCGCGCTCGTCACCAATCCGGATTACGCGATCTTGTTCGAGCGCCTCGGCTGGGGCAGCATCATCGTCGGCATCGCGCTGATCGTACTCATCCCGTTCCTGCGCAAGCTCATCAAGGACAAGGAAACCCCGGCCGACGATGCGCCGGTGGCGGTGGTGCCGGCGAAGTAGCGGGGTTATGCGAGGGGTACAAGAGGCATAGTGAACTTTTAGAAAAAGTACACTATGACCCTTGTTCCGTGACCTCTGACCCTTATTCCGTCCATGGCGCCGCACATGCCATCGCAGGAGATCTGGAATCCTGCTCGACTCAACGCAACCCGACCCGCATCAGCGGCGATGGCTCATGCTCGACGAAGTTGTGCCAGACATGGTCATACATCGATCGTTGATTGGGGAACTCAGCCAAAGCCTTGGCATCAGGCAATGAGCACCATTGATACGCGACATGCTCTTCATTGAGGCTGATCCTGGCGTCAGGTTCGAGCATGGCAACAAACACCGGGACGATCATGATGCAGCTTTTGTCGATCACATAAAACTGATCAATGTAGTCTGCTGAGTAGAGCTGCGCGACAACAACGCCGGTTTCTTCGCGAAACTCACGCACGATTGCTTGCGGGGCCGTTTCTGCGTCTTCGATGGTTCCTGAAACATGGGACCAATAGCCCTCGGGGGACCTTTTCAGCATAAGCATCTTCATTTCATTCGCGACACGTGCCAATGCCACGCCTGCTACTGCCGATGTATTGATGGGCACTGGATTCATGCTGCACCTACATCAAGGTTTCACGCGCTTCCACGCAGCCGCGGAAATTGAAATCTTCTGATCGGATCGATCTGAAGCAACCGATCTTGCGGTACCACGGACAGATAGAACGTTCACCAGCTTGTCCGAGACCCGAACATAGCTCGAAACACGGCCCGGAGTCACGGAGTCAGGGCGAAAACATTCGCTTGACGAAGGCATGACAGCGAACATTTGGCAGTTGGCGGCACAACCCTGCGTATTGATCAGATGAGGGAGCCTTCGTTCCCGTGGAGATCAATCATGAACTCGCTGAGACATCGTCAAAGCTGGGTGTCGTCCACTCTGGGTGTGTTGGCACTTGGCCTCGCCGGCGCGATGCTGCCGGCATTTGCGACCAACTACGACGGCAGCCTGGATACCAGTCTCTCACCCCCCCAGATTCCTCACTTTCTACAGGGCATCCCTGGACTATTCCGCTATGCACTGGATCTTGGCGGTGGAGGTTATTATTCTGATGCCGATAGTGCGACCGCGGTGGCGGTGCAGGTCGATGGCAAGATAGTTGTCGCCGGGTTTTCCTGGAACAATAACCTCGGTACGGATCAGAACGCGTGCATTATCCAGCGCTTCAATATCGACGGGTCGGTTGACAGTGGGTTCGGCAGTGCCGGACGGGTGGTGCAGAATTTCAATCCGTCCGGTGGCCGCAACGATTGCTTTCTCACCTCCGTGGCACTTCAAGGCGACGGCAAGATTGTGGTCGCAGGCAATATCGCCGACGCCACGAGTGGTGAGCGTGCACTGATCGAACGACTCAATGCCAATGGCAGCTTCGACCACAGTTTCGCGGGTAAAGGCTACTACGTGGTGCCGAACCACAACACTGCGTTCGCCGCGGTGAAAGTGAATCCCGCCGGCCCGATCTATGCCGCAGGGCGCGGTGCCGGCTTCTACGGGCCTGCTCACACGGACAACGATTTCTACTTCGCCGCATTCAGTTCAACCGGCACACTGGTCCAGGAATTGACGACCTTCTTTGATCTGGGTGCAGACAAGGATGATCGCGCCAATGCGATGGTACTGAACGGCAATTTCGGACTTCCGAAGATCTATCTGATCGGCAACGCCGCCAGCGCGCCCTATGGCGATTTGGACCACCATCAGTGTGCTATTGCGGCCTATGTCTATTCGCTCAACGACAGCGCTTTTGTGCCAGACACCACGTTCAATGGCGCTGGCGCAACCAGTTTCGATATCCTCGGCCCCAGCAATGAGGGCGACACATACTGCCGTGCGGCAGTGGCTCGCAAGGGAGGTGGGGTCTTCGTCGGGGGCGAAACCTATTTCATCAGTTCATTCAGTCTACCGGCCGGACGGGCCAGCGAATTCGCCTTGGGTGAGATCAACGGCAGCGGAGCCGTCGTCCAGTTGGGCAACCAGTCAAGCAGCAATACCTTCCAGGCAAGTGCCTATCCCGGCGTCTACAACGGCATCTTCGGCATGGCACGCACGCCCGATGGTGAGCTGATAGTGACCGGCTACGCCGGCACCAACGATGCGAACCGGCAGCCTTCCGATGCCGGCGTGCTTGCCTTCAGTCCCAATCTCCTCCTCGATATTGGCTTCGGGACGTCCGGCCCCGGAATGACGATCCTCAGCCTGGATGTGCCGATCAACACGCCGCAGAGTGAATGGACCACGGCGCTCGCCCTCGATAACCACGGTCGCATCGTGCTGGTCGGCGAGCGCTCCTACGCTATCGAGAGTTTTCCAGGCGATTACGACTGGTTGATCTCACGGCTCAACATGTCGGACGTGATTTTCCGCGATGGTCTGGATGGCGTGGTGCCCGACTGACAGCGTTGATGCTGTCGAAGCCGACCTAGCTAGCCCGAACGCGAAATAGTCGGGCTAGCCGGATGCTGGTCCGAGGCGCGCAAGCAGATCGTGTGCATAGGGCGTCGCGGCCTGTCGCAACGCCGGCGCGATTTCGTCGCGCAACGCACGTGCTTCGCGCGTGCGTTGCAGTGCTTGCAACGCGTTGACGAGGGCGACCTTCACTTCGAGTACGCGCGGGTCCGCGGTCGGGTGTACTGGAAGGCGTACTTCAAGCGCCTCACGCAGCAGGCTTTCAGCCTCGGCCGATTTTCCCAGAGCCAGCTTGGCGCGTGCAAACGCAAACAGCGCGATGCCGAGCTGATAGTGGCCCGCACGTAGCGTCCGTCGTGCAACTGCCAACGATTTGTCGCCACTGCGCTCTGCGGCAGCGGCGTCGCCGTTGTCCAGTTGCGCCTGGCTCAAGGCGGCGAGGATGTCCATACGCCACGCATTGCCCGCGCCCTCGGCGGTTGCAGCGATCGCGTCATCCGCCGCCTGCAATATTTCGACCGCCTCTCGCGGCTGATGCTGCAGCCGACGCAGATTGCCCAGATCGCAGCGCAGCAGATTGCGTACCGGCGAGGATGGCGGGTCATTCTTGCGCAGTGCCATGACCTTGGTAATGGTTGCCTCAGTGTCGGCATAATGGCCGAGCAGCATCTGGGTCAGTTCCAGATGCCGCAGTGCCGGTGCGCTTTCAACACTGTCGATTCCGCGATCTTTGGCCGTGAGCGCGAGGGATTGGCGCAGGGCTTGCTCGGATTCCTCGAAGCGACCGAGTTCGCGGTAATTCTTGCCCAGCGAGGTGTACTGCGCCGCCATGTCGCGCGGATGCAGCGTGCCGGCGCGCTTGGCGCGCTCGATCAGGGCGAGTCGTTGCGGCAGGATCTCGGCATAGCGTCCGGAAAGCTCAAGCGTGCCGAGCAGATTGATTTCGGCGACCAGCGTATCGTGGTGGTCGGGTCCGAGGCGCGCGAGATCGATCGCCAAACCACGTCGCCGGGCCTGTTCGGCACGGCCCAAATCCGTGGCTTCAAGCGCGCTGCCAAGTGGGGCGATGACGTGGGCAATGTGGATGCTGTTTTCACCGTACAGCTGCCGATAGATTTCAATGGCATTGTTGAAGTCGACTACTGCTTCTTGGTAACGCCCCATTTGGCGCAACGCATCGCCCAGTTGTTCCCATTGACCGGCGATGGAATCGTGCAGGTCGCCGATCGCTGCACGATCGACGGCAAGCGCGGTGCGGACGAACTGTTCGGTCGCCGGCCAGTCGCCCATATCGGACATCGCGTAGGCGATGGTCAGGTGCGCTTCGGCAATGGCCTGCGGGTTGCGGCTTGGCGCGGCTTGAAGCAAAGCAAGGCTTTGGCGCGCATGCGCGAGGCCGGACTCATAGTCCCCGTTCTCGTTCTCGATCCATGCTTTGCTGAGCAGGATGCGCGCACGCACTACGCCAGAAACACGGGGATTGGAAAGTGCTGGCGTGGCGCGCTCGATCAGTTTCAGTGAACGCGGAAAGTCGCCGACGCCGATATACAGTTCGCCCAGCAGTCCAGCCATTTCGGCTTTCAATCCGTCCTGCTTGTCCGCGGTGAGATCGAGCTGATGTTCGCCTTTTTCGAGTAGCTGGTGCGCACTGATAGGGCGTCCCTCATTTCTATCCGGACTGGCTTGCTCGAATACGCCAACCAGAAATTGCCGCACCGCCTCGGCGCGACTGGCTTGCTCGCGCGCGACCCGCGCCTGGGTCAATGCGATGGACGTGATCAGCAACAATGCCGTGATCGCCATTGCACCCAGCGGTACGGCGACGCGGTGGCGGCCAACGAATTTGCGCACGCGATGCAAGCGACTGGCGCGGCGTGCGCGCAGCGGCCAACCGCCCAAGTGGCTGCGCAAATCTTCGGCCAGTGCATTGGCATCTGCATAGCGCTGTACCGGGTCGTGCATCAGTGCTCTGGCCAGGATGAGATCAAGATCGCCGCGCAGGCGTCGCGCCTGCACCGGCGTATCTACGCCCGCTGCGCGCGATGCCGCACGCGGTTGCGCCTGTGCCTGCGCGACCGCGACCGCGGCGGCGTTTGCATCGCGCTGTGCGTAAGGACGCACACCCGTGAGCAGTTCGTAAAGCATCGAACCCAGTGCGTAGACATCGGTGGCCACGCTGACGGGTTCGCCGGCCAGTTGCTCGGGTGCTGCATAGCCCGGCGTCAACGCGCGCAGTTGCGTCAGCGTGGCCTGGCCCTGGCTGCCCTGTGCTTCGATCAGGCGCGAAATGCCGAAGTCGAGCAGTCGCGGCTGCCCCTTGTCATCGACCAGCACATTTGACGGCTTCAGGTCGCAATGCACGACCAACTGGCGATGCGCGTAGGCGACCGCGTCGCACACCACGATCATCAGGTTCAGGCGCCCTTCAAGTCCAAGCGCATGCTCGGTGCAATAGTCCGGCAGCGACACGCCCTGCACATATTGCATCGCGAACCACGGACGCCCCGCCTCATCGACGTCGCCATCGATCAGGCTGGCGATACCCGGATGGTCCAGACGTGCGAGGATGCGTCGCTCGGTCAGGAACCGCGCGACGGCGGCATCCGAAGTGAAATCACCGCGAATGACTTTCAACGCGGCTTTTTGTTCGTAATCGCCCTCGGCACGCTCGGCGAGGAATACGCGACCCATGCCGCCGCTGCCCAACTCGCGCACGATGCGCCAGGGACCGATGACGGCCGGCACGGCATCGACATCGTCTGCAGAAAAGATGCGGTCACGCCAACGCGAGACATCGGCAACCAGATCACTGTTGCTGGCATCGATTGCAAGCAACTTCTGCACGCGCGCATGCAGCACCGGATCATCGTCACGCAGCCCGTCGAGCAAGCGCCGGCGCTGCGCCGGTTCCGCGTCGGTCACGCGCTCAAACCAGGCGACCAGTTGTGGCCAACTGGAATCCTGCGCACTCATGGCGCGAGCTGATCGAGCAGGAACACGCGTGCATTGCGCCAAAGCCGAAATACGCTGCGTTCGGAAATGCCCTCGGATTCGGCGATGTCGCGGAACTCGATGCCAGCGAACACATGCAAGTCGACGATGCGCGCGAGCTGGGCGTCGGTACTGTCCAGCTGACGCAATGCATCAGCAATCTCGAACATTGGCACCGCTGCCGCCGCGTCGTCGGCCTGCTCGAGCGTAACCGCAATGTGTTGCCGTTTGTCGGCATCCAGACGCCGCGCGTGGTCGATCAGGACCTGGCGCATCGCGTGCGCGGCGATCGCGAGAAAATCTTTTTGCGGCAGGTCTGCAGCTGCGGGGCTCGACCGCAGCTTGAACCAGGTCTCGTGCACCAGCGCGGTCGTATTGATCGTGCCGGGGCTGCCGGCGCG
>JBDTLA010000033.1:0-7582 GCA_039935035.1 Rudaea sp. | reverse complement strand
GCGGCTGCAGATGCTCAACCACTATCTGCGTGCGCAGTCGCTCGACGCGCTAGGCCAGAGCAAAGAAGCCTTGGCGGAAGCGGACAAGGCGATCCAATCGCTCGGCTCCGCTTATCCCGAAGCCCACGTGCAACGTGTCGCACTGCTCGCGTTGCGCGCGCGATTGCAAACCGCACTGGGGCAACCCGACGCTGCCGCAGCGACGATTGCGCAAGCGATGGCGCTGCACGTTGCGCCTTCCCTGCTATCCGCCAAGGATGCCGGTACGCTCGATCTGACTGGACACTGATCACCCCAGCATCTACCTGAGCGGTTTCCGCGATAGGGTTCGATGTCGTATTGCTGCAAACCGGCATGCACGCGCTGCCGGAAGCGATAAATCCATCACCATCAACCCGATCGCCCATGCCATGACACGCCGCGGGGATCCGCCACGCCCGGCGGGCATCGGTTTTTGGACGCCATCGTTACGCTCGTGCATACCCGGCGCAACGACCGATGTCGCAATATTCCGCCAAACGACGTTCTTCTCCAGTGATCCAGGTCGAATCGGATCGGGGAGGTCACTGCGTCGGAATGCGTCGGCGTGGTCGATCCGCAATGAGCACGGGGGGAGGAGTGTCGTCATGAAATCCATTAAAAAGTTTTTATCGGTCGTTAGCGTGCTTGTGAGTGCTTTGTTTTGCTGCTCCAGCGGTTTTGCCGCAGGAAAATCCCTTGGCGACGAATTGACAACCCTCAATTCCGCGGGCCTTCTAAAAACCTTCACCACCAGCGGCGGCATCGACAAGACCAACCCGTTTTTCCAGGCGCTGGGTTCGAATGGGCGCAGTTGCGGCTCCTGCCACGTTGCCAAGGACGGCTGGACGATTACGCCAAGCGACCTGCAAGCGCGCTTCATTGCCAGCAACGGAACCGACCCGGTCTTTCGCCCCGTCGATGGCGCCACCTCACCGCTGGCCGATGTGTCCAGCGTGAATGCGCGACGCAACGCCTACAGCATGCTGCTCAACAAGGGCCTGCTGCGCATTGGCCTGCCCATTCCGGTCAACGCTGAATTCAGCTTGATCTCCGTCGAGGATCCCTATGGATTTGCCAGCACAAGCGAGCTGTCGCTGTTCCGCCGGCCGCTGCCGGCGACCAACCTGCGCTTTCTTACCGGGATAATGTGGGACGGACGTGAAACCAGCGGACCATTCCTGCCACCGATGGATGCGGGTGCCGCCGCAGCCGACATGATTGCCAGCCTGAAGCATCAGGCGCTCGACGCGACGTTGGGTCATGCCCAGGCTGCCACGCCACCGAGCGATGCACAATTGGGACAGATCGTCGATTTCGAGCTCGGTCTGACCACCGCACAGATCTTCGATTTTCGTGCCGGCTACCTCAACGACAACGACGCGATGGGCGGCCCGCGCATTCTGGCCAGTTTGCAGAACTACGTCGGTATCAACGATGTGCTCGGTGTCGATCCGACCGGCAGCGCCTTCAATGCCTCGGCAATGACCCTGTTCGACGCCTGGAAACCGGCGCGCGGCGATGGTGGCCCGCGCGGCGCGATTGCACGCGGCGAGGCCTTGTTCAACACCAAGCCGATCGCGATTACCGGCGTCGGTGGACTCAACGACGCGCTCGGCCTGCCGGTCATCGCCGGCACCTGCACGACGTGCCACGACGCGCCCAACGTGGGCGATCACTCGGTGTCGCTGCCGATCGATATCGGCACCGCGGATGTTTCCCGGCGTACGTCGGACATGCCTTTGTATACGTTGCGCAACAATGCCAGTGGCGCGGTCGTGCAGACCACCGACCCGGGCAAAGCCCTGCTCAGCGGCAAGTGGGCCGACATCGGCAAGTTCAAGGGCCCGGTACTGCGGGCACTCGCGGCACGGCCACCGTATTTTCATAACGGCATGGCGGCAACGCTCGGCGACGTCGTGGATTTTTACGATACGCGTTTCAACGTGGGGTTCAGCGCGCAGGAAAAACGTGATCTGGTGGCATTTCTCAGTGCGTTGTGAAGCATTGCAGTCGCGACCGCTAGCGCCGGTGGCCGCGCGATTCTTTGCGATCCCGGCATCGCCTTGCATGGAGACAGAAATGCCCAAGTACGTCATCGAACGTGAAATCCCCGGCGCTGGAAAATTGTCTGCGCAAGCGTTGCAAGCCATATCGCAGAAGTCCTGCGGGTGCTCAGCGACATGGGCCCGCGGATCCAGTGGCTGCAAAGCTATGTCACTGCCGATAAGGTTTATTGCGTCTACATCGCGCCGAACGAGGCAATGGTGCGCGAACACGCGAAACAGGGTGGGTTCCCGGCCAACAGCGTAGCCGAAGTGTTCACGACCATCGACCCGACCACGGCAGAATAAGGTTTGAGTCGGCGCCTGGAAGGGAGCCAACTGCCAGCTCCCCGATTTACCCTGCATTACCCTTCACCGGGTTAGGATGCGATTCCTTTTGCGGTCATTCCTCCCGATGTCGAACCTGGCCTGGAAACCGGTCTTGCGCGCGACGGCTCGCTTCGTCGGCATTGTGTTCGTGGCGTTGGCTGCCGCGATCGCGGCGCAGGCATTGCTCGAACCGGCCTTGTCCAATGTGGCCGAGGTCGGTTCGCTCGAACATTTGCGCCTGGTCATCGCCAATGCATTGCCGGTGGCATGTTTCGGATTGTTGCTGCTGGCTTTGACCGGGCGGGCCTGGTTGTCGGCGATGATCACCGCGACGGTGCTCGTGGTTCTGCATACGATCAACGCCATCAAGCTGCTCAACATCGGCATACCGTTGCTGCCAGCGGATTTTCATTTTCTGCAAGGCGGCCATGGCGAAGGCGAGCTGTTCTCGCAATACGTTTCCTTTGCGACTTTGGCGCTGCCGCTGCTTGGCCTGGTCCTGGTCGTGGTCGCGTTGTGGTTCGAGCGTCGTCGACGCGTCATCGGCTCAGGCCTGCGCATTGCTACCGGCGCAATTGCGCTGCTGGTAATGCTGACGTTGTATGTCGGCACGACACCCTGGCAAAACTTGTACAGTCGCAGCGCGCTGCGCTTCGAACCCTGGACTCCCACCGAAACCGAGGCACGCGCCGGCTTGATGCCGACGCTGCTGATGTTCCGCTGGGAAATGGCGCATGGGGTTCAAGCTCCGAAGGATCGCAACGCGGCCAAGCAACTGCTCGCCGAAAATGCCGCGGCACTGCGCAAGGCGATGGAGCCGCCGGCAAATCCCGGTGCCGAACTTCCGGATATCGTGATCGTGCAAAGCGAATCGTTCTTTGATCCGGAACGCATGCGCGGCATGCCGACAGGACAAACAATTCCGAATTACCACGCACTGGCCAAGCAAGGCGTGAGCGGCCAACTGGCCGTGCCAACCTTTGGCGGCGGCACCGTGCGCACCGAATTCGAAGTGCTCACCGGGCTTGCCTTGAAGTTTTTCCCCGGCATCGAATATCCGTATTTCGAACTCATGGATCGCCCGATTCCAAGTCTGCCACGCGTACTCGAACATGCCGGATATAAAGCGCTTGCGATTCATCCGAACGCACCCGGCTTCTGGAACCGCACGCACGCCCTGCATCAACTTGGTATCGATCGTTTCATTGCCGGCGATGCGTTCAAGGATGCGCCGAAGACCGGTCTGTTCATCTCCGATGCGGCCATGACCGATCGCATCGAGTTGGAGCTTCACGACGACGGGCCGCCACAGTTCGTGTTTGCCATCAGCATGGAAGCGCACGGGCCCTATGAGTTCCGACCGGGGCTGGATCCAAAGCGATTCGCTGCTTTGCCGGTGCCGTCGGGCCTGGACGAATACGGCGAACGCACGTTGCGAAATTATTTGTATCACTTAAGCGATGCCGACCACGAACTTGGCCGCCTGGCCGCAACCTTGATGCAGCGCAAGCGCCGCACGCTTCTTTTGTTCTACGGCGACCACCTGCCCGGCCTGCACTCGACCTATTCACAGACAAAATTTGTCGACGGGCGCGAACCGCGCGCGCAAACCGTTCCGTGGTTGCTGCTCGACAGCGCTAACCTCAAACCCAGCCACGACAACTTGCAGGCCTGGCAACTGCCGGTGCGTGTTCTCACCACCGCAGGCGTCCAACCGGATGCCTATTTCGCCCTGCTCGGCACGCTGCACGACGCCATCGCTGGCATGGACGACGACCACGACGAACCGCTCACGAAAGCCCTGGGCGAGATCACCCTGTTGCGCCTGTCCAACAAATTCGATGCGATGGCCACGAAGGCGCTGGAAGCCAATGCTGAAGTACCGATGACCGCGACTCACGATTTGAGTGCGGCGAAATCGCCGAAATAGTTCGGGGATCGGGGATCGCAAAATCAAACGCCCGTCATACCCGCGCAGGCGGGAATGACGAACAATTTGTCCCTTCCCCGATTCCCGATTCCCAGCTTTCACCCCTCACTCCAACCCATGCGCCTCGGCGGTGCCCAGCACATCGGCGGGTGGCAGTTGCGTCTTGCGGCGGGTGAGCGCGGGATGCACCAGCACAGCGCCGAGCACGATAACGACGCCGGCGTAAAACAACGCATCGAGTTGCTGTTGCTCGCCGAGCAGGATAATGGCGAGCACGATCGCGTACACCGGTTCCAGGTTGGTTGCAATCTGCATGGCGAACGCACTCACATGCCGCAGCGCGCGCAACGCCAGCGCAAACGGCAACAAGGTGCAAACCATCGACAGAATGAGCAGCAAGCCCATATCGTGCAGGCTCGGCACGGGGAACGCCGCACCCACGTGCGGCAACAGTGGCGCCAGCAAGGTGAGGAATGCGGTACCGGCGCCGAGTTCGATGGCGGTAACCGTCAATGGATCGGCACGCTCGACCATGCGCTTGTTCAACGCGCCGAACACCGCCACGAACAAGGCCGACAACACACCGACCGCGAAACCGATGCGCATGTCGGCAGGAATTCCGCCGACGACCATGGCCACGCCCGGCACGATCGCGATGGCAAGCAACAACTCGCGCGGTTCAAACTTGCGCGCCGTCAGCCACGGCTCGACCATGGCCAGAAACACCGGCGCTATGGCCATGCAGGTCGCGCCGACCGACGCATTGGCCAACTTGATCGCCGCGTAAAACGTCAACCAATGCAGCGATACCAGCACACCAATGCCGGCGTACGCGCCGACGAGTCGCCACGACATGGCACGCAACCCGCGCCACACCGGTGGCAACAACGCCAGCACCGCGACAACCAATAGCATGCGCCACCACACCAGTTGCAGCGCCGCCAGCGTGATCGCCTTGCCGAGAATTGCAGTGAAGCCCCACAGCAACACACAGAAATGGATTTGCAACTGGGCCTTTGAACCCACCGACAGCGGCATGAATGCGTTCCTTCAATATATTCCGAAACCTGTAATTCGTCGTTTCAGAAGCGACGATGTTGAACTCGCAAGCGGGGCGCATTCCTGCTTCCCTTCCCCCGCAAGAAGGGGAGCATTCTTGCTTCCCTTCCCCCGCAAAGCGGGGGAGCATTCTTTCTTCCCTTCCCCCGCAAAGCGGGGGAAGGTGCCGAAGGCGGAAGGGGGCGCTCTTGCTCTCGGTGTGATGCAGAAAAAGCGCCCCCATCAGTCCTCCGGACAGCTTGCCCCACTGCGCAGGGGAAGCGAAAGCAAAACGTTACACGCGTTATGAAATTCGAAGATCGTAGAACACGCCGACTTCAAGCAATTCGTGGCCACAACATTAACGCGCTCCACCAATCTGCTGCAACAACGTGTGCACTGCCGCATCAAGATCGCTGTCCTTGCCTTGATACGCTTCGCCCAGCGGCCGCGCAACCGCCACATCAACGGGTCGTGGATGGCCTTCCATCGGCTTGCCATCGGCCGTGGTCACGGTGATGAAGGGCAAGCGCACGGTGGAGCCGTCGATCAATTTTTGGTTAGTCGTGTAAATGATCCAGCCGGCAGTCGGTTCGCCGACGATCTTGCCCAAGCCAAGCGCGCGGTAGCCTTCGCTGAAATCCTCGCCATCCGATAGCGTCACGCGATTGGTGATGAGCACGGTCGGGCGTTCCAATGCACGCTGGCCGAGAATGCTGCGCGCCGGTTGCGCTGCGTCGAACCCGCGGAATGTCATGTTCAGATAATGACGTCGCGACAACACGTCCAGCGCATACGCGTTGACGAATCCGCCGAAGTTGTTGCGCACGTCGATCACCACGCCCTCGCGTGTCGAGTTTTGCGCATCCAGATCCTTGTACATGCGTTGCAGCGAGCCCATCGACATGTCGCGAATATGTACGTAACCGAGCTTGCCGCCACTGATGTGCTCGACGTAGGCGCGGCTGCGCTGGACCCATGCGTCGTAAGCCAGCTCGCCACGCGTACCCGCATTTACCGGCTTGACGTCGACCGTAAACGCGCCATGTCCGGCATCGATGCGCAGCGCGGTCTTGCGACCGATGCGATGTGCAAGCAGTTTGTCGACATTGCTGTTCACCGCGAGTTTTGTTCCGTCCACGGCGACCAGGGTGTCGCCAACGTGGATCTTTCCACTGACATCCGCCGGCGACAGCGGCAACACGTCGGTAATACGAAACGTACCGTGTTGCTCGTACGCGGCGCGGTCGAAAAGCAATCCGAGATGGCCGGTGAAAGTTTCAGAATGTCCGCCGCCGCGCACGCCCGAATGCGACGCGTTGAGTTCGCCAACCAACTGGTTCATCAGGCGCAGGAAGCTGGCCTGCGTTGGCGCGCCGGCAATCAACGGCGCGTACAGCGTGCGCACCGCGTTCCAGTCGACGCCGTGCATCTTCGGATCGTGGAAGTTGTCGCGCAGCCATGTCCACGCCTGCGTGAACGCGGCCATCCTGGTGTTGAAGAAATCGCTGTCGGATTGCGCCTCAATCTTCACCGGCTTGGGTTTGCTGCCTTCGACGATGGCCACGGAAAACACCTGGCCACCATCCAGATAAAACACCTGTTTGCCGTCCGCGCTGAATTGCGCGTCGGCTTTGTCGTCGCTTGTGGAGGTGAGCTGTCGCGCAACCCGCGGCTTGGTATCCAGCGGATCTAGCGACCACGCATACAGATTGGTCTTGCCCGCGACTTCGGCAGTGATCACCAGCGTCTTGCCATCCGGGCTGATCCCGATGGATTTCGCATCGAGTCCGGTCGCCAACAATTGCAGACGTTCGCGGATACCGGCCGCCGTGATCGAAACATTAGCTGCCGGCTTGGGCTTCTCCTTTGCCGCCTGCTTGTCCGCAGATTTTGCATGATCGGTTTTGCTTTCGTCGTTGTTGTTCTTGTTCGGCGTGGCTTCCTTGAACAGATCGCTGAACTTGCTTTCCAGGAATTGCGGCGTGCTTGGCACCAGGTCGATGCTGGCGATCTGCCCGGGTTCCGTGCGTTGCCCGGTGATGAACAGCAACGATTTGCCATCCGCGCCCCAGGTTACGTCATCGGCAAACGTGTTGGCGAGAAAGCTCAGCGGCGTGACATCGCCACTGTTCACCGACACCGCATAGGCGTTGCGGAACATGCGCTGCGCATAGGCCAGGTAGACGATGTAGCGACCGTCCGGCGACCAGGCAAACGG
>JBDTLA010000032.1:0-5856 GCA_039935035.1 Rudaea sp. | reverse complement strand
GAGAGGATCATTCCCTCGGAAATGCCGAAACGCATCTTGCGCGGAGCGAGGTTTGCGATGAACACGACCATGCGGCCGACAAGTTTTTCCGGTTCGGGATATGCGGCCTTGATGCCGGAGAAAATCTGGCGTTTGCCCAGTTCGCCGGCATCGAGTTCGAAACGCAGCAGCTTGTCGGAACCTTCGACATGCTCGCACACGACGACTTTGCCGATGCGCAGGTCAAGCTTGGCGAAGTCGTCGATGGCGACTGGAGAAGGTTTGAGCGCTGAGGGAGTGGGGACGGTGGCGGGTTTCGACGCATCGGTACCGCTCGCTGAGCGGTTGGTTGGAACGGGTTTGGCTGGTAGCTGCGCCGAGCCAGTTTCGGGCTGCAAAGAGTCCTTCGATGTTTCGATCATGGCTTCGATTTTCTTGGGGTCGATTCGAGTAAGCAAATGTTCGTAGGGACGGATGAGGTGGCCTGCATCCATAGGAATCTCGGTTGCTGCCCACGTCAAGTCTGTTTCCGCAATGCACAGGAATGCCGCGGCGCGTCTGGCCACCGTCGGGATGACTGGTGCGAGGAAAATGGTCAGCACGCGAAAAGCTTCCAGTGCCGCGCTGCAGACAAGTTGAGCGTGGCTCTTCTCGGCAGCACTGCTTGAAGTCTTGACCAGCTTCCACGGTGCCTGTGATTGCAGGAATTCGTTGACCCGGTCGGCAAAGACAATTATTTGTGTCGTGGCCGCAGCAAAGCGCCTGCTCTCATAGTGTTTTGCCAGACTGCGCTTTTCCTCCAGCGTAATCTGTTCAAATTTCTGAATATCGGGAGTGCCGGTCGATAGGTCCGCGATTCGGCCGCTGAAATGATCGTTCAACAGTTTTCCAGCCCTGCTCGCAATATTGATGTATTTACCCACCAGATGTGAATTGACGCGTTCCTCAAATGCCTTCAAATCCAGATCGACGTCGGCCAACGTCGGGTTGAGCTGGGTGGCGAGGAAGTAGCGCAGGTAATCGGCACCGAGTTGATCCAGGTACGTACGCGCATCAATGAAGGTGCCGCGCGACTTGGACATCTTTGCGCCGTTGACGGTGAGGAATCCATGCACGTTCACCGCGCTTGGCGTGCGCAGGCCTGCGCCATGCAGCATCGCCGGCCAGAACAGGGTGTGGAAATAGATGATGTCTTTACCGATGAAATGCACCATCTCGGTTGAGGTGTCGGCGCTCAGGAAGCGCTCGAAATCCGCGGCAGTCAGATCCGGCTTGCGACCGCTGTCGCACAGTTCCCTGAATGCGGCGAGGTAACCGACCGGTGCGTCCACCCAGACATAGAAGAATTTGCCTGGTCGGCCCGGAATCTCAAATCCGAAATACGGCGCGTCGCGCGATACGTCCCAACTGCGCAGACCGTCGGCAAACCATTCCTGCAGCTTGTTTACGACTTCAGTTTGCAAGCCACCGGCATCGCGACGCTGTATCAGCCACTGCTGGAGCATCGCCTGGAAATCCGCGAGTTTGACGAAGCAATGCTCGGATTCGCGCAACACCGGCGTCGCACCGGAAACGACGGAATACGGATTGATCAGGTCCGCCGGCGTGTACGCGGTGCCGCACACTTCGCAGCCGTCGCCGTACTGATCCTTGCTGTGGCATTTGGGACATTCGCCCTTGATGAAACGATCCGGTAGGAACATGCCCTTGTCTAAATCGTAAAGCTGCTTTACGGCGCGCACTTCGACGTGACCGCCGGCTTCCAGCGCCGTCCAGATACGTGCGGTCAGCTCGCGGTTCGCTTCGCTGTGCGTGGAGGAATAATGATCGTAGTCGATGCCGAAATCGCGTAGATCGGTAGCGTGCTGTTGCCACACTGCGTCGATCAGCGCTTCGGGCGTGATGCCTTCCTTCTCGGCGCGCAGCATGATCGCGCTGCCGTGGGCGTCGTCGGCACACACGAAATGCACGCGATGCCCGGCCATACGCATCGCCCGCACCCAGATATCGGCCTGGATATGTTCGAGCATGTGGCCAAGGTGAATCTGGCCGTTGGCGTAGGGCAGGGCAGAGGTAACGAGAATTTCGCGCTGAGTCATCCGTGCGCCGATCCTGAGACTAGAGTGGAGCGTGATTATCGCATGCACCAGCGCAGTATCCCTACATCGCGTGGCGTTTGCGTCGTGACTGGTGGCGAAGTTCTAGCGGTGTTCAATTTGGAAGTGGTCGGGAGTGAAAAGTAACCGCTTGCGACATTTCGCAATGATCCGCGCAGTCATCGCGTGCCCGTGCCAGCTCAGCTACAATGGCTATCTACTCTCGTTGCATCCAACACCATGACTGAACTCACACGCGAGCACGTCGACGGCTTGCTCGCCGGCATTATTGATCCGCATACGGGGCAGAACCTTGTCGCCGGTGGGGCCATCAAAGGCGTTGGCATCGACGGCGACAAAGTTGCCGTTGAAATTGCGCTCGGTTATCCGGCGGCAGGTTGGCATGACGCCTTGGCCGAACAGGTGCGCACGGCGCTGAATGCCGATCCGGCGATAGCCAATGCGGTGGTCGAGGTGACGTCGCGACTGCACGCGCACAAGGTGCAGAAAGACCTGAGTCCGTTGCCGAACGTGAAGAACATCATTGCCGTCGCCTCTGGCAAGGGCGGCGTGGGCAAGTCGACGACGGCTGTGAACCTGGCGCTCGCGTTGGCCGCCGAAGGCGCGAAAGTCGGCGTGCTGGATGCGGACATTTACGGGCCGAGCATCCCGCGCATGCTTGGCGTTTCCGGCAAGCCTGATTCAAAAGACGGACAGCGCATCGAACCAAAATCTGCGCACGGCATCCAGGCCATGTCGATCGGCTTTCTGATCGAAGAAGACACGCCGATGATCTGGCGCGGCCCGATGGTCACCCAGGCGTTGACGCAGTTGCTCAACGAGACCAACTGGGTCGATCTGGATTACCTGATCATCGACCTGCCGCCGGGCACCGGTGATATCCAGTTGACGCTGTGCCAGCGCGTGCCGGTATCCGGCGCGGTCATCGTCACCACGCCGCAGGACATTGCGCTGCTCGATGCGCGCAAGGGCCTGAAGATGTTCGAGAAGGTGGAAGTACCCGTGCTCGGTATCGTCGAGAACATGGCGATCCATATCTGCTCGCAATGCGGCCACGCCGAGCACATCTTCGGCTCCGGCGGCGGTGCAAGCATGGCGGCCCAATTTGACGTGCCCTTGCTCGGTTCATTGCCGCTGGACATTCACATCCGCGAACAAGCCGATGGCGGCACGCCCACCGTGGCCGCCGATCCGAATGGCAAGATCGCTGCGATGTACCGCGAAATCGCGCGCAAGACAGCCGCCCAGTTGTCGATGCGCGCGCGCAGCAAATCGATGAGTTTTCCGAAAATTGTCATACAAAATACTTGAGAGCCGGGATTTGGGTCTCGGGACTCGGGGCCCGTAAAATCGAAGGCTCGTCATGCCCGCGGGAATGACACAGGTATTTCGTTGGCTTTTACTAACCCCGAACCCCGAATTCCGCGAGCACAGCGAGCCCATGACCATCAAATCCGACAACTGGATCCGCCGCATGGCAGCCGAACACAGCATGATCGAGCCGTTCGAACCCGGCCAGGTGCGCGTCAATGGCAACGGCGGCAAGCTGATTTCGTACGGCACGTCGAGCTACGGCTACGACGTGCGCTGTGCAGACGAGTTCAAGGTATTCACCAATATCAACTCGACGATTGTCGACCCGAAGCAATTCGACGCGCGCAGTTTCGTCGATGTGCGTGGTGAGGTTTGCATCATCCCGCCAAACTCGTTTGCGCTGGCACGAACGGTGGAGTATTTTCGCATTCCGCGTCAGGTACTCACGATTTGCCTCGGCAAAAGCACCTATGCGCGCTGTGGCATCATCGTCAATGTCACTCCGCTTGAACCCGAGTGGGAAGGTCACGTGACCCTGGAGTTTTCCAACACCACGCCGTTGCCGGCTAAGATCTACGCCAACGAGGGCGTGGCGCAGATGTTGTTTCTGGAGTCCGACGAAATGTGTGCCACCAGTTACCGCGATCGTGGCGGAAAATATCAGGGCCAGCAGGGCGTAACCCTGCCGAAAGCCTGAACCTCAGGCCGTGCAAGAATCGATTTATCAGGAGTATACGATGCAACATATGCACTTTTCCCGTCCGCTGCGGATTGCGGCAATCGCAATGATGATCAGCTTGCTTGCGGCTTGCGGCGGCCGCGACGCCATCAAGAATGGCACGACGACCGCAACCAACGTCCCCAATCAATTTGACGTGACGTTGGAAGCCGCCAAGGACGGCCAGTTCGATCTGGAAGGGGCGACCTTGACCCGTCAGGATTTGGGCAGCCACATTCGTTACCTCGCCGAGGTGAACAAGCCGGTTCACACGATGGTGCTTCAGCGTGGCGAGAAGCAAAACATCAAGGATCAGCACGTCACTGCGCTGGCGAGCGTGTGCCGCGATGCGAAAATCACCTGTTATGTGCGCCAGGACGACGGCACGCTCAAGGTAATTCAGGTCGTCGAATAACATCGCGCAAATAACTGTATTGGCGGATATCGGAGAATCTCATGCGCAAACCAATCCTGGTTGCTGTTTCATTGGCGTTACTGTGTTTCGCGGTCAGCGGATTCGCCCGCGACGCCATCGACAACGGGCAATTGCAGATCAAACCCTACAAGCAGGATCGCTTTGAAACCGGTGCCTACCGCATGGGCAAGGCCGAATTGTTCGGTTACGTGGGTGCGCTCAAGGATAGCGACCACATCACCGGCATGGTCTTGCTTAACGGCGATCACGCCAGCACCGAACAAAAGCATATCGTCGCGGTGATTGCCAAGGCACAAAAAATAGAAGCGATAATCGAACTGGACGGCAAAATGCAGCCGCTGGTCGATCCGACTCCACCACTTGCTGCGCCTGCGCCACCGGTGGAGCCGGCCGTAACCACCCAACCAGCACAGCAAGCACAACCTGCGCAAGCGGCGTCGGCCGCAGCACCGCCGGCACAGAGTTCGGATTCAGACTGAGCTGCCGGCAGAGCGTTCAGGGCTGCGGCGCAATTTTGAACGCGCGTAATCGTTGATACTCCGTCGCCCTCTCCCCAAGCCAGCTTGGGGAGAGGGCTTGACGTGAAAGTCGTATCGATCACCGATCCGATTGCACCAACGCTGCCACTCTTGCTCCCTCTCCCCCGGCATGGTCGGGGGAGAGGGCTGGGGTGAGGGGGCAACGCTTCGGTTTGTGAAACCGCTGAGGAAGTACTTGGGCACTTCCCTCCCCCTCAAGCCAGCTTGGGGGAGAGGGCTTCGTCCGCGCGCATGCAATTAGCAGTCGAACCGAACTCGGCCTCAGTGCGTGTCGCCGGCCGCATAGTGCACGTCGTCGGCAGAGGCGACAGCCGCTGCAACGCATACACGTATTGCCTCGACCATCGATTCAAGCGACATGCTAGGCGCGCCCGGGTGACGAGCCGTTTGCTCCGGCAAAAACGGCACGTGGATGAAGCCGCTGCGCATCGATGAATGCTTCGTCGCCGTCAGATGTGCCAGAGCGTAGAACACCTGATTGCACACAAACGTGCCTGCCGTGTGCGATATCGATGCCGTAACGCCAGCGTCAATCATGCGCGACAACATCGCCTTGATCGGCAAGGTGGAAAAGTATGCATTGGGTGCATTGTCCACAACTGCAATATCCACCGGCTGGTCGCCGGCGTTGTCGGGGATGCGCGCGTCGATCAGGTTGATGGCCACGCGCTCCAGCGATATTCCGTCGCGTCCGCCGGCTTGGCCCAGCGCCAGCACCAGTACTGGGCGATGCTTGCGGATCAATGCTTCCAG
>JBDTLA010000031.1:0-5653 GCA_039935035.1 Rudaea sp. | reverse complement strand
GGCGCTGGCGAACACAAGCAAGCCGTGCCGGCGTATGAAAAAGTCCTCTCGCTGAAGCCGGATTTCAGTCCGGCGCACAACAGTTTGTGCCAGGCGTGGCTACAGATCGAACAGGCCGGGATCGTTTCACGCTTCCGCTTGAGCAGCACCCGGCAAGCCTATCGGCGTTGGCTGGATGCGGTGCCAGGGCAGCCGATCGCCATGTTCATGCTCGATGCGCTGGAGCATGGAAAGACGCCTGGACGCATGCCGGATGCCGCCGTCGCATCCACTTTCGACGCGTATGCCGCGGAATTCGACAAACACATTCGCTCGCTCGGCTACCGCGCACCCGAGTTGGTTGCCGAGGTGCTCGCGCGCCGGTTGCCCACCGCCGATGCGAGTCTCGATGTGCTCGATGGTGGTTGCGGAACCGGGCTGACAGCACCGCTGCTGCGGCCTTACGCGCGCCAACTGACGGGCATCGATCTTTCTTCCGCGATGTTGGAGCGGGCACGCGCCACGAGCTGTTATGACAATTTGCTGCAAGCTGAACTTGGCGCCTTCCTCGACTCACATCCGGACTCGTTTGATGTCTGCGTGTGCGTCGACGTGTTGACTTATTTCGGTGACCTGCACGCGATTATATTGTCCGCGGCGCGCGCACTCAGGACCGACGGGCTGCTTGCGTTCTCCGTGGAAAAATCCAGTCGTCCCGGCAGCCATCTGCATCCGACAGGGCGCTACAGCCAGCATGCCTCGCACGTTCAAGCCGTGCTCGCTGCCGCAGGAATGCGTGGTATCCAACAGGTCGAAGCGACCATCCGCAACGAAGGCAATGCGCCCGTAGTGGGGCTGATCGTTTCCGCGCAACGCCCAAGTTGAAACAGTGTCGTCACCGATTCCAGATTGAACCACAACGTCCGCTAGCGCCGATGTTTCAGTGAACCGCGTCCTCAAACCTGAGGGCTAATCACCACTTCAACTCGCCGATACGTACAGCGGTTCAATTGAGATTCGGCAGGGCGGTTCAATTTCAGGTCGGCAGCCACGCTTCTGCGCCTCCTGAAGCGGATGCCTGATCAGACTGAGCGTTGATTGGTAGCACCGTGATTCGCAGCGCGTGTGTTCGTTGCCGTACAGATGGAGTTTGTAACTCCTGCGACCATGGCAGTGCGCGGAAGGACAACATCAGCGGCGCCCCCTCCCCGGACAGCTCGCTGATGTCATGACGCCGGTCGGCGCGCTCCAAGCCCCATCTTGGACCGACCGGGTTCTCACCCGTCATCTGAACGATGACGCCTTTCCGGGGCACCGTGATGGCCAAATACTGTTGGCGCTCGCGTGAATTTGACCAGGTTACTCGTTTTGGGCTGACAGGCCGCCCAGTTGTAGGGGGCGCGTGGCCGCAAAGATTGCTTGGCTCGTCCCCTGGCCAGTACAAAATGAAAAACCTGGTCAATCCGGCGCGCAATTCAACAATGTTGCGCCAAGCGACGCTGGCGCGACACGGTTATTCAGCTTTTCGCAAGCGGGGTCCAGGCTTCCATGCTGCGCCGTAGAAGGGTCATAGTCGGATCAGTCAGCGCCGCCCTAGCCGGCGTTGCAATCGTGTTTGCATCGATCCTTTGGCTTCTCTGGCAGGAATCGATCACGTCCGAAACAGCCTACGCTGGCGGTTTGGCGACCTCAGTGGGACAGAAGGTCGATCGCATCTTCTTTGATACGCGCAAAATGCTCACCGATCTGAATCAACTCCCCGTGGCGCATTGTTCTGCGGAGCACCTCAAGGCAATGCAGGATGCAGCGATTTCTCGCCCGTATATTCGCGGCATTGGTTATTGGCAAGCGATCAAACGCATCTGCGGCGTTGGGCTGCTTCCATCCGAAGGCCTGAAACCGGAGCATGCTGATCGAATTTACCCATCGGGCGTTATTGCTTGGTGGCCAAGTCCGCAAACCAGTGTTGGTGGGGTGCAATTGTTTCTCTTGCGCTATGGCGATCATGATGTCGCGCTCGATCCACGCTTGCTATTGGACCTGGGGCCGAGGCCGAACCGAGAGGCCGAGCTGTGGGTAGATCATTTGCGCATGGCTTCGGCACCCTGGGGCATGCGGCTTCCTCCGCCTGACACATTGCCCATTGGCGTCAGCCTCGACAGTGTTCACAGCCGGATAATCTCGCATTTCGCAGACAATGAACTGCTTCCGGTCGACGTGGTGGCAGCAGAGCCCGTCGGCGATTTCCTGGGCCGTCATTCGAAAATGCTGGGCTTGGCTGCCGGTCTTGGCCTGCTGCTCGCGATCGCGTGGATCTACCTGATTCTGCGCTACTCCCGACATCGGCTCAGTTTGGCCATGGAGCTTCGGCAGGCGCTTGCCGCGGGGAGCCTTGAGGTGAAATATCAACCGGTGATCGAGCTTGCCTCGGGACGCTGCGTGGGCAGCGAAGCACTGGCGCGTTGGAACCGCGAGAATGGCGAGCCGGTGAGCCCCCTCGTCTTCATTCCGATCGCCGAGGAAGCTGGTCTGATCCAGGATTTGACGCTGACGGTTCTGAAAATTGCCATGGACGACGTGCGTCGGGTGCGTACGGAATTTCCCACTGTCAGCGTCAATGTGAACTTGTCGCCCGAAGATCTCAGGGACGAGCGCACCGGGCACGCGCTGATCCAAAGCCTGGCAGCCTCTGATCTTTCTGCAGGTGCGGTGAAGCTGGAGATTACGGAGCGCGCATTGATCAACAGCGACGTTTCGCGCGCACTCATTCGCGAATTGCGCCAACGCGGCCATCGGGTGGCCATCGACGATTTTGGTACCGGCTATAGTAGCCTGTCGTACTTGCAAACCTTCGAACTCGACGTGCTCAAGATCGACAAATCCTTCGTTGACGCCATTGGCACGGAAGCGGCGACCAGCCAGGTTATCGTACACGTGATCGAGATGGCGAAAGCCCTGAATCTGGAAATCGTCGCTGAAGGCGTTGAAACGATTGAGCAAGTAGACTGGCTCGTAACGCATGGAGTTACCTTTGGTCAGGGCTTCCTGTTCGGCAAACCGCTGTCGATAGGCGACTACGTCGAGTTTCTTCGCACCCAGAATCGGCATGCGTTTGCGGAGTCTCGTCGTGAATCGTAATCCACCACCTAAATTGCACTGCGGCGATACAGGTCGCAAGGCCCGGATGATCGTCGCCTTCGCACTATTGGTTTCGATAATGGCGCTGACTGCGTGTCAATCGTTGCCGCAGACCGTAATCGTCAAACCTGTACCGTCGACTTCATCGAGCAATACGTCGCCCAAGAAGGATCGGCCCGCAGTTAAGGCCTCACAGATTCCGATTGTCAAACGGGAAAATCTGGCTGTTGAGAAAGCGCGCGTGAAAGCTAATCTATCCAGACAACGCGCAGACTCAATTGCTGTTGGCGATCAAGGATATTACCTTGACGTACTCCAAGGGCGCTTGCTCCAGGCCTTGGACAATGCGGGCAGACTGCATCGGCAAGCAGCTGCAATTTTTCTTGATCTACCGAACCCAGGAGGCTCGGACCAAAGTCAGCCGTTGGATAGCAATACGCGGAACATCCTCGGCCACGTAGCGAAAATCCTTGTCGAGTATCGCGCGACATTGGTAGTGATCAGCGTTCAAGCAGGCACACCTGCCATCGAGACTGCCGGTCGTCCCGCAACCCGGCGCATCGCGTTGGCGGTTGCGCACGAACTGATAGAGTCCAGATTGCCATCACGTCGTATTGTGGCATCCATCTTCGACGGTGGCGACAAATCGGCACACGCGGCGGACCGCAATTCGAGCATACGCATTGAACTGCAGATCGAGCCGTTGCTTCGCTCTTCCAATCGATAAGCCGCGTTGCGAGTCTTGCCGTGAAATGACCAGCGCCGTCCCGCCAACTGCGGTCACTCGCCGCCTCGATCAGGTGGCCAGAAAGCTGCCGTTGGACGACGACCAACGGGTCTGACGTGACTACCGCCTGGCTGCGACGCTTCGGTGAGTTGGAGGTCTCGCATGTGCGGGGCCGCGTGGATCTTTCGTCGCTACTCGATACCTCACGTCAATCACGGCAACACGGCGTTCGGGCAGAGGTGGTTCCAATCCTGTAGCAGATGTGCGGCGGTATAGGTGTGCCCTCCGGGCGGGTTGCCATCGGTGAACACGGTGTAGAACAGCGTCGTCCCGAGACTCCAGCCGGCAGCCAGGAATGCGCTTTCGTCACTACTCGCATAACCGTGCGTATAGATCTGGTCTGAATCGCCAATGTGGATATCCAGTGGAATGATTCGTGCCGCGTTTGCCGGAACACAGCTTTGCACAGTGTTGTAAGTCGGACACCCGGCGAGGGCGGTGCCGGTCACCGCATAGCCCGCAAAAGAATTTGCGTTCAGTCCCACCCAGCCGGTCAGGACAATGTCATCCAGCACTTCGCCGCCAGCGGAATAGCCCCAAGCATAAATTCTGGTGTCTTCCACGTCGTAGGCTTGGCCGACATCCGCAAGCGCGGCGGCGATAATGTCGTAGTCAGAGGGGCCGCTGCCGTTGACAGCAGGCGCATTCCAGCCGCCGCTCTGAGAGTCGGTGCCGACGGGTGCAGCGACGATGAACCCCTCTGCGTCCGCCAGCGTACTCCAGTCGGAACGCACCTGCCTCGCATACATATCAGACGTACCGGGTCCGCCAGAGCCGTGTAGTGCCAACATTACCGGCCAGGAATGGTTGCGCGTGTAGTTGCTTGGCAGATGCAGGTAGTACGGCTGTGTGCCGAGTCCGGAGACGAACACGTTACGCGTGACATCGCCCGGGTAGGCACCGCCGCTGCCTTGCGACGGTATTCGAACGACCGCAGTTTCGCCAGTCTGGAAACCATTAACGAAAATGGCATCCGGATACGTGCAAACCCACGACGGCAGAACCACGCCCTGCGCTGCGCCGGCATCGGTGCTGGCCAGCGCCAGCGCCAGCATCGCGGCGATGGAGTAGCGATGCTTAACCCAATTACGCCAGATTGCGGATCTATGACCGATCACAGTGAACACGCGTTGTCCTCGCTCTTTTAAACGAATTGTATGCCCAATTCTCCCGAGGTCCCTTCGCCGTTTATTGACGTTTCGAACAAACGCGTACCCGGTTATGGATGCTGCGACATTCAAGTCGAGGCAATGTTTAGCCGCCGATCTGGAATTGACTCACCGCGTCGAAATACCAGTGAACCGCCTCGTGTCGCACCGGATTGAAGAACTAGGCCGACCCTGGTCGTCCGATCCGGTTTACTGAAACTTTCGTCAGCAAGACCGTATCTGGTTCAATTTGGGGTCGGCGGCAACATGCTAACGTCGATGCCATCATGAAAAGTGTACAAAGCCGCTCGTCGAGCAGACCACATTGGGGTGTACCAGATGTGGTCTTGAACGGTTCGCGGTATCAGCTCTACCTGAGCACGCGGGATATTGACGGCCAACTCGTGATGGTGACGGCCCAAGGCCGCCCGAGCGACGCGATTTTCTTCGACGGTTTCGACGGCTGCAATTAACCAATCGAGTAATCGCATCCGGTTTTGGCGGGAGCAAAGTTGCCGCATTCGTCGCCCCGCCTGGAGATGGCGAATGTTGCGCACACTTGCGTACGCGAGCAGTGATAGCAACCGTTGCGATGTAGACG
>JBDTLA010000030.1:0-9986 GCA_039935035.1 Rudaea sp. | reverse complement strand
CCGGTGTTGCTGTAGCGCGATTCCGACCGTCCCTTCTCCCGTCGGGAGAAGGTGGCGCGAAGCGCCGGATGAGGGCCGATCAAGGTATAGATTCAACGAACGTAGTTCATCAGATATTGCGCCGCACCCCGACCCTCACCCCAACCCCTCTCCCGATGGGAGAGGGGCGTTTGACAGATGTGAATCGGTGCTCATATCCAGCGACGCCGCCAATTCGCCCGGGCTTTTCAGCGGCGCTTCGCACTGCGTTCCACGACACAGGTAAGCCACTCCGCCTTCGGTCCAGGTTTGTGCCGCGAGTGTTCCCGGCAGCTTCGCCACTGTATCGGAGAAGAAGTAAACGTCACAACGCCGTAACGCAGAAGAATCCAGCACCGCGCGCCACTTTGCTTCATCATTTTGGCTCGCACGAATGACGACGTGTGTGCGCGGATGCAGGAAGTCGTTGAGCGCGCGCAGCAACGTGCAGCTTGCGTGCGGCATGGATTGCAGCGTCGGCCACGCAGCGTGCAGGGTACGCTGCGCCGCGTCGATGTATCGTGTTTCACCGAGCAAATGGCCGAGCCGCAACAGCGCACGCGCAGCGACGCCATTTCCCGACGGCAAGGCTTCATCCATCCACGGCTTCGGACGTTGGATCAGGCGCTCGTGATCGTGCGCGGTGAAGAAGAAACCGCCGTGCTCGCGATCCTCGAAGCGTTCGAGCAACGCTTCGGCGAGCACGATCGCCCAGGCCAGGTCGCGTTCGCTCCAGCGGCTTTGCAGGCATTCAAGCAGCGCATCAAGCATGAACGCGTAATCGTCAAGGTACGCGGGAATGGCTTTGCCCACGCTGGCCTGAAGGCGCCCATTTTGCCAGACGGCTTTGTACAGGAAGTCCAGCGCATTTTCGGCAAGCCCAATCAATGGCGACGCGTTCAATGATCGCGAGGCGCGCGCAATACCGGCAATGGTCAACGCGTTCCAAGCAGTGAGGATTTTGTCATCGAGTCCTGGTCGCACGCGCTGACTGCGCGCGGTAAACAGTTTGCTGCGCGCCGAGCCAAGTCGTGTGCGAACTTCGTCAAGCGGTTTGCCAACCACGTGGGCCACGCGTTCGAGTGGCATGGCGACAATCGGATTCCACGCCACGTGCTCGAAATTCGGTGGTCGGTCGAAACCAAAATACGCATCGACGACGGCGAATTCCTCGGCACTCAACAACGAACGGACTTCGTCGCGCTGCCAGACATAGAACTTGCCTTCTTCATGTTCCGAATCGGCATCCAACGCGCTGTAGAAACCTGCGTCCGGCGAAGTCATTTCGCGCAGCAGCCACGCAAGCAAGTCGCGCGCGGCCGCAGCGAACGATTCGTTGGCGGCCAGCAGCGGCAGCAATTGCGCGTTGTCGTAAAGCATCTTCTCGAAGTGCGGGATTTCCCAGCGCTCATCGACGCTGTAACGGCAAAAGCCGCCGCCAATCTGATCGTGAATACCGCCGGCGACGATGTGCGAAAGAGTCAGCTCGACCATCCCAAGGTCTTCATTGGCGGTACTTGCGGTATCGCCAGCGCGCTCACTTTGACCCTGTCCCGCTGCCCGCCAGCGGGATAGCGGCTTGAGATCGAGCAGCAGTTCCATTTCCGGACAATGCGGGAATTTCGGCGCGCCTGAGTGGCCGCCATTGACCGGATCGAAGCTTCGTTCGATTTGGGTCAGCGCCAATTTGATGGGTGCGTCCGTCAATGCCTGCGTCGACGCATCGCCAGCTTCCTGATCGCGCAGAAAATCCGCCAGCGCGGTGTTTTGCGCGCGTATTTCGTCGCGTCGCGAATCCCAGAATCCGCGAACCTGTTGCAGGATTTGCGTAAACGGCGGCATGCCGTGACGCGGCGTATTCGGAAAATACGTGCCAGCAAAAAACGGCATGTGGTCGTCGGGCGTGAGAAAAACGGTCAGTGGCCAACCACCGCCTCGCCGGTTCAACGCCTGGTGAGCAAGCTGGTAAATCTTGTCCAGATCCGGGCGCTCCTCACGATCCACTTTGATATTGATGAACAATTCATTCATGAGCGCCGCCGTGGCAGCGTCTTCGAAACTCTCGTGCGCCATGACATGGCACCAATGGCAGGCGCTGTAACCGATCGACAGCAGTATTGGCTTGTCCTGCGCGCGGGCTGCGGCAAGCGCTTCTTCACCCCACGGCCACCAGTCGACAGGGTTGTCGGCATGTTGGCGCAGGTATGGGCTTGATTCGGATTTGAGTCGATTTGTCATGACGCTAGATTAACGCATTCCCTATGCACGAGTTTTTTGCTTGGTTGAAATTGGCAGTGTGTAGGATGGGATGAGCGCAGCGATACCCATCACACTAAATCCAGAGCTTCCACTCGACTGCATCGAGCGGGTAACTTGCAAAAAGGGCTTTCACTCGCCTGCGGCGAACGCCCTACTTTTGGCATTGCTCAAAAGTAGGCAAAAGGCTAGGCACCGAGCGCGGTGTTTTGATTCGCATCCTGCGAATCAAAATCTCCTGTGCTTCTCGGCGTGGCGCGGTTGCTCAGACAGTCCTTTGCTCGCTATGCATCCAGCTCCGCAAGCAAAGCCCAGCCTGCGCCATCCATTGCTACGCCGCCGAGCGCCCGCACACGGATGTGCGGGCCGGTCGAGGCACCATGGATGGTTGATTGCGACAGACCTATACGTGCGCGCAGCGCGTGAGGCGCTGCTCTTCGGTAGGAACTCGCTCGAGGCAGTCGAGTTGAAGCATTCATGCGGGTCGAAGAAGCGATGGGTATCGCTGCGCTCAACCCATCCTACATTCGTGAGTTACCCACCTCACCGCAGGTGAATAAACGTCTTGCGCCAGTCAATCGAACTGTCGGCTTCCCAATGACATGAAAAAAACGCCCGGCTAGTGGCCGGGCGTCGATAATGCAAATGACACAAAAATCATTCGGCGACTGGCGCACCCGGACCCAGATACTTGTTCAGGAATGCGATGGTCATTTCATAACGGTCAATGTTGTTCTGTTCCTTGAAGAAGCCGTGGCCTTCCTTCGGTCGGGTCATGTACTCGAACGGTTTGTCGGCCTTCTTCAGGGCGTCGCGCATTTCGCGTGCGTTCTGGATCGGTACGCGCGGATCGTCTTCGCCGTGCACGATCAGCACGGGCACGTTGAACTTGTCGATGTGGTCGACCGCGGAGTTGGCCTCGATGTAGGTTGGATCGTCCATGCCCCACGCCTCGCGCAGGAAGTAACGACCACCGCGTGAGCGGCGCGTATCGCTGCGATGGGCCTGTACGCGGATATCGGACACGCCGGCGATGGCGACCGAACACTTGAACGTGCCCTGCGGTGCGTACACCGGCTGGAAGTAGGCAGTGTATCCACCGTAGCTGGCGCCATAGATGCATACGCGACTCTTGTCGACGTAGCCTTGGTCGATGGCCCACTTCAGGCCGTCGAGCATGTCCTGCATCATGCCGGTGCCCATCTCGCGCTTGCCGGAATCCTCGAAATTCTTGCCGCGTCCGCCCGAACCGCGATAGTTGACCTGGACCACGGCATAACCGTGCGTAGCCAGGAACTGGGATTCATTGTTCTCCCACGAACCGCCCAATGCCCATGGATCGCTTGGTCCGATCGGGCCGCCGTGGGCGATGAAGATCGTCGGCAGGTTCTTCTCGACGCGATGCGGCGGCAAGGTGATGAAGCCTTCCAGCTCGGTGCCGCTGGATGCCTTGAACCAGAACGGCTTGCGCTTGCCGAGCAGATCCGCCTTGAGCCACGGCTCTATCTGATAGAGCGGACGGACGCTACTATTGTTCATATCGTACAACGCGAACGTACCCGGGTCCCGATCGCTATTGGCGTGCAGGATGACGGTCGAGCCATCCTCGCTCATGTCGTAGAAAGTGACGAAATGGTCGCCAAACTTCTCGTTGAGGGATTTCAGTGCGGTCGCGTATTTGTTGTTTTCCAGATAGGTGATGGTGGGCTTGCCATCTGCAAAGACCACCGCGTACGGTGTGCGCGGCGCGGGTGTCCACTTCACGCTACCGACGCTGACGCGCGGATTGGAAGCGAGCACGCGACGATTGGTACCGTCGAGATTGCTGATGGCCAATTCGTCCGGGCCGCCCGTGAGGTTGCCGATCGAATACAACTGCTTGCCATCAGGCGTCATGCGAACCGGGTTGAACTGCTTGCCGAGCACGGAACGCGGCAGTTCAGTCCAGGCTTGGTCCGCGCTGGCGCGGTAAAAGGTGTGGTCCTGCATCTGGTTGTCCGAGCCGGACGCATAGCGGGCGACGCCGTCGTGAACGAGGAAGTCATAGCCGTCGCGATTGATCTCACCGATTTGATTGACATTGCCGCTGCGTGCGTCGATGTCAAAGATCAGCGTACGGTGCGCTTGGGCATCGCTGCCGCCGCGTTGAGCTGAAGGGAACACGGTCATGTAGAAATGGCCGTTGGTCTTTTCCGGCAGGCCGCTGACTTGCCCGAATCCTTGTGGAATCTTCAGCATGTTGGTCATTGCGGCGGTCGAACTGCGCGCGCGGTCGCTATAGAGCAGGCGCTTGTTCTTGCCGTCGAAATCCACGGCGATGATGTCGCCGGTGGCGCGCGGCGCTTCGGCAAAACCGGTTTCTTCGCCGGTGCCCATGACCAGGCGCTTGTTGTCGACCCAGGTAACGTCGATCGGCCGGTATTTGTCGACCATGTCCAGGCGGCTGACGAACTTCAGGTCAGGCAATTGCATGACGGCGAGTTGCCACTTGTCCTGATCGTCCTTGGTGTTGTGCACGGCCACGGCGATCAGTTTGCCGTCGGGCGACAAGGCTGGCGCTTGCAGTGGCGGATGGCGGGCGAAATCCTGATCCGGCACCACGGTAACCTTGGGCAAGGTTGTCGGTGCCTGTTCGGCAAACGCGGTGCCCATGCAGGCGATCAACGCGACAGCGGGAAGCAGGCGCAGGATGGTGTACTTGGCCATGGGTGACTCCTTCGGCGGTCAAACCGCAATTATGCCAGCATTGGCCGGAGCTTGCCCGCAGGCGTATATGTTCAGGCTTCATGCTCTGTCGCGCGTTCACCGTGTCCGCCTCCATCGCACGGGCCGGTGCCGATCCGATAAACTGCGGGCTTTGCCGCAGCGCTGCCGGACAACCATTGCCCATGCCCTATTTCCACGATATCGATCCCGTTGCCTTTCATCTGGGGCCTGTGCAGGTGCACTGGTACGGCATCATGTACCTTCTCGCCTTCCTTTCCGCGTGGTGGCTGGGCGAGTTGCGGCGCAAGCAGGGGCGCCTGCCGGTAAACCAGCAAGCGTTCTCCGATCTACTGTTCTACGGCATGCTCGGCGTGATCGTTGGCGGTCGCGTGTGGTACATGCTTTCGTATGTGTCACCGGACTGGATCGTGCACGATCCGCTGGCGCTGTTTCGCGTCTGGGATGGCGGCATGTCGTTCCACGGTGGCTTGCTCGGTGTGCTTGCGGCCGGCTGGTGGTGGTCGCGGCGGCAGAAAATCCACTTTTTCGACAGCATCGATTTCGTCGCACCGCTGGTGCCGATCGGCCTTGGATTGGGCCGCCTCGGTAATTTCATCAACGGCGAACTGTGGGGCAAGCTGACCGACGTCTCGTGGGGAGTCATTTTCCCGCGCGCGCTAGACAACCTCGGCAAGACGCCGGTTGAGCTGCACCAGATGTATCTGGCCGGCCAGCTCAACGATCAGGCCCGGCATCCTTCGCAACTGTACGAATTCGCGCTCGAAGGCGTGGTCATGTTTGCCGTGTTATGGCTGTTCTCGCGCAAGCCACGCCCGCGCTACGCCGTCTCCGGAATGTTCGCCCTGCTGTATGGATGTTTTCGCTTCCTGGTGGAATTCGTTCGCGTGCCGGATGCGCAACTGGGCTATCTGGCGTGGGGCTGGTTGACGATGGGGCAGGTGCAGTCGATTCCGCTGATCGTGATCGGCATCGTGTTGCTGGTGATGTCGCGGCGCGCGCCGACGCTGATGCCCGCGACTGCCCCGGACACGGCCTGATGCGCCAATATCTTGACCTGCTGCGCGACATCCTCGATCGCGGTACCGAAAAGTCCGACCGCACCGGCACCGGTACGTTGTCGCTGTTTGGTTACCAGATGCGTTTCGACTTGGCGGCCGGATTTCCGCTGGTCACGACGAAGAAGCTGCATACGAAATCCATCATCCACGAATTGCTGTGGTTCCTGCGCGGCGAAACCAACGTTGCCTACCTGAAAGAAAATGGCGTGCGCATCTGGGACGAGTGGGCCAGTTCCAACGGTGAGCTGGGGCCGGTTTACGGCAGGCAATGGCGAAGCTGGACCGCGGGCGACGGGAACACGATTGATCAGATCACGTGGCTGATTGATGAGATAAAACGCAATCCGGATTCGCGTCGACTGATCGTCAGCGCATGGAATGTCGCCGATCTACCCAAGATGGCGCTACAGCCGTGCCATGCGTTATTCCAGTTCTACGTCGCCGCTGGCCGCTTGTCGTGCCAGCTCTATCAGCGTTCCGGCGATATTTTTCTCGGCGTACCGTTCAACATCGCCAGCTATGCGTTGCTGACGCACATGGTCGCCCAGGTTTGCAATCTCAACGTCGGCGATTTCGTGCATACGCTCGGCGATGCGCATTTGTATACAAATCACATTGACCAGGCGCGCACGCAACTCGCGCGCGAGCCAATGCCGTTGCCTACGCTGAAATTGAATCCCGAGGTACGCTCGATCTTTGATTTCCACTTCGAGGACATCGCCATCGAAGGCTACCAATCGTATGCGTCAATCAAGGCGCCGATTGCGGTATGAGCCACATTTCCCTCATCGCCGCACTTGATCGCAACCACGCCATTGGCCGTGACGGTGCGATGCCGTGGTATTTGCCGGATGACTTGAAGCGCTTCAAGCAGCTCACGCTGGGCAAGCCCGTGCTGATGGGGCGCAAGACGGCGCTGGCGATCGGGCGCGCATTGCCGGGACGGCGCAATCTGGTGATGACGCGTGAGGGACATGCGCCGTTTCCACTGCAGGAGTCGGTATCTTCAATCGACGTGGCCGTGGAACTGGCGACGGGAGAAGAGTTGATGGTTATCGGCGGCGGTGAAATTTACCAACTGACCCTGCCGCTGGCGACGCGTTTGCATCTGACCTGGGTGGACGCGGCGGTGGAGAATGCAGACTCGTTTTTCCCGCGCTTCGACGTGCGGGCATGGCGCGAGACGGCGCGAACTGCTCATCCAGCCGAAGGGCGCCATGAATTCGCCTTCGACTTTGTCGACTACGAACGCAAGCTGGGCGCAAGTTGAGTAGGTCAGAGCAGGTTCGACCGGAGCCCCTCTCCCGCCGGGAGAGGGGTTGGGGTGAGGGTCGGATGCGCCAAATGATCGGTCAACTGGGCTCTAGGTTTCGACGCTCTGATCGGCCCTCATCCGTCGCTGCGCGCCACCTTCTCCCGAGGGGAGAAGGGGAGATCAGCGCGGATCTTGATAATCCGTTGCAACGGTGGAGTCGCGATTGAACGCAGCGCCTTTGGCGTTGCCGAGCCAGGTAATCAACACCGCCAACGCGATGTTTGCCACGAGCGCGATCAGGCCGATGTAGACGCCACCGACGCCAGGCAGCGAATAAATCGGTTTCACGCCTTGCATCCAGCTCAGCGTGGTGCCGAGTGTCATGCCCAGCGCCCACCCGGCAAGCAGTCCATTGGCGCGAAACCAGCGCGTGAACAGCCCGAACACGACGGCGGGAAATACCTGAAGCATCCAGATGCCGCCGAGCAATTGCAGGTTAATCGCAAATTCCAGCGGCAGGAAAATGACGAACACCAATGCGCCGAATTTCACCGCCAGTGAGGTGACTTTGGCAACGTTGGATTCCTGTGCCGCGCTCATGTTGCGATTGATGTACGGTCGCCAGATATTGCGCGTGACCAGATTTGCCGCGCCGATCGACATGATCGCTGCTGGCACGAGCGCGCCGAGAGCAATCGCGGCGAAGCAGAATCCGGCGAACCACTGCGGGAAGCTTTGCAGGATCAACGCCGGCACGATGGCGTTGCCCTTGGCGGGTACGTGCGCGGCTATGGCCATGTAGCCCATCAATGCGATCAATCCGAGCGCGATGCTGTATATGGGCAGCAGAATGGCATTGCGCCGGATGGTGTTGGCGCTGGATGCGGCCAGTGTGCCGGTGGCTGCATGCGGATACAAAAACAGCGCGAAGGCCGAACCCAGGGCAAGCGTGGCGAACGGCATCGCCTGACCGGCATGTAACAGGATGCCGTGTGCGCCACCTTGCGCCGCGAATGATTTTTCCGCTGCAGCGAAAATCGCGCCGTAACCGCCGAGCTGGGCCGGAATCACGATGATCGCGGCGATCACGAAAATGTAAATCATCGTGTCCTTGACGAAAGCGATCAGGGCCGGCGCACGCAGTCCACTGGTATACGTGTACAGTGCAAGCACGAGGAATGCGACGGCCAGCGCGATTTCTGCTCCCTGACGCACCGCGCCGAAACCCATCGCCTCGAACACCACCTGCATGCCAACCAGTTGCAGGGCGATATACGGCATCGTCGCCAGCACACCCGTCAGTGCGACGGCCAGCGCCAGCCAGTGACTGGCATAGCGGCCTTCGACGAAATCGGAAATCGTCAGGTAATCATGCCGTCGGCACACGTTCCACAATCGTGGCATGACCGCGAACACGAACGGATAGGCGATGATCGTGTAGGGCAGGGCGAAGAACCCGTACGCGCCGACGGCATAAACCAAAGCCGGTACCGCAATCACCGTGTACGCGGTGTACAAATCGCCGCCGAGCAAAAACCAGGTGACGAACGTGCCGAAGCGTCGCCCGCCGAGTCCCCACTCGTGCAGGTGGCTCAGGTCGCCACGACGCCAGCGCGCCGCGACGAAACCGAGCACGCTGACCAATCCAAAAAACACAATGAATACCGCCCACGCCGTCCACTGGATGGTGCCACTCATCGAGGCCGGTTCCGATACGCGATCCAGGTGAGCAGCGACGCCAGCGGTACCCAGCCGAACAGGTACCAATAGAAAAACGGAAATCCCCACAGGGCGGGTTGTTGGAAGTTATACAGTGGCACCAGCAGCGTGCCGGCGAACGGAATCACCAGCAGCAGTTTGCGCATCTCACAACCACTTCGCGCGGCGCAGGAGAATGTAAAGAACGATGCACATGGCTGTTGCCGAGCCAACCGCGATCGGATAGCCGTGTGCGGCCATGAGTTCGGGCATGTCGTGGAAGTTCATCCCGTACCAACTGGCGAGCAGCGTTGGCGCCGTCAGCAACAAGCCCCAGCCGGCGATGCGTTTGAATACGTTGTTCTGCGCCACGCCAACCAGGGCCAGGTTCACGTCCATCGCCGTGGTCAGCATTTCGCGCATGGCGCCGGCGCTTTCATTGATGCGCGCGGCGTGATCGCCGACATCGCGGAAGTACGGTCGCACCTTGTCGCGAATCAAGCCCGGATACAGGCGCACGAGCTGGCTCATGATGTCCTGCATCGGCGTCATCGCCAGTTGCAATTGCACCAGTTCTTTTTTCAGCTCGTACAACTGCACGATCGTGTGCTGCTGGAATTCACCACCCAGAATCGCGTGCTCCAGCTGCAGCAACCGGGTCTGGAAGTTGCCCACGATCGGCATGTAGTTGTCGATGATGAAATCCAGCACCGCGTACAACGCGTAGCTGGGCCCAAGCGCCAATTGCGAAGCCGCCGATTCGCACGTACGTCGCGCCGGCGCATACGAAAGCGAGGCGCCGTGTCGAATGCTGACCAGATAATTCTGCCCGAGGAACAGATGCGTCTCGCCGAATTCGATCTTGTCGCCGAACATCTGCGCGGTATGCACGGCGATGAACAGCGATTCGCCATAGGCCTCGATCTTGGTGCGCTGATGCGCGACGTGGGCATCCTCCACCGCCAATTCATGCA
>JBDTLA010000029.1:0-9786 GCA_039935035.1 Rudaea sp. | reverse complement strand
TTGATCGATGCAAAGCATTACGCCAGCTTTACCGGCAGGGCATCCGGGCGAATCGTTGAAAGCTGGGTGGCGCTGGAGTTCGACCCCGCTACGGTGCGCAAACAAGACACGTATTGGGAGCCGTCCGTGAAGATCAGCCCCTGCGCTGTGGTCGAGTATGGCAACGACTGGGGCGCGCCGTTACGTCGCGCATTTTGTGGCAATCGTTTTGCGTTCCGTGAAGATTTTCAGCTGTACGACTGGGCCACGCTCGCACCGGGAATTCCCTTCGCTTTCGCCCGCGATGCCAGCGGTTTCGCAATTGAGCAAATGCGCATGGGGAAGATTGCGCTTGACTGGCTGAAGTCGCATCCGCCGTCGAGTAGCTTCATGCTCAGCACGCCGCCGCCGGCAACGGCGCTTGCTGCAATGAAGCAACGATTCGATCGCCCGAGCGATGTCGCATCGGCGAGTTGGTCGATGCCGTTCCCGGCATTTCCGCTCGCCTTCGATCCGCGACATCCGGAAGAAGCGATGCCGACGAAGTACATGGAGGATCGTCGCGACGGATTCTTTTTCATGGGACTGGTTTTCGCCGCGATTTTCGCTGTGCCTGGCCTGTTCGTCTGGCGTATGGGCATCGGCTTTCTGTTCGGTGGCCAACGGTCCGCCGTGGTGTGGGCGCTGACGATCGCGATGCTGTTTGCATTGCCATGGTGGAGCGAATTCCTACCGATGCTTTTGGGCCATGTAAACAAGGACTGGGCCAGCATCGGCTCGGACATGCTCGATGATATAAATCGTACAACGCGCCTGATTGCTAGTGCGCCCGACGCGGCTGCGCAGGCGCACGGCGAACGCATCGTCTTGCATGTCGATCAAAATGCGTATGCCGATACGTTCGGACGCGTAACGTTCCACTTGCCGACTCCGCGTCCGAGCTCCCCGGAGGCAGCGCGCGCAGCGCTGCGTGCGCAGGTGAGCGTGTACGTGGCCCGGCTTGATTCGGAAGCACGAGCAGCGTTGTTCCGGCGTTTGCGCCAACTCAGCGACGCAGGTTTGAACAACGTGCAGAACCTGTTTGCGGTGGCCGCGGAAGACACCTTGCGCGACGCCGATGCGAACGCTGCCGCGCACACGGCGGCCAGGAGTTTTCTCATTTTTGCGTCGGGCGGCATGTACTACGAAGACCAGCTCGACAAACTCGAAGTGGCGCCGCGCATTCAATAGGTTTTTCGGATTTCCTGAGGCGCGCGGATTTCTGATTTCGAAAGCGCGTTGAATTCGATCGCGCGTACGTAGGCGGGCGAGCCGTCGTAGGCCACGTGCAGGTTGATGCTCCAGCCACGCTCGGTCAGCTGTTGTTGCGCGAGCATCGACGCCTGGCCGCCGATCAAGACAGTCTTGTTTGTATTGCGCAGTTCCGGCAGATCGAAGAACGCGGCGAGGTTGTGGTTCCAGCTCAGGTAATCCACCGGTAATGGCAGGATCAACTTTCCCGATGGCATGCGCCAGGCGATGCCCGCGCCAACGATGAGCAGCGAGCCGCCGCGGAAATTTGTTTCGGTTTCGATCTGCTTGAGCGCATCGACGATGAACCGCGCTTCAACTTCGCCATGTGTGGTCGTGGCCAGTTCGAGCAATTCGTTGCAACCGTGTTCGGGTTGGAGTTTGTCCAGTGCGTCCGCGAGCGACGTTCGAAGGCTATCGGTGAAACCGCCGCGGCGAAGGAACTGCCGCACCGTGTATTCGTCGCTGCAGAAAGCGAGCAGGCGCTTTTGATTGATCTCGCGCAGCTGCTCAGGCGTTTTCGTCCACACGTATTGATTCAGCTTTCCGCTGTCGCTGATGACGGTCGCTGCCGTACCACCAATCTGTCCGAGTGCCTGGCCGGCCGAGAACCCACCCCATGCCGCGGCCCATGCCAGCGTATCGAGTCTTTCGCGCAGCAACGGATTGCTGGTGTCCGGGTCGACGCCGAGCACTTTGGCCAACTCGCGACGCTGACTGCTGAATTTCACCTGGCGCTTGATTTCGCGCTTGGATTCCGTGCCCACCCGTGCATACCATGCGCGATTCTTCGCGTCGACAGGATCGGTTGGGTCCAGCGCCGCGCGGCGTTCCGCCGTCATAGGACCGATCGGGGCGTTATACGGATCGCCGACGTTTTCGAACTTCTTCGACGCGCGATCCGACAGCGACTGCGCGCGACCGCTCCAGCTGTCCCATTGAGTGACCAGGTAGCGCGCCACACCTGCCGGCAAACCGGTCAACGTTGCAATGGGATGCGTGGCTACCGTGAGTAAAGCGTTTCCTGTCATCGCACCGCTTTGCGCGATGGCACCAGCAAACGCGCCGGTGTGACTGGCGCGATCGAGTATTTCCAGTGCCGGAATTTCCGCGACGCGAATCGCCAGCATCTGCACGCTGTCGGCATGCACTGGGCCGAACTTCGTGTCGATCAGGAAATCGGCCATGTAACCGCGCACCTGCACTTCAGGCACCACGGTGAAGTTCGGGCCACTCAAAAAAACCGGCTGCACCAGCGTGGCGGCTTGCAGGAACGGTTCGGGTTCGAAGGTTCCGTTGGCGTGCGCGGCGCAGGTCAATGTGGCGAAGAAAAATAAGGCAAAAGGGCGCATGTGCGCATCTTCGCGGGCAGTGCTGGAATCGGGGATGAACGCCGTTTTGGGGCATTGTTGTCAGAAACCAGCCGCAATCCATGCGGAAGGGTTTCTTGAGTGGCGCAATTTCAGAACGGGATCCCGGATCGACGCACATCCGTGTGCTGTCCGGGATGAAGTCATGCTGACTTCAATTCCACGAACACACGACCTTGCCGCAATTGCCGGACTCCATCAGGTCGAAGCCTTTCTGGAAATCGTCGATGTGGATTTGATGCGTGAGCACTTTTTGCAGCGGGAAACCGGTCAGCAACATTTGCGTCATCTTGTACCAGGTCTCGTACATGCGCCGCCCGTAGATGCCATGCAGCACGAGGCCCTTGAAGATGACTTTGTCCCAGTCGATGCCGGCACCATTGGGCAGGAGGCCGAGCAACGCGACCTTGCCGCCGTGATACATGCAGCCGAGCATGTCGCTGAACGCGCGCGGGTTGCCGGACATTTCCATGCCGATGTCGAAGCCTTCCATGTGCAGGTCCTGCACGACTTCCTTCAGCGACTGCTTGGATACGTTGACTACGCGCGTCGCACCCATGTCGGCGGCGAGTTTGAGGCGGTAATCGTTGACGTCGGTGACGACCACGTTGCGCGCGCCGACGTGTTTGGCGATGCCTGCGGCGATGATGCCGATCGGGCCGGCACCAGTGATGAGTACGTCCTCGCCGATCAGGTCGAATTCCAGCGCGCAGTGCGCGGCGTTGCCATACGGATCGAAGAACGCGGCAAGCTCCGACGGAATCTGATCCGGAATCGGCCACAAATTCGATGACGGCATGGAAATGTATTCCGCGAACGCACCATTGCGGTTGACGCCGATGCCGGTGGTGTTTGGACACAGGTGCTGTCGGCCTGCACGGCAGTTGCGGCACACGCCGCAGACGATATGGCCTTCGGCCGATACGCGCTGCCCGACCGTGTAGCCACGCACGCCCGGTCCCATGTCGACGATGCGACCGACGAACTCATGGCCGATGACGAGACCCGGCTTGATGACGCGCTGCGACCACTCGTCCCATTTGTAGATGTGCAGGTCGGTACCGCAGATCGCGGTCTTCTCAAGTTTGACCAGCACATCATTCGGACCGATTTCCGGCAATGGCACCTGTTCCATCCAGATGCCTTTTCCGGCTTCGCGCTTGACCAAGGCTTTCATCGTATTTGCCACGGCACTCTCCTGTTATTGCGGCAATTATAGGCCACGCTCCTGGTCGACGCTTTACAATCGCCGCATGCCTGCCGACCAGCGCCCACTTGCCATCTTCCTGATGGGCCCGACCGCTTCGGGCAAGACCGCGCTGGCATGCGAGTTGTCGCGATCGTTTCCGCTGGACCTGATCAGCGTGGATTCGGCGCTGGTGTATCGCGGGCTGGATGTCGGCGCGGCGAAACCCGATGCGGCAACGCTGGCGCAATTCCCGCATCGGCTGATCGATATTCGCGATCCGGCCCAACCTTATTCAGCGGCGGAATTCAGCGCGGACGCATTGCGCGAAATGACCTCAATCACGGCGGCTGGCCGGGTTCCTTTGCTGGTTGGAGGAACCGGGTTGTATTTCCGCGCCCTGCAATACGGCCTGTCCGATTTGCCGGAGGCGGATCCAGAGCTGAGGGCACGCATGGCCGGTGAGGCAGCGCAATCGGGATGGCCCGCGCTGCACGCGCGCCTGGCCGCACTCGACGCGGTGGCCGCTGCACGTATCGATCCCAATGATGCGCAGCGAATCCAGCGTGCGCTGGAAGTCATCGCGCTGACCGGCAAGCCGTTGTCGCAACAGCACCGTGGCCCGACGCAGCGTTTTGGTTACCGTGTGCTCAAACTGGCGTTGATTCCCGAGGACCGCGCCGCGCTGCACGCGCGCATCGCGCGGCGCCTGGATGCCATGCTGGGCGCGGGATTTCTCGATGAAGTTCGAAGTCTGGCCAGCCGCGACGATCTGCATGCGGATTTGCCGGCCTTGCGCGCCGTTGGTTATCGGCAGGCCTGGCGGCATTTGAAAGGGGAGTATGACGCGGCACAGTTTCGCGACCGCGCGCTGTTCGCCACCCGCCAATTGGCGAAACGCCAATTGACCTGGTTGCGCAGCGAACTGGATGCGCGTGTGTTTGACGCGCTGGATGCAGGTTTTGCTGTGCGCGCCGAAGCGGCACTGCGCGAATTCCTCAACTGACGCGCTGGCGATTCAGAGCAATTGTCCGCAAATAACGCCAAGCACGCCAAACAAGGGCCGTGTCGGTTGGGCTGAGCAAAGCCATGCCCAACGCTTGCACATGTTCCAATCGTTGGATGTTGGGGTTCGCAGGCTCACCCAGCCTACTCACAAGTTTCTTTACGTCATTGGTGTCCTTGTGTGCACGAGCTTCTTCCCTGCGCGCCTTGTACTGCAACTGAGTGGGAAGAGCCTGAAGGAAATTTTTCCCTATAAGGATGCCCAAGACGCGAAATTGCAAAAATCGGGATAAGGAATACGTTGCTAAATTGCTGAAAAAGGTTAGTATTTCGCCACTTGACCCGGCGCGCGGCAGTCCAAAGCCTGCAATTGCGACTGCGCGACTCTTTTTTGCCGGATCGCAGACTTGTGAGCGGGAGTATAAAAATGTCAAAAGGGCAGTCACTGCAGGATCCATTCCTGAATGCACTGAGGCGTGATCGTGTTCCGGTCTCGATTTACCTCGTCAACGGCATCAAACTGCAAGGTACGGTCGAGTCGTTCGACCAATTCGTGGTGCTGCTGCGCAATACCGTTAGCCAGATGGTCTACAAGCACGCGATTTCGACCATTGTGCCCAGCCGCAATGTGCACATCAGCAATGAGCACGGTGGTGCTGACGACGACGCTGCGGGCGAACCGGTGGAAGGTTGAGATTTGCTGAACCCGGCGACACAACGCATGCCGTTGACCGTGCTTGCGCGCGCTGAACACGGGCGGTTGTAGACGGCGTGTTTGAACGTTCCCGCAAAGGCGAGCGCGCGCTGTTGTTGCAGCCGCATCGGGCTGGCGATAGCGACCCCGAAGCATTGACGGAGTTCTCCGAGCTGGCGCGTTCGGCCGGTGCAAGTATTGTCGGTTCACTGCCCGCACGCATTGAGCGGCCGAGTCCGAAGTACTTCATCGGCAGCGGCAAGGCCGAGGAATTGAAGGATCTCAAACAGGCGCTCGACGCAGACTTGATCCTCGTAAATCACGCGCTCAGCCCGGTCCAGGAGCGAAACCTGGAAGCATTGACGCAATGCCGCGTCGTTGATCGCACGGGTTTGATCCTCGACATCTTTGCCCAACGTGCGCGCTCGCACGAAGGCAAATTGCAAGTTGAGTTGGCGCAGCTCAAGCATATGGCCACGCGCCTGATACGCGGCTGGACGCATCTTGAGCGCCAACGCGGCGGTGCGATTGGTTTGCGCGGTCCGGGCGAAACACAGCTGGAAATGGACCGCCGGCTGCTGGCTGGACGTGTCAAGCAGCTTACGGCGCGCTTGAAGAAGGTTGAGACCCAGCGCGGCCAGGCGCGCCGCGCGCGTCAGCGCAACGCGGTGCCGCTGGTATCGCTGGTCGGGTACACCAACGCAGGCAAATCCACGCTGTTCAATGCGCTCACGGGCGCGCACGTTTACGTGGCCGATCAGTTGTTCGCAACGCTGGACCCAACTTTGCGGCGTATCGAGGGTTTGTCGTGTGGGCCGGTGGTGCTGGCCGATACGGTCGGATTCATTCGCGACCTGCCGCATGACCTGATCGCTGCTTTCAAATCGACCCTGATCGAAACCCGCGACGCCGACCTGCTGCTGCATGTCGTGGATTCATCCGATCCGGAACACGCTCAGCGCATCGACGAAGTGCAACGCGTGCTCGGAGAAATCGGTGCGCAGGATGTGCCGCAAATCCAGGTCTTCAACAAGTTGGACCGTATTTTTGCCACCATCCCTGTTGGCGAAGATCACGAAACGATCATCCCTGCTCGCAACAAGAGTATCCCTGCCAACATCCTTGTTGGCGAAGATCACAAAGCGATCATCCCTGATCGCACTTTCAAAAGGGGCACTTTTCCCCGCGTTGATATGCTCGATGGGGGGCGCACGCCGCGGGTGTGGGCTTCGGCTGTTACCGGGCAAGGCCTGGATTTGTTGCGCGATACACTTGCGCGCTGTTTGCAGCATGAGCGCGTACATTGCTGGGTGCACGTACCCGATGACGCGGGTCGGCTGCGCGCGCGCTTGTTCGCGCAGGGACTCGTGGCCAGCGAACGTCCTGCTGAGCAGGGCTGGGAGCTGGAAATCGATGCGCCGCGGTCGTTGCTGGAGGCGTTGTTTGGCTTGCCTGAAGGCGAGGGCGACTGGCTCAAGGCGCAACTTCGTAAAGCACCAACGATGGCAAGCGCTACTTGAACTTTGCACCGCCAATCGCATGTATTGACGATCGCACTTGCCGCATCGAACCCACCTACCTACAATTCCCCGGCAACCCTGCAATCAATTTCGCCCCGGTTGCGCCGCAACTGGGCGCGCGCATGCGCGCTTGCAACACCGCTCTGCATCGGCACATCCGGTTCAGGCGTAGACGGAGACAGATATGGCCTGGAATGAACCCGGCAGCGGCAACGGCAAACGCGATCCCTGGCAAGGCAAGAAACCGCCGGATTTCGATGCAATCCTGAAGCGCTTGCGCGATGGCGTCAGCAAATTGTTTGGCGGCCACAGCCCCGGCGGTGGTTCCGGCGGTGTGAGCATAATCGTGGTCCTGGTGATTCTTGCCTGGGTCGCTTTTACCTCATTCGCCAAGATCGATGCGCAGCAGATCGGCGTGGTGTTGCGGTTTGGCCAGTTCAATCGCTTGATGACCAGCGGCCTGAACCTGAAGTGGCCATCGCCGATCGAGCGCGTGTATCCGGTCGATGCCACCAACGTGCGTTCGGTGTCTGACGAAGTGCGCATGCTAACCAAGGACGAGAACATCGTGATGATCGATTTCAACGTCCAGTACCAGGTGACTGACGCGAAGAAATATCTGTTTTCGGCGAAAGGGCCCGATGAGGCGCTCAAGCAGGCAGCGGAAAGTGCGGTGCGCCAGGTCGTGGGGCGCAGCGACATGGACACAATTTTGTCCGGGCACGGCTCCGAAGTCGTCGGTGAATCCAAGAAGGTGCTGCAACAAACGCTCGACGAGTACAGCGTGGGCCTGCTCGTCACCGAGATCAATTTCCAGAAGATCGTGCCGCCGCCGGAGGTCAAGCAGGCGTTCGACGATGCCAATAACGCAGGCAACAACCAGCAGCAGTTCATCAACGAGGCCAAGGGTTATGCGGCCAAAGTCGTGCCGCTGGCACGCGGTGATGCCGCTCGCATACTGGCCCAGGCGGAAGGCTACAAAGCCGCTCGCGTTGCGGAAGCCAGCGGCGATACCGAGCGTTTCAACTTGATCGAAGCGCAGTACAAGGCTGCTCCCGAAGTCACGCGCAAACGCATGTACCTGGAAACCATGCAAACCGTGATGGGCGACAACCTCAAGGTGGTTGACGGCAGCCATGGCAAGAATCTGCTGTATCTGCCTCTGGAGAAGCTCAAGACCCAGTCCGACGCGAATGCTGCCGCGGCTACTTCGGCTGCCGCAGCAATACAAAAGAGCAACAAGGAGGGCGACCAATGAAGCTGTTCATTCCCATAATCGCCATCCTGCTCGTGGTGCTGGTCGCCAATAGCGGATTCATCGTGCAGGAAGGCCATAGCGCCTTGGTACTGCAGTTCGGCAAGATCGAAAACGTCGGCAGCAAATCCGGGCCCGATTTCAAACCCGGATTGCACTTCAAGCTGCCGCTGATCCAGCAAGTGGTGCCCTACGATCGCCGTATCCTCAATCTTGAGGCGCAACCGGAGCGCTATTTCACCGAGGAAAAAAAGGCGGTCAACGTCGATTTCTACGTCAAGTGGCAAATCCAGAATCCGGTCGCTTACTACCAATCGTTCGGCGCCGATCCCTTGCAGACGGCCGCCAATCAACGCCTCGCGCCGATCATCAAGGACGCGTTGCGCTTCGAGTTCAACAGTCGCAAGTTGAACGACCTGATTGCCAGTGCGCGCTCGGACATTACCGAAAATGTGCGCGCCCAGGCCAACGAGGCCAGCCAGGGGAAATTGGGAATTCATGTTGTGGACGTGCGCATCAAGCGCATAGAATTTCCCGATGAAGTGGTCGATTCCGTCTACAAGCGCATGAGCGCCGAGCGCCATCGCCTGGCCAATGAGCAGCGTTCCAACGGTCAGGAAGCTGCGGCCAAGATCGAAGCCGACGCTGATCGTCAGGTGCAAGTCATCAAGGCCGATGCCGAACGCGACGCGCAAAAGATACGCGGCGAAGGCGACGCCAAGGCGTCGGAAATATCGGCGGCCGCGTACAACAAGGACCCGGGCTTTTATGCGTTTTATCGCAGCCTGCAGGCCTATCGCGAATCGTTCAAGAACGGCGGCGTGCTGGTGCTCGATCCGACATCTGAATTCCTGCGTTACTTCGACGAGAGCAAGGGCGGCGGCAAGCCCTGAGGATTTTGATCGATCGAATCGGCTGAGGATTCAAGCAAAGCATGGCGCATGAATTCGGCGCGGCGTTGTGCCTGGTGCTGGTTATCGAAGGCCTGTTCCTGTTCGCCGCACCACAAGCCTGGCAGCGCATGGCCGAACAGATGCGCCAGTTGCAACCGCGGCAGTTGCGCGTGATGGGTGCGGTGATGATTGCAGTTGGCGTGTTGGTGTTGCGGGTGATTGGTTGAGATTTTCCCTTCTCCCTTGGGAGAAGGTGGCGCAAAGCGACGGACGAGGGCCGACCAGAGCGCGCACTCAATAGCTGCGGTTTTCAGTAATCGTTCGGATAATTCCGACCCTCACCCCAACCCCTCTCCCGCTGGGAGAGGGGCTCTTCTTTTGTGAAATTGCAGGATTCATCATGGGCAAGTCAGTTGTAATTCTTGGGGCGCAGTGGGGCGACGAAGGCAAAGGCAAGATCGTCGACTTGCTGACTGAGCGCGTCGGCGCGGTCGTGCGTTTTCAGGGCGGCCACAATGCGGGGCACACGCTGGTCATCGGCGGCAAGAAGACGGTGTTGCATCTGATTCCGTCGGGAATCCTGCGCGAGAAGGT
>JBDTLA010000028.1:0-3015 GCA_039935035.1 Rudaea sp. | reverse complement strand
GCGCCGCATATGGCGATCGACGTACAATCGCTAGGTTGCGATTTCTATGTGTTGACCGGACACAAGCTGTTTGGCCCGACCGGTACCGGCATGTTGTGGGGACGGCGAGCGTTGCTCGATTCGATGCCGCCATTTCTAGGTGGCGGTGAAATGATCAAGGCGGTGAGTTTCGAAGGCACGACGTTTGCCGATGTGCCGCACAAGTTTGAAGCAGGCACGCCGAATATCGCCGGTTTTGTCGGTCTCGGCGCTGCGCTGGATTATGTTGAAGCTATCGGCCGCGACAATATCGGGGCGTACGAACATGAATTGCTCGAGTATGCGACTGCCGCGTTGAAGTCGGTGCCCGGCCTGCGCCTGTTCGGTGAAGCCGAACAAAAGGCCGCGGTGATGTCGTTCCTGATCGACGGCGCGCATGCGCACGATCTGGCAACGCTACTCGATCAAGAAGGCATGGCCGTGCGTTCCGGACACCATTGCGCGCACCCGCTGATGCAGTTCTACGGCGTGCCGGCAACGTTGCGCGCGTCACTTGCGTTCTACAACACCCGTGACGAGGTGGATCGGTTCATCGATGCGCTGGGGCGGGTCCGCAAGCTGTTGGGTTAGGAGACAAGCCATTCTTACCACCAAGGACACCAAGGACACGAAATGCACAAAGGGAAGGACATGCGAATTATGTTTTTATGTGTCCTTCGTGTCCTTGGTGGTAAACCCTGCTCCGTGACCAGCAAAGGGCATTGGTGACCGACAGTGAACGCAATCTTGAACAACACGCCATTGCAGTTTCGCGCGGCGGCAATGACCGATGTCGACGGCGTCGTGCGCTTGGTCGAATCCGCGTATCGCGGTGATTCCGGGCGGCGCGGGTGGACCACGGAATCGGATTTGCTCGATGGCCAGCGCATCGATCCGCAGGGCGTTGGTGAAGTCATTGCCAAGCCAGATAGCCGGGTGCTGCTGGCGTTTCGCGATTCACAGCTTGTCGCTTGCGTGCATTTGGAAAAGCAGCACGACGCATGTTATTTGGGCATGTTCGCGGTGAATCCCGAGTTGCAGGGTGGCGGAACCGGCAAGCAGATGATGAACGAATCCGAGCGCATTGCGCGCGATGAATATCGCTGCACGTGCATGCAGATGACGGTGATTTCAGTACGCAACGATCTGATTGCCTGGTATGAACGTCGCGGCTATCGCCGCACCGGAATGTTCAGGCCATTTCCCTATGGCGATGAGCGCTTCGGGATTCCCAAACGCGACGATTTGCGCTTTGAGGTACTGACAAAGGAACTGTGACTCGCGTGCGGTGAATCGGGAATCGTAAAATTGGGGCTCGTCATTCCCGCGTAGGCGGGAATCCAGTGTCTTTGTTTTGCGTTGGCGAAAAGCCAAGTCGCTGGATTCCCGCTAAGAGCACGCGGGAACGACGAACCATTTATGCTCACCACTCACCACTCACCACTCACCACCTAGCCGATGAACAACTGGATCAACGTCTGCCCACAATCCGAACTCCTGCCCGGTGAGTTCAAGGTCGTCTACGACGGCGATGTGCCGATTGCCGTGTTCAATATCGATGGCGATTTGTATGCGCTCGAAGATGTCTGCACGCACGATGGTGGTGAGTTGACCGGCGGCACGATCGAGGGCTATTCGATTGAATGCCCCCGCCACGGTGCGCGTTTTGATATCCGGACCGGCGCGGTTTTGGCGCCGCCCGCCTACGAACCCACAGCGAAATTTCCGGTCAAGGTCGAAGACCACGTCGTCTATACCCGCGATGATCGCTGGGATTGAAGCCGCGCGATAACTCACGATCACGCTTGACTTGGTTCTTGCTCTAAGTGAGAATGATTCGCAACAAGATTGCCATTCGTATCCTTTGACGTGCTGCGTCTCTGGGGAAATCAAGCGTAATGATCACATGCCATCTCAGCCGCAGACGTGCACACCTGCCTGCGTTCGCCAGGTTGGCCGTAGCCGCTAGTGCAATGGCGATTTTCGCGATCTGCCTGCCTGCAATCGCTCACTCGGCTGCTGTATCGGCACCCACACCGACTGATCTTGGGCGCCAAATCTTCCACGACACATCATTGTCGGCATCCGGGAAAATGGCGTGTGCTACTTGTCACAATCCGGCGGATGCGCATGCGCAGTCGAACCATCTGCCGGTGCAATACGGTGGCGCAAATCTCGACGTTCCCGGATTCCGCGCTGTGCCGTCGCTACGCTATCTGAATCTTGGCATCCCATTCTTCTTCGCCAACGACGGCACACCAACCGGTGGCTTCAATCATGATGGCAGCGCCAGGGACCTGGTCGATCAGGCGAATCGGCCGTTGCTCGCGCCGCACGAAATGGCCAATATCGATGCCGCCGATGTGGCCACCAAGTTGAGCCGGGCTACCTACGCGGACGAATTCCGTGCGGTGTTCGGTACCAAGGTATTCGACGATCCGGATCTGGCCTTGCTCGCCGCCGAGTTTTCTTTGTCGTCGTACGAATTGTCGGCGCGCGAATTCCATCCCTACGATTCGAAGTTTGATCTTTTTCTGCAGCGAAAGGTGATGTTGTCGCCGCAGGAACTGCGCGGCTTCGCGCTGTTCAATCGCACCGACAAGGGCAACTGCGCGGCTTGTCACTTGAGCACGCGCCAAGCCGACGGGTCGCCTCCGGTGTTTACCGACTACACCTACGACAACCTCGGCGTGCCGCGCAATCCGGACATTCCCGCGAATGGCGATTCGGGCTATTTCGACATGGGTCTGTGCGGACCGTTTCGCACCGATCTGCAACAGCGCAAGGATCTGTGCGGCCAGTTCAAAGTGCCGACGCTGCGCAACGTGGCCACGCGCAAAGTGTTTTTCCATAACGGCTACTTTCACAGCTTGATCGAAGCGCTGCATTTCTATGTCGAGCGCGATACCGACCCCGCGTTGTGGTATCCGATCGATGCGAATGGCGGCGTGGAAAAATTCAATGACGTGCCTGCGTTATTGCGACGCAACGTCAACC
>JBDTLA010000027.1:0-32035 GCA_039935035.1 Rudaea sp. | reverse complement strand
GGAATTCGGCGTCGACGTAATGCGCAATCAACAACGCCAGCGTGGTTTTGCCGCAGCCCGGCGGCCCCCACAGCACCATCGAGTGCGCATGTCCGGATTCAATCGCGCGGCGCAACGGCGCGCTGGTGCCAAGCAGTCGATCCTGCCCGACGATTTCGTCGAGTCGCTGAGGCCGCATGCGTTCGGCCAATGGCTTCAGCGCATCGGATTCGGCAAACAACGCAGTAGTGGATTTGTGGTACTTGGGACCCGGCATGGCGCGATCATACGGAATACGCCGACGGTAAACACCCGTTCGTCGTCTATAATGCGCGCCCATGCCTACCGATCCGGCACCGCGTACTTCCGTCTGGCACCTGTACGTGCCGAAGCTGTTCGTCCTGTTGCGGCGTGGCTATGGATGGGACGACCTGCGCCATGATCTGGTCGCCGGCCTGACCGTATCGATCGTGGCGCTGCCGCTGGCAATGGCGTTGGCGATCGCTTCGGGCGCGTCCCCGGACAAGGGCCTGCATACGGCCATCATCGCGGGATTCCTGATTTCGCTGCTTGGCGGATCTCGCGTGCAGATTGGCGGCCCGACCGCGGCGTTTATTCCGGTGGTGTTCAACGTCATCGACAAATTCGGTTACGGTGGATTGATTCTGTGTACGTTACTTGCCGGCATCATGCTGATTGCGGCGGGCGTGCTGCGCATCGGCACCTTGCTGAAATACATTCCGCAACCGGTAATCACCGGGTTTACTGCAGGCATCGCCGTCAGCATATTTTCCAGTCAGGTGAAGGATCTGCTTGGCCTGCAGATGGACAAGGTTCCGGCCGAATTCCTCGCGCGTTGGGACGCTTACTTCCACCATCTGCCCACTTTCAGCGGAACAACTCTTGCACTCACGCTCGGCAGTTTGGCGATCATCATCGCGTTGCGCCGCTATCGGCCGAATTGGCCGGGATTCCTGTTCGCAGTCGTCGCCGGCGCACTCGCCGTAGCGCTCATCCACCTGCCGGTCGACACGATCGGTACGCGCTTTGGCGGAATTCCCTCGACCCTACCACACTTCAATTTTCCCCATATCCCGTTTGAACGCACCCGCGAACTGTTTCCGAGCGCATTCACCATCGCTTTCCTTGCCGCTGTGGAATCGCTGCTGTCCGCAGTCGTCGCCGACGGCATGATCGGCGGACGTCACCGCTCCAACTGTGAACTCGTTGCCCAAGGCGTTGCAAACATCGGCTCGGCGTTGTTCGGCGGATTGCCGGCGACCGGGGCGATCGCGCGCACCGCGACCAACATCCGTTCCGGTGCGCGCTCGCCGATTTCCGGCATCGCGCATGCGGTATTCCTGGTGCTGTTCGTGCTCGTGCTGGCGCCGGTGATGAGCTACGTGCCGTTGGCGGCGCTGGCCGCCGTACTGGTGATCGTCGCCTGGAACATGGCTGAGATCAACAGCTTCAGACACCTGATGAGCGGGCCGATAGGTGATCGCGTGGTGTTGCTGGCCACTTTCGGGTTGACCGTAGCGTTCGATCTTACCGTGGCTATCGAAGTCGGGCTGGTGCTGACGGCCTTCCTGTTCATGCACCGCATGAGCGAAGTGGTCGCGGTGCGATCGCATGTTTCCATGATGGAAGAGGATCAGGATGATTTCACGCGCAGCCCGGGCCCCGATCAACGTGCACAATTGCCGGTCGGAGTCGAAGCCTTCAAAATCTCCGGTCCACTGTTCTTCGCGGTCGCCAATCGTCTGGACGACGTCATCAATCAGTTCAGAACACCGACACGCGTATTCATTTTGCGTATGCGCATGGTGCCCCTGATCGACAGCAGTGGCGTAATCGCCCTGCGTCAGATGCTCAACCGCTGTCGGCGCTCCGGCATACGCGTCATTCTTTCGGGACTGCGCGAGCAGCCGCTGGCGATTCTTGCGCAGATGAACTTGCGGCCCGACGGCATCCATCTGCAATTTGCGCAGGATTTTGCTGCCGCATTGCAACTTGCTGCTATCGAAGGTGAGGCTGCGGCGATCGATTAATCCTTGACCGGGTAAGCGACAGCTGCCGGCGTGGGGTCGCCAATCACATCGACTCCACGCGGTGGCGTGAAGGTAAACGTGGCTGAGGGCAATTTCGGATCACGCTGCCAGTCCGAAAAGCGGATTTGGGTACGATTGCCAAGTGTATCCTCGAAGCGCATGCGCTGTAGCCCGGTGCTGTCGAAACCCAGGTCACAGTAATTGAACTGCGGCTGTTCGCCTTTCGATTTCAGTCGCAACCAGGTCAAGCCGTCATGCTCGCCCTGCTCGCTGGTGGTGAAATCGTGGTCGAGTTGGGACACATCCGTCAGCACCGACAACGGGCTATGCGCCTCTTCCGTGCCTTGCGCGCGTACCGTAACTTGTTCGAGATCTGCATCGTAGACCCAGACCTTTTCCCCGTCCGCGACGATCAGTTGTGAGTAAGGCGTCGTGGTCTCCCAGCGAAACTTGCGCGGAGCCTGCAAGGCCAGGGTGCCATGGCTGGTCTTGCCAGCACCGCCATTGGGATCGTACGTGGTTTGCTCGAATTTGGCCGAGATGGATTTCAGGTCGTGCGCGAATGCATCGAGTTTGGTGCGCGCAGTGCCGACAGCGAAAGCAGGCATGGTGAAAGTGAGAGCAAGAGTGGCGAGCAGATAGCGCATCTTAAGGGAATTCCAGCCGGTGGTTTGATGGTTGATAGGCACGCAAATGATGACAGTCCAAGGGCGCAGGCATTTACCACGAAGGACACGAAGGTAAAACAATGAAGTTGGCTCTACTTAGTGTCCTTTGTGTGCTTGGTGGTTCAATCTCCGCACTGTATGCCGACTATCAACACAAACAATTCAACGCTCAGGCGGTGGCGGCGCCAGCACTTCGCGATTGCCGTTGTGTTGTGGCGCGCTGACGATGCCTTCGGCTTCCATTTGTTCGATCAGGCGGGCGGCGCGGTTGTAGCCTATTTTCAGACGACGCTGCACTCCGGAGATCGACGCGCGCCGCGATTCGGTGACGATGGCTACGGCCTTGTCGTAGAACTCGTCATAGTCGCCACCGCTATCGTCGCCATCTTCCGGTAGGCCCGATGCACCAATCACGCGGCCGTCGCCCAGCGGTTGCACATCACCAAGCACGCCTTCGATGTATTCGGGTTTGTCCTGATTGCGCAGATGCGCGACGACCTTGTGCACTTCGTCGTCGCCAACGAACGCGCCATGCACGCGTTCGGGCGTTGCGGTGCCGGCCGGCAGGTACAGCATGTCGCCATGACCAAGCAGGGTTTCGGCCCCGGATTGATCCAGGATCGTGCGCGAGTCGATCTTGCTCGAAACCTGGAACGCGATGCGCGTGGGAATATTCGCCTTGATGAGCCCGGTGATCACGTCGACTGAAGGCCGTTGCGTGGCCAGAATCAGATGTACGCCGGCCGCGCGCGCTTTCTGTGCCAGACGCGCGATCAACTCCTCGACCTTCTTGCCGACGATCATCATCATGTCGGCGAACTCGTCGATGATGACGACAATGTACGGAAGCGGTTCCAGCGTCGGCACGGCCACAGGTTCGGTCGAACCTTCTGGCCTTTTGAATAGGGGATCGATTAGCGGTTGGCCTTTGGCTTCCTCGTCGCGCACCTTCTTGTTGAACCCAGCCAGGTTTCGAACGCCGACAGCCGCCATCAACTTGTAACGGCGCTCCATTTCGCCGACGCACCAGCGCAACGCATTCGCGGCTTCCTTCATGTCGGTGACGACCGGTGCCAGCAGATGCGGAATGCCTTCGTACACCGAAAGTTCCAGCATCTTCGGATCGATCATGATCATGCGCACTTCGCGTGCCGTGGCTTTGTATAGCAGGCTCAGTACCATCGCGTTGAGTGCAACCGACTTGCCGGAACCGGTGGTACCAGCGACCAGAAGATGTGGCATCTTGGCTAGATCGACCACCACTGCACGACCACCAATGTCTTTGCCCAACGCTAGCGCCAGCGGGGACTTGATGCCGTCGTACTTCTCCGAACGCAGGATTTCGGACAGATACACAATTTCTCGATTCGAATTCGGGATTTCCAGCCCGATCACCGATTTGCCTGGAATCACGTCAACCACGCGCACGCTGATGACCGACAAGCCGCGCGCAATGTCCTTGTCCAGACTGCTGATCTGACTGCCCTTGATGCCGGGTGCCGGCTGCATTTCGAAACGCGTGATCACGGGCCCGGGATAAACACCGACAACTTGCGCGTCGATGCGGAAATCCTTGAGCTTGAGCTCAAGCTGGCGCGACAAGGCTTCAAGCGTTTCTTCCGAATAGCCTTTGGGTTGCTGTTTGGGTTCGTCAAGCAGCGACAGTGGCGGCAAGTCGGAATCAGCGATGCCTGAGAACAGCGGAATCTGCTGTTCTCGTTCGGCGCGACGGCTCTTTTCCACCTTGCTGATCGTGGGCTCAATCTTGATCGGCTCGCGTCGCGATTGTTTCACCGTGTCGATTTTGCGAACTACTTCGCGCGCGCTGCGGGCCGTTCTTGCGGCACGAAAGTCGCCGAGGCGTTGCACGCTCGTCTTGATCCAATCGATGCCGCGCAATAGGCCGTGCCCGATCGCATCCATCAACTTGAACCAGGAAAGCCCGGTCGCAAGCGTCAGCGCAACGAGGAAGATGGCGAGCAGAAACAGGGTCGCACCGGCAAATCCGAAGCCACGCGTGAGCAAGTCGCCAACGATCTGGCCGAGCACGCCACCCGCCTTGGCCGGGAGTGCGACCGGTTGCTGCCAGAACTTCAGATGCGCCAGACCGGTGCCACCAATGAAAAACGCAACCCCGCCAATCAGGCGCAAGGTCGGTTCCAGAGGAGAGCGCGAATCGGTCTCGCGGCCGCGAAACAACGCCCAGCCAAAGATCAGCAGCAATAGCGGAAACGCGTAAGCAAGATAGCCGAACAGGTAGAACGCGAGGTCCGCCGCCCATGCGCCGATGGCACCGCCGAGGTTGTGCAGATGCGGCGACTGGCCCGCATGCGACCAACTTGGGTCTTCGGCGTTATAGGTCAACAGGCAAAGCAGCAGGTAGATGGCGATTGGCGCGAGCAGCAGGAATGCCGCCTCGCGCAATCGTCGCTGCATGGCATCGCCCGGAATATTTCCGGGCTTGGGTTTGAGTTCGCGCGGCACGGCGTTACTTTACCTTAAATTTACCGTGCAAGTCGTTATTTTCAAGTAAGTTTCATGCCTTTCAGAGCAGGATGCACCAGCTTGCCGTTGGCGACGTTGATGCCGCTGGCCAGTGACGCATACTTGTGCCAATGCTTGTCTGCGGCCAGGCGTTGGACATACGGCAGGATGGCCGCACAAATCGCCTGGGAAGCCGTTTGTGGCACGGCGCCCGGCATATTGGTCACGGCGAAATGCGTAACGCCATCGACCAGATAGGTCGGGTTCGCATAGGTAGTCGGCTTGGAGGTTTCAAAGCAGCCGCCCTGATCGATGGAAATGTCGACGAGCACGCTACCCGGCTCCATCGACTTGACCATTGCGCGGGTAACAACATGCGGTGCCTTGGCGCTGGGAATGAGCACGGCGCCGACAACCAGATCGGCATCGCGCACTTCGCGGGCAACATATTCCTCGTACGGATAAAGCGCCGTGACGTTGGCACCAAGCGCCATCATTTGCGCCAGGCGATCCGGACGCTTGTCGAACACGACCACGTTGGCGCCAACTGCGGCAGCCAGCGCGGCCGAGTTTCCACCCGCCGCACCCGCACCGAGGACGACAACTTTGCCGCGATCCGTAGACGGCAGCCCACCCAACAGCTTGCCCTTGCCCCCCGCCGGTTGATGTAGCAGATGCGTGCCGATCTGCACGGCGATGCGTCCGGCAATGATCGACATCGGGGCCAGCAACGGCAGCGAACCGTCGGCTTCGGTCACCGACTCGAAGGCAATGCCGGTCAGGCCGATGTCGAGCAGGTGCTTGGTCAGTTTAGGTTCCGCTGCCAGATGCAGATAGCAAAACAACAGGTGATCCTTGCGCAGCAATTTCAGGTCCCCGGCGATCGGCTCCTTGACCTTGACGATCAATTCAGCGGCTTCGTAGAGCTTCTTCGCTGTCGGCGCCAAGTTAACGCCAACGCGCTGGTACTCTTCGTCGCGAAAGCCGCTTTTTTCGCCGGCTCCGGCCTGCACAAACACTTCATGACCGCGATTGACCAAGTCCGCGCAAGCGGCTGGCACAAGGGCGACGCGACCTTCGAGGGTCTTGGTCTCGCTGGGAACGCCAATACGCATGGAGCACTCCTGATTGATGGTTGTGAAAACGTAGCAACGATGACGCGTTGCACACGAACTCGCAGCGCCACCTTGATTCATTGCGGGATTCGCCCCATTCTTCCGGTCTGTTGCGGCAGGCGTCGGCTTCGCGGGCGACCGGGCAACAGTATCGAAGAAAACACGGCTTCAGCCGCAAACCCGTACCGCGCATTAGGCGCGATTTCAAGGCCGCATAGCGGTGAGGATTATACATGACGACCCCCAAGCATTCGCGCCTGATCATTCTCGGTTCCGGTCCCGCAGGCTACACCGCAGCGGTGTATGCGGCGCGCGCCAACCTGAAGCCGACCCTGATCACCGGGCTACAGCAGGGCGGCCAATTGATGACGACTACGGACGTCGACAACTGGCCAGGCGATGTCGAAGGATTGCAGGGACCGGCGCTGATGGAACGCATGCGTGAGCATGCGCAGAGATTTGATACCGAAATGCTGTTCGACCATATTCATACCGCGGACCTGTCCGGCCGGCCGTTCCGCTTGATTGGCGACAACGGCGAATACAGTTGCGATGCGCTGATCATCGCTACCGGTGCCACTGCCAAATATCTCGGCATACCGTCGGAAGAAAAATTCAAGGGTCAGGGCGTATCGGCGTGCGCGACTTGCGATGGTTTCTTCTTCCGCGATCAGGACGTCGCCGTCATTGGCGGCGGCAATACCGCGGTTGAAGAAGCGTTGTACCTGGCCAACATCGCCAAGAAAGTGACCGTCGTTCATCGCCGCGACAAGTTCAAGGCGGAGAAGATTCTTCAGGACAAGTTGTTCGCCAAGCAGCAAAGCGGCAAAGTGGAAATTATCTGGAACCACAACGTCGATGAAGTGCTTGGCGACCAGACCGGCGTGACCGGCGTGCGTCTGAAAAGCATGCAGGACAATACCACCCGCGAACTGCCGATCACGGGTTTTTTCGTCGCCATCGGGCACACCCCGAACACCGAGTTGTTCGATGGCCAGCTGACAATGAAAGGCGGCTATATCACGATCAAGTCCGGCCTCGACGGCGGCGCTACCGCAACCAGCGTGCCTGGCGTATTTGCCGCAGGCGACGTTGCCGATCAGGTATATCGCCAGGCCGTGACATCGGCAGGCTTCGGGTGCATGGCGGCACTGGATGCGGAGAAGTACCTGGACAAGCTTGGACTTGCGGGCTGAGTTGAGAGCCGGGATTAGGGATTAGGGAGTCGGGAGTCGGAGCATCAAAGGCGAGACATTTTTCCCTATTCCGGATTTTCTGTGCCGCAGTCACCCGGAACGAATGGCAACCTGTATGTCCTTGCCCCTCACTACCCGCTTCCATTCCCGCCTCGACGAAATTGAGGCATCGGCCTGGAACGCGTTACTTCCGGACGACAATCCGTTTCTCGATTACGCCTTTCTTTCCGGGCTCGAGTGCCACGGCTGCCTGCATGCAGAGCATGGCTGGCTGCCGCGTCATCTGGCTTTGTACAGCGGCGCAACGCTGGTCGCGGCAGCGCCCGCTTACGTCAAGCTCAATTCCCACGGTGAATACGTGTTCGACTGGAGTTGGGCAAACGCCTATGCCCAACACGGGTTGGACTACTACCCGAAAATGTTGTGCGCGGTGCCCTACTCGCCCGTAAACGGACCGCGACTGCTGGTTGGCAATGGTATGGATGGCAATGCCTTGCGCCAGGCCTTGATTGTTGCAATGCAAACAGAAACCGCGCGTCAAGGCTGGTCATCGGCACACCTGAATTTTTGCACTGCCGACGACGCTGCAGCATTCGACGGTTCGGGCTGGTTGTCGCGGTTCGATTGGCAATATCACTGGCACAATCATGGTTGGCGCGATTTCGACGAATTCCTCGCAGCACTCAAACACAAGAAGCGCAAGAACATCCGCCACGAACGCACCCTGGTTGCCGCCGCCGGCGTGAGTTGCGAGATTCGCCACGGCGACGAACTGGATTCTGATGAGTGGAAAACGTTGCACGACTTCTATCTGTCAACGTTCGACGACAAAGGTAATTTCCCCGCATTGACGCTGGATTTCTTTCGCCATTTGGGCAGCACCATGCCCGAACGTGTTGTTGCCGTACTGTGTCGGCGCGACGGAATCCACGTTGCCGGTGCGCTGATGTTGCGCAGTCGCGACACCTTGTACGGCCGCTACTGGGGCTGTCGCGAACACATCGATGGCCTGCACTTCGAAGCCTGCTACTACCAAGGCATCGACTACTGCCTGCGCCACTGCGTGCAACGATTCGAACCGGGAGCACAAGGCCAGCACAAACTAGCGCGCGGTTTTCTACCAGCGATGACGCGATCGTTCCATTGGATCGCCGATCCACGCTTTCGCAGTGCCGTGCGCGACGCGCTTACGCATGAGGCTGCCGCAATGCGCGCCCACGGTGCCGAGTTGATGCTGCACTCGCCGTATTCGAATCGGTTCGATGCGCAGACTGACAACGTCGAATGAAAGGCAATCGACTGACAATTCTGTATGCAGGCGGCGACGAGTCATTTCCTGCCGTCGAAAATGCATTGATGGAACCGGCGGGTTTACTGGCTGCAGGTGGAGACTTGTCGGTGGCGCGACTTCTGGAGGCCTATCGACACGGCATTTTTCCGTGGTTTTCACACGGCGATCCGATCCTGTGGTGGTCGCCGGACCCGCGCATGGTCTTTGCGACTGACAAACTCCACATTTCCACAAAGCTCAGGCGCTGGCTAAAGCATTGTGACTGGACCATTCGCGCGGATACGGCATTCGTCGATGTCATGCGTGCATGCGCCCAACCGCGTCCCAGCCAACCCAATACGTGGATCACGCACGAGATGATTGCCGCGTACACCGACCTGCACAAACTCGGGCATGCCCATTCCGTCGAAATCCTTGACGGGGCCGAGCTGATTGGCGGAATTTACGGGATCGCCATCGGGCACATGTTCTTCGGCGAATCCATGTTCAGCCGTGCAACAAATGCTTCCAAGGTCGCGCTGATTGCCCTTTGCCGGGGTTTGAAACTGTGGGGCTTCCCTCTGCTCGACGCGCAGGTAACCTCTGCGCACTTGCTCACCCTGGGTGCATTCGAGATGCCACGGATTGAGTTTTCTGCCCATCTGGCAATGGCCTGCGATCAATCCTCGCCGGTCGGCTCGTGGCGAGACAGTTGGCCTGCCATGACCCCAAAGGATTTGGTCTGGAACCCGCCACCCCTATAGCCGATTTGCGGTCATGGCGATCACGGAAGATCGCAAAATATCCCGCAACGTGCCAAAATCGCCGCCCTCGCGGACTGCTCCGCCCCCGAATAACAACATTCAATGGCGAAAGACGACCAAATCGAAATGGAAGGCACCGTGCTCGACACGCTGCCCAACACCATGTTTCGCGTGCAATTGGAAAACGGCCACATCGTGACCGCGCATATTTCCGGACGCATGCGCAAGCACTACATCCGCATCCTGACTGGCGACAAGGTCAAGGTCGAGATGACGCCATACGACCTGACCAAAGGTCGGATTACCTACCGCATGAAGTGATTGCGGGACACGGCAACCCATAGGATGGGTTGAGCTCAGTGATACCCATCGTTTGTTTGCCGCAAAGCAAAGGCATCCACTCGACTGCGTCGAGCGGGTTACTTTTTGGCATTGCCCAAAAAGTAACCAAAAAGGCTAGGCACCGAGCGCGGTGTTTTGATTCGCCTCCTGCGAATCAAAATCCCCTGTGCTTCTCGGCGAGGCGGGGTTGCTCAGACAGTGCATCCATGCACTGCTTCGCAATCGCGGCGATCCATCGCCGCGACCCTACGGGCATTTTCCCGCCCCGTCTGCGATGCTCGGCACCGCGACGGCGCCGGTTATCCATGAATCCGTCCATCCATGGACTGCGCTTTGGCAATGCAATTCGTGTCGAATACCTACTCCACCACCGCCGGCAGCTTCTCGTCGGCTTCGATGCGCACATCGAACTTGTCGTTGGCGACGCTCAGATAAACCCGCCCGCCCTGGGCCAGCTTGCCGAACAGCAGTTCGTCGGCCAGTGGGCGTTTGACGTTTTCCTGGATCACGCGCGCCATCGGGCGTGCGCCCATCTGTTTGTCGAAGCCGTGTTCAGCCAGCCACCGGCGTGCGTCGGCATCGACGTTCAATGAGACGTGCTTTTCCTGCAACTGCATTTCCAGCTCGATCAGGAATTTGTCGACGACGCGCAGGATGTGCTCCATGTCCAGCGAACTAAACTGGATGATCGCATCCAGGCGGTTGCGAAACTCGGGCGAGAATGCTCGCCGGATAGTTTCCATGGCATCGGTGGCATGGCTTTGTTCTACGAAACCGATCGAACGCCGTGCCGCCTGCGAAGCGCCAGCATTCGTCGTCATCACCAGCACGACGTTGCGGAAATTCGCTTCGCGGCCGTTGGTGTCGGTCAGTTTGCCGTGATCCATGATCTGCAACAGGATGTTGTAGACGTCCGGATGCGCCTTCTCGATTTCGTCGAGCAGCAACACACAATGCGGATGTTTGGTGATCTGCTCAGTAAGCAGTCCGCCCTGGTCGAATCCGACATAACCTGGGGGCGCACCAATCAGGCGCGACACCGAATGGGCCTCCATGTATTCGGACATGTCGAAACGCACCAGTTCAATGCCCAACTGCAGCGCGAGTTGCCGCGTGACCTCGGTCTTGCCCACGCCAGTTGGGCCGGCCAGCAGGAAGCAACCGATCGGTTTTTGTCCGTCGCCCAGACCTGAGCGCGACATCTTGATTGACGCCGACAACGCATCGATCGCCGGATCCTGACCGAACACGACCATCTTAAGGTTGCGATCCAGGTTTCGTAGCACGTCGCGATCCGACGCCGAAACCTGCTTCGGCGGAATTCGCGCCATGCGCGCGACGATGAGCTCGATCTCGGGCACATCGACCACGGTTTTGCGCTGATCTGCGGGCATCAAGCGTTGGCGTGCGCCGGCTTCATCAATCACGTCGATGGCCTTGTCGGGCAGCAACCGATCGCCGATGTGTTTCACCGAAAGATCGACGGCGGCCTGGAGCGCGTTACTGGTGTATTCGACTTTGTGATGTTCTTCGAATCGCGACTTCAGGCCTTGCAGAATTTCAAAGGTCTCGGCGATGCTCGGTTCGACGATGTCGATCTTCTGGAAGCGCCGCGCCAGTGCGCGGTCCTTCTCGAACACGCCGCGGAATTCCTGGAACGTGGTAGAACCGATGCAACGCAGCTCGCCATTGGCAAGCACGGGCTTGATCAGGTTCGAAGCATCCATGGTGCCGCCGCTGGCCGAGCCGGCGCCAATGATGGTGTGAATTTCATCGATGAACAGGATCGCCTGCGGCTGTTTCTTCAATTCCGCCAGCACTGCTTTCAATCGCTTTTCGAAATCGCCGCGATACTTGGTGCCCGCCACCAGCGCACCGAGATCAAGCGCATAGATCGTGCAGTCTTTCAACACTTCCGGCACTTCGCCTTCGACGATGCGTTTGGCCAGCCCTTCGGCCAGCGCGGTCTTGCCCACGCCTGCTTCGCCGACATAGAGCGGATTGTTTTTGCGACGCCGACACAGCACCTGGATGGTGCGCTCGACTTCCTCGATGCGCCCGATCAATGGGTCAATCTTGCCGAGCTTGGCCTGCTCATTGAGGTTGCTGGCAAATTCACTTAGCGGATTGCCGTGTGATTCCTCGCCGCCCTCGCCTTCCTTGCCTTGTTCCAGGGTTGCCTGCGGCTGCGACGGATCCTGACCGATCTTGGCCATGCCGTGTGAAATGTAATTGACCACGTCCAGGCGCGTGATTTCCTGTTGATTGAGGAAATACACTGCGTGCGAATCCTTCTCGCCAAAAATCGCGACCAGAACATTTGCGCCCGTCACTTCTTTGCGGCCCGACGACTGGACGTGATACACCGCGCGCTGCAACACACGCTGGAACCCGAGAGTCGGCTGCGTGTCACGCTCGTCATTGGTCGGCAGCACCGGCACGGTTTCGAGGATGATCGCCGTAAGATCCTTGCCCAACTTGCCCGAATCCGCGCCACAGGCACGCAGCACTGCCGCCGCGGAGGGGTTCTCCAGCAGCGCCAGCAGCAAGTGTTCGACCGTCATGAATTCGTGACGCTGCTCACGCGCGTCCTTGTAGCACTGGCCGATGGTGAGTTCGAGGTCTTTGCTGAACATGATGATTGTGCTCTGGAGATTCAGGATGTGCTTCTGTGATTGTGCTTTTGCAATCATCCTTGATCACTCTACTTGTAGATGGGGGCTCTCAGGCCTTTTCCAAAGTACACAACAACGGGTGCTGATGGGCGCGTGAAAATTCGTTGACCTGAGTTACTTTCGTCTCGGCGACTTCACGGGTAAATACCCCACATACGCCCTTGCCACGGGTATGTACGTGCAGCATCACCTGGGTAGCCAGTTCGCGGGGCATGGTGAAAAACGTCTCCAGAACCGCGATGACGAAATCCATCGGGGTGAAATCGTCGTTGAGCAGCACCACCTGGTAAAGCGGTGGCCGTTGCACTTCCGGCCGCGCTTCTTCAAGCGCGAGGCCATGTTGATGTTCGGATTGGTGTTGAGATTGCTGGGACATGCGCTTGCGATCGTGCTCCAAATGGTTGAGCGGATTATAACGCTGCCCGACGCCTTCACCGGCGGTTGCGATTCAATCATGTGGGGGCTCATGTACCATTGCGCAAGCATGAATCAGACCACATCCGACTACCCTGAATCCGACACAATCTGGCGACCGGACGTAACCGTCGCCTGTGTCGTCCCGCGCGACGGGCGTTTCCTGCTGGTCGAGGAAAACATACGCGGCGAGCGAGTCCTGAATCAGCCCGCAGGCCATTTGGAGCCAAACGAGACCTTGTTCGCTGCCGCGTTGCGTGAAACGCTCGAGGAAACGGGTTGGGATGTCACCCTGTCGGACTTTCTTGGCGTCTACCAATGGTCCAATCCTGACGGTAATCGTCATTTTTTGCGGTTTGCGTTTGCGGCGACCCCGCTGCGCCACGACCCAACGCGAACCTTGGATTCTGGGATCGAACGGGCCATCTGGCTGTCCCGAGACGAAATCGCGGCTGCGGCAGATCGTTTACGCAGTCCGATGGTGCTGCGCAACGTCGACGACTGGTTGGGCGGCAAACGCCTGCCTCTCGACGCCATCGTGCCAATGTCTGGCGGTGTCGGGCCGCAATGAAAGTGCCGGCTTCGATCATGGTGGGCGTTTCCGGCGGCGTCGACTCGTCTGTCGCCGCACTGCTGCTACAGCGGTCCGGCGCTGATATTGCCGGTCTGTTCATGCAAAATTGGGAAGAGGACGAACGCTTCGGCGAATGCCGTGCGGAACAAGATCGCGCCGATGCGGTGCGCGTGTGCGCGAAACTCGGCATACCGTTCCATGCACGCAATTTCGCCAGCGATTACTGGGATCGCGTCTTCACCCATTTTCTCGACGAATACCGCGCCGGGCGCACGCCAAACCCCGATGTCCTGTGCAATCGCGAAATCAAGTTCAAGACATTTCTCGAACACGCGCAGGCGCTGGGTGCGGAAAAAATCGCGACCGGCCATTATGCACGCACGGATTGCGTCGACGGCCGCCACCGTCTGTTGCGCGGCCTCGATGGCAACAAGGATCAAAGTTACTTCCTGCACGCGCTCGGGCAGCTTCAATTGGCTGCCACACTTTTTCCGATTGGCGAGTTGCCCAAACCCGAAGTGCGCCGGCTCGCCCTTGATGCAGGCCTGCCGACACATGCAAAAAAAGACTCAACCGGAATCTGCTTTATCGGCGAACGCGACTTTCGCGAATTCCTTGGTCGTTACATTCCGGCCCAGAAAGGCGAATTGCAAACGCCGGACGGCAAGCGCATCGGCGAACATGATGGCGTGATGTATTACACCTTGGGACAACGCAACGGGCTGGGCATCGGCGGGCGCAGCGACAGCAGCGGGCAGCCGTGGTACGTGGTGGGGAAAAATGTCGCGAAAAATATCCTTTTCGTGGCCCAGGGCAACGAAACAACCTGGCTGCATTCGCGGTTGCTGCGCGCCAACGAATTGACATGGGTTGCCGGTCAGGCGCCCGCGAGGGAATTTCGCTGCATGGCCAAAACCCGCTATCGTCAACCCGACCAGGCTTGCATCGTGCGCGTCGATGGTGAAACGTGCGGCGTGGAATTCGACACATCGCAACGCGCCGTCACACCCGGGCAATCGGTTGTGTTCTATCACGATGCCGAATGTCTCGGAGGCGCTATTATTGACGCTACCGACGCCGCATTCGGCGGCATTAAGCAGCTAGCGCCATGAGAGAAGGTCGAGTTATTGCCATGGCGGGAGTATTCCAGGCGATCGCCCTGGTGCGCCAGGTCGCCCTGCGCGGAAGTTGCGATGCGGATGCAATGCGCCAGAGCCTGCTCAGTGTGTTGCGCATCGATGCCGACACGGCCGCGGATGTCTATGGCGGCATTGGCAATCTCAATCTCGGCCTGAGAACGCTGATCGACCAACTCGACGAGCATGGCAAGCGCGATCTGGCGATCACTCGAATCGCTGTCACCGTGTTGCGCCTGCAACGAACCCTGGCCGCACGCAACGATATCCTCACCGCGCTGCATGACCGCATCGTTGCCATGTCCGGAATTATCGAACAGGCCCAAGCCGGCCAAATCGACCCCAGTGGCCGACTCGCGCAGTTGTACAGCGAAACGCTCTCGCACTTGAAGCCGCGCGTCATGGTCGTCGGCAATCCCAATTACCTGAACCAACCGGCCCAGGTCGACCAAATCCGCGCACTGCTGCTGGCGGCCGTTCGCGCCGCCGTGTTATGGCGCCAGGTCGGCGGCAGTCATTGGCGCCTGCTGTTCCGGCGGCGACAGTACGCCATGCTGGCGCGGGGGTTGTTGGCGCGTTGCACGCTGGATGGCCAATGACGTGGCCTTTCTATTACTTTCGTAGCGCGGCCTGCGTTTGGCTACGCCGCGTGGGATCCTTCCTGGCGGCTACGATGGGTTGAGCGCAGCGATACTCATCATCGTTCGACAAACAGCACAGCTTCCACTCGACTGCATCGAGCGGGCAACCCCCCCGAAAGTAGATGGGTATCGCTGCGCTCCACTCATCCTACCGACCTGATGCAAGTCACTCGCTCGCCGCAGGTAAGTGAAAGCCATTTTAGAAAGTTACCCGCTCGACATAGTCGAGTGGAAGCTCTGGTTTTCCGAAGGTAACTAGCACGCCGCAGGCCATGAAAGCTTGGTATGGGAAAGGCAAGATGGCGCGCCAGGAGGAACCTCGGCGACGATGCGTTGTCTGATTGGCGCGCGTCCGTAGCGTTCGCACATCTCCGCGAGCAGGACTATTCTAAATAGGGTTCTGCGATTATTAACGCGTGATGTGGCAAGAATAGACAGGGTGTGTGACTCGCGCGGACCGCGTTCACGGGACACTTCATTTCGACAAGCCAAGGAGACGTCATGGCAAATCCAACGCAGCTATTGCATCGGGCCGGCCAAAGTTTGTGGCTGGACAATATCACCCGCGAAATACTCGACAACGGTACCCTGGTCGACTATCGAGACCGGTATTCCGTCACCGGACTGACCTCGAATCCGAGCATTTTCGACAAGGCGATCGGATCTGGCGACGCTTACAAAGATGCGATCAAGGCCTCGGACAAAACCGATCCGGAGCAAGTGTTTTTTGACCTGGCGATCGATGACCTGCGTCGCGCCGCGGCAATTTTCGAACCCGCACACGCGCGTACTGCAGGCGTGGATGGTTGGGTTTCGCTGGAAGTATCGCCTCTTCTCGTCGGCGATACGGATGGCACGATCGCGCAAGCCGTCGAATTGCACGCACGTGCCGCAACCTCGAATCTGTACATCAAGGTGCCAGGTACCTCGGCGGGCACTGGTGCGATCGAGGAATTGACCTATCGCGGCGTACCGGTGAACGTAACGTTGTTGTTTTCGCCGACCCAGTACCAGGCTGCGGCAGAGGCATGGATGCGCGGTGTTGAGCGGCGCATCGAAGAAAACCTGAATCCCGACGTGGCCAGCGTCGCTTCGATTTTCATCAGTCGCTGGGATGTGAAGGTCGCTCCGAAAACGCCCGAAGGCATGCATAACCGCCTGGGCCTTGCCGTAGCCGGAAGCACCTACGCACGGTATTGCAACGTATTGAACAGTGCGCGCATGCAGCGATTGCTTAATGCCGGTGCGCGACCGCAGCGTCTGTTGTGGGCCAGCACCGGCGCGAAGGACCCCAAGGCCAGCGACGTCATGTACATCGAAAACCTCGCTGCCCCACTGACCATCAACACCATACCTGGAAAAACCCTGCTGGCCTACGCCGATCACGGCACGCTGAAATTGTCGATGAATCCAGACGACAACCACGCTCGCGCCGAATTGGAGCAATTCGCCAAGCTGGGCTTGCATGTCGATCCCTTGGCCACGCAATTACAGGACGAAGGGGCCAGCGCGTTCAGCAAATCGTGGAAGGAACTCCTGGATACGATCAAGAAAAGCATGAGGTCGCCGAAATGAGTCAGCTCACCGAGTGCAAAAGCTGGAAGGAATTGAGTGCCTGCGCGCAGGATGCCCAAAGCACCAACCTTGGCGACTTGTTTGCGGCCGATGCAGGACGTGCAGCGCGCTTCAGCGTCGATGCTGCTGGCTGGTTGCTGGATTACTCCAAGCAGCGCATCGACGCGCAAATCATGAAGCGCCTGCTCGCGCTGGCCCGCGAACGCGGCCTGGAAGCACGCCGCGATGCAATGTTCGCAGGCGAAAAGGTCAACACAACGGAAAAGCGCGCGGCGCTGCATACGGCCCTGCGCGCGCCGGCCGGCAGCGTGATCCTTTGCGACGGCGTCAACGTCGTGCCGGAAGTACAAGCCACGCTCAAACGCATGGCCGCATTTTCAGATGCAATTCGCTCGCGTGAATGGAAAGGTTACAACGGGCGACCGATCCGCAATATCGTCAACATTGGTATCGGCGGCTCGGATCTCGGTCCGGTCATGGCCTACGAGGCCTTGCGCCACTACAGCGATCGCGGATTGCAGATGCGTTTCGTCTCGAACGTCGACTACACGGATTTTGCCGAAGCCGTGCGTGGCCTGCGCGCGGACGAAACCTTGTTCATCGTCGCCTCGAAAACTTTCACCACGCTTGAGACGATGACCAATGCCCACAGCGCACGCGACTGGTTGCTGAATGCTGCCGGCAGCGAGAACAAGGCATCCATCGCCAAACATTTCGTCGCGCTGTCGACGAACGCGAAAGGTGTCGCCGAATTCGGCATCGATACCAAACACATGTTCGGCTTCTGGGACTGGGTGGGCGGACGCTACTCGATGGATTCGGCGATCGGGTTGTCGACCATGATCGCCATCGGTCCGCAGGCGTTCAACGAAATGCTGGCCGGATTCCACACCATGGACGCGCATTTCCGGCGCGCGCCTTTGCATCGTAACTTGCCGGCGATCATGGGATTGCTGGCGGTTTGGAACACCAATTTCCTCAACGCGCCGACTCTGGCGGTGCTGCCTTACGAACAATACCTGAAGCGATTCCCCGCGTACCTGCAGCAATTGACCATGGAATCCAACGGCAAGCATGTCGACGTGGACGGCAATCGGGTCGATTACGAAACCGGTCCGATCTACTGGGGCGAACCTGGCACGAACGGACAGCATTCGTTTTACCAACTGATCCATCAGGGTACGCGCCTGATTCCCTGCGATTTCATTGGTTTCGGTACGGCACTGAATCCTTCCGGCGACCATCATGACTTGCTGCTCGCCAATGTCATCGCGCAGACGCAGGCACTTGCATTCGGCAAAACGCTCAAGCAGGTGCGCGCGGAAGGAACTCCCGCGGCCCTGGCGCCACACAAGGTGTTCGAGGGTAATCGCCCTTCCAACCTGTTGCTTGCGGAACGCCTCACGCCGGCCGCGCTCGGAAGTCTGGTCGCACTCTACGAACACAGCGTATTCACCCAGGCCACGATCTGGAACATTGATCCGTTCGACCAATGGGGCGTGGAACTGGGCAAGCAATTGGCACTGAGCGTGGCGAAGGAGATCACGTCTCCAGCAAAGCAGCTCAAACACGACAGTTCCACCAATGCTGCCATTCGCTGGTATCGCGGTGCGCGCCGAAAGCAGGATGCTCCGCCGAAAACCGAACGACACGTGCTGGTGCTCGATGTCGGTGGTAGCCACGTCAAGGCCAAATGTAGCGGGCGCAAAAGCGAGAAACGCATCGCGTCATCGGATCAACTGACGCCCGAGGAAATGCTGACGCAACTGGGTAAATCGCTGCGCGGCTGGCACTACGATGTCGTCAGCATCGGTGTTCCCGCACAAGTCATCCTGGGACGCATTGCGCATGAACCGCCCAACCTGGGTGGTGGCTGGGTCGGATTCGATTTTGCAAAAGCGTTTGGATGCCCAGTGCGTTTGATCAACGATGCCGCCATGCAGGCGCTGGGAAGTTACCAAGGCGGCAGCATGCTGTTCCTCGGCCTTGGCACCGGGCTTGGCTCGGCAATGATTGCGGACGGACAGATCGAGCCGATGGAATTGGCGCACATGCCGTACCGAAAACACACCTATGAGTATTACGTCGGCGAACAGGCGCGCCAGCGCGACAAGAAGAAGTGGAAGAAAAACGTGCTCGAAGAGATTCGTGTCCTGCGCGCAGCGCTCGCACCCGACTACGTCGTGCTGGGCGGTGGCAACGTTGCGCATCTGGACAAGCTACCCAAAGACGTGCGGCGCGGTGACAACCTCAACGCCTTCACCGGCGGATTCAGACTTTGGGAGAACGAATAATGGAAAAGAAATCTGCAACGCTGCAACTGGGCATGATCGGTCTGGGCCGCATGGGCCTGAATATGCTGCGACGCATGCAGCAAGCCGGCATTGCCTGCGTCGGCAGCGACACGAATGCGCCAGCGCGCAAGGCCGCAGTCCAAGCTGGTGCGCAGGCCGCGGCCACGCTCAAGGAACTGGTCGGAAAACTCGAATCGCCGCGCGCGATCTGGATGATGTTGCCGACTGCGATCGTCGACAAGGTACTCGATGAACTTGCGCCGTTGCTGGCACCAGGCGACATGGTTGTCGATGGCGGCAATTCGCATTACGTCGACGACCTGCGTCGCGCCAAGGCGCTGGCCACGCGCAAGATCATGTACGTCGATGTCGGGGTGAGTGGCGGCGTGTGGGGCCGTGAGCGCGGTTATTGCCAGATGATTGGCGCACCTGACGAAGCTTACAAGCACCTGGAGCCCGCCTTTGCCGCACTGGCACCCGGCGTGGAAACCGCGCCGCGCACACCGGGCCGTAAAGGACCACCCGCGGCAGCCGAACGCGGTTACCTGCATTGCGGCCCGAACGGTGCCGGCCATTTCGTGAAGATGGTCCATAACGGCATCGAATACGGATTGATGGCCGCTTATGCAGAAGGCTTGAACGTGCTCAAACATGCCAATGTCGGCAAGCAAAAACGCACGGCCGATGCCGAGACTTCACCGCTGGAACATCCGGATCGCTACCAATACGAAATTCCCATCGGCGATGTGGTCGAGGTGTGGCGGCGCGGCAGCGTGATCGGATCATGGTTGCTGGACCTGACCGCCATCGAGATGAGTCAGGACGATACGCTGGAAAAATATGCGGGTCGCGTTTCGGATTCCGGCGAAGGCCGCTGGACGGCGCAGGCGGCGATCGACGTTGGCGTGCCGGTACCCGTATTGACCTCGGCCTTGTTCGGGCGTTTCGCGTCGCGCGGCAACGACCTGTTTGCCGACAAAGTGATGTCGGCGATGCGCCACGCTTTCGGCGGTCACGACGAGAAAGCGGCCGGCACAAAGGATTGAGCGATGGCCACAACAACACTGGTGATTCTCGGCGCCAATGGCGATCTGACTACGCGACTGCTGATGCCGGCGTTGTATCGCCTGCACTGTCACGGATTGATTCCGAACCTGCGAATCCTTGGCTACGCGCGCGAGGCTGGAAATCTTGAACGCTACCGCAAGCAAATCCACAAGGCATTGCAGAGTTTTGCCAAAGACTTCAATGCCAAAAAGTGGAACAGCTTCAGCGAAAAACTTGACTACTCACGCGGTGAACTGAATCCGGAAGATTTAGGTGCCATCGAGAAAAAACTAAGCCCGGGCACCCTGTTCTACCTCGCGCTTCCGCCTTCGCTTTTTGGTCCAGCTGCACAAGCGCTCGGCAAAGCCGGCTATCCTCAGGCCCCGCGCGGCGGCTGGCGCAGGCTCGTCGTTGAAAAACCCTTCGGTACCGACCTTGCGTCCGCAAAAAAACTGCGCACGCAAATGCATGCGTACTGGGAAGAACAGCAGATCTTGCGCATCGACCATTTCCTCGGCAAGGAAACCACGCAGAACCTGATGGTGTTCCGTTTTGCCAACCGCTTCCTCGAACCGGTATGGAATACCAAGCACGTCGAACAGGTGCAGATCACCTACGCCGAAACCCTCGGCGTCGAAAAGCGCGCGGGTTATTATGATCATGCCGGTGCCCTACGCGACATGTTGCAGAATCATCTGGTGCAATTGTTCAGTCTGGCCGCGATCGAGCCTTTGTCGGCGTGGAATGCGGATGTGTTGCGCGACCACAAGGTCGAAGTATTGCGCAGCGTCAAGCCAATCACGGCACACAACATCGAACAACATGCGGTGCGAGGCCAATATCGTGCTGGCACACTGAATCGCAAAAAGATGGTCGCCTATCGCAAGGAACCCAATGTGCCGGCGAATTCGTGCACGGAGACTTTCGCCGCACTTCGCTTCGAAGTCGACAACTGGCGCTGGCAGGGCGTGCCGTTCTACTTGCGCAGCGGCAAGCGACTGGCCAGCAATTGCTCGGAAATCGCGGTGCAATTCAAGCGCACGCCCGGTGCCCTGCCTGGCGCGGTCGCCGCGGAGAACAACTGGATGATCTTTCGCATCAAGCCGCACCAGACCATGAACCTGCTTGCGAACGCGAAACTGCCGGGGTTGGAATTGAAGGGCCATCAGATCGCGCTGACGGCACCCTACGTCAGCGATGGGGAAACCGAGTTCTCCGCCTATGAACAGTTGCTCATGGACGCGCTCGAAGGCAACCGCGCCCATTTCCTGCGCTTCGATGAAGTCGAATGGGCATGGCGCTTGCTCGACCCGGTGCTCAACGCCTGGAAGCACGGCGTCCCGGACTTCTATGCCGCCGGATCCGAAGGGCCGAAAACGCAGAATCGACTGCTCAACGACAACCACCACTGGCGTCCGGTCCGGCTCGCCGCCGGAGAAGATGCGTGATCGCACCGGGTTCACCAGGGTTGCCGCCGGCCTGGTCGCGCAGCGCCAAGGATGCGGTCGGCACGGCCTTGGGTTCCAGTCGCATCTGGTACACGCTTGGGCGCGGCATACTCAATGAAGTTTATTGGCCGAGTTGCTCCACGCCGCAAATCCGCGACCTGGGTTTCATCGTTGCTGGCGACAATTTCTGGCACGAAGTAAAACGCGACTCCAACTACACGTTGTCGACGCCAGCGCCGGATGTTCCGCTGTTGCACGTCGTGCATCGTCACGCACGCTATCGCCTCGAACTGGAAATTCTCGCCGATCCGATCCGCGACGTCGTGCTGATTCGCTATCGCCTTGATGGCGACGCGATGAAACTGTACGTGTTGCTGGCGCCGCACCTGGAAGGTTCCGGACACGACAATACAGCCATGGTGCTTCCCGCCGGGCTCGGCGCGATCAAAGGCACGACCGCGTTGATGCTCGCCGCCGACGGCGGATTCGATCGCGCCAGTGCCGGCTATGTCGGCCAATCCGATGGCTGGCAGGACTTCAAGCGCAACGCTGCGATGACCTGGGAATATGCCAGTGCGCCGAACGGTAATGTCGCGCTGCTGGGTGAACTGAAAAACGCGCAGGGCGTGCTCGCATTGAGCCTGGCCGACACCATCGAAGGTGCACGTACATTGGCGTGGTCGTCGCTTGCCTGCGGCTTCGATGCCGCGCGTGAACTGTTTGTTGCTGGCTGGCGGCGCTGGGCTGATCAACTCGATTGCGCACATGCCGACAGCACCGTCGAGGCCGCACTGCGCCGCGCTGCGATGGTGCTAAAAGTCCACGATGACCGTGCCTTCCCCGGTGCGGTCGTTGCCAGCTTGAGCACTCCGTGGGGACAAACCCGCGACGATCCCGGCGGCTATCACCTGGTCTGGTCGCGCGATGCGGTGCAATCCGGCCTGGCGCTGATTGCCTGCGCCCATCATCGCGAGGCGCGCCGCCTGCTCGCCTATCTGATCGCCACCCAGCAACCGGATGGACACTGGGTACAAAACTTTTTCGCCGACGGACGTGCGTACTGGACCAGTGTGCAACTCGACGAAGTCGCTCTGCCGGTACTGCTCGCCGCAAAGCTCGATCAACTCGGCAAATTGGGCGATTTGCGTCGGCAAGCAACCACCATGGTGCGCCGCGCCCTGACTTTCGTCGCGCGCAACGGGCCGTCCAGCCAGCAGGATCGCTGGGAAGAAAATGCCGGCATCAACCCATTCACGCTGGGCTGCTGCATCGCCGCGCTGGTGGCCGGTGCTGCGCACGATTTTCTCGATGCCACCGATAGCGCGCACGCACTCTCTTTGGCCGACGATTGGAATTCACGCATCGAATCGTGGCTGTACGTGCAATCCACGGATATGGATCGCGAACACGGCGCCCAAGGTCATTATGTGCGCCTGGCGCCAGCCGGGAACACTGCGCAGCGCGGTGAAGTGCAATTGCGCAACCGTGGTGGGCAACGCATTCCGGCACGTGATTTGCTGGGCTTGGAATATCTGTATCTGGTGCGTTTGGGATTGCGCGGCGCCGACGATCCGCGCATCCGCGATACCACGCGGCTGATCGACAAACTGTTGCGGGTGGATACGCCGAACGGGCCGTTCTACCATCGCTACAACAACGACGGCTATGGCGAACACGCCGACGGCAGCGCATTCGACGGCACCGGTATCGGCCGTGCGTGGCCGCTGCTCAGTGGCGAACGTGGCCATTTTGCCGCGCTCGCTGGCGAAGACGCGCAAGTGTATCTGGATGCCATGCTCGCCTCAGCCAGCAAAGGCGGCATGATTCCCGAACAGGTCTGGGATACCGACCCGATTCCTGCGCGCCGACTCTATCCGGGAAAACCCAGCGGCAGTGCGATGCCGTTGGCCTGGGCGCATGGTGAGCTGATCAAGCTGGTCGGCGTCATGCGCAATCGCGAACCGGTCGAGCGCCTGGCTTGCGTGCATCGGCGCTACCACGAGCCACGCGTCGCCCAAGTCGCACATTGGCGCGACCAGACACCGTGCCGGGCGGTCAATCGCTCGCGCGTCCTGCTGATTGAAGCCAGCGCACCCTTCACGCTGCACCTTGGCATCGATGGCTGGAAACAGGTGCGCGACCTGTGCAGCGCGCCCATCGGTTTCGACCTGCACGGCGTACGTCTGGATGTTGCCGGGAGCGGCGCACAACAATCCCTGGAGTTCACCCGCCACTTCAACGATGCGCGCGGCTGGGAAGGCCATGACTGGCGCGTATTGTTGTTGCCGTTGGCCAGTGCGGCGAGTGCCAAAGCGGCGCCACCATCCATGACGGGCGCGGTAGCCTCGCGCACGGCAGCTAAATCGGGAGCACGTTGATGGCGGTCTTGCCTGTCGAACGCCGCATCCACGCCGATTCCGAATCGCTGTACCGCGCCGCCGTCGATGCGTTGTTGGATTGCGCCCAACGCGCGATTGCTGAACGTGGCGTGTTTCGCATCGCCCTGTCCGGCGGCGGCACACCGCAACGATTGTACGAGCTGCTGGCTACGCCCGCGTATCACGACAAGCTGGACTGGTCGCACACCCATGTATTTTTTGGCGATGAACGCTGCGTGCCGCCGGACCAGGAGCGCAGCAATTTCCGCATGGCCAGCGACGCGTTGCTGGACAAGGTTTCGTTGCCTGTGGCCAACGTGCATCGCATGCATGGAGAGGATGATCCGCTGCTCGCAGCGCACGCGTATGCACTGCAACTGCGGCGTGAATTTCACACCACGCAGATGCCGCGCTTCGATCTGATCCTGCTCGGGCTCGGCGACAACGGTCACACGGCTTCATTGTTTCCGGGCGGCGCGTGCCTGCAGGCACGCGTGGCGACGGTGTGCGCGCAATACGTCGAATCACAAGGCGAATGGCGTTTGACGCTGACGATCCCGACCATCAACGCGGCGCGCGCGATCTGGGTACTGGCAATCGGCGCATCAAAAGCGCCCGTCGTCGAGCAGGTGCTCGAAGGCGTTTTCCGGCCAGATGTATTGCCGATGCAATACATCGCGCCGACCCAGGCAGAGTTTGTCTGGTGGCTCGATACGGCCGCTGCGGCACAGTTGGGTGGAAGCACACGCTGATCGCGCTGCCGGCATCGAATTGAAATTCGACACGCATTCTGCGCGGTCCAAGGAAGCGCTTGCATTGTCATGGAGACGCCATTGAAGCCTAGTGTTACGCGCGTGCTGATGCTTGGCTGGGAATACCCGCCGCGCTACGTGGGCGGATTGGGCAAGGCCAGCCAGGGGATCGCGCGCGGTCTTGCCCATTTGGGGCTGGACGTACTTTTCGTACTACCAAAATTCAATTCGCGGCGCAGCCATGCGCGACTGCGCGTGCTTGGCGCGCGCAACTGGTTGCTGCAACGCGGCACGCTTCCACCAGCTTCGGTTGGCGCACGCCGCTGGATCGGCGTACCTGCCAACTTGAACCCCTATGCGCGACCGCGGCCAACGCACAACGTGCCGCCAAACGCCGCCGACACCCGCGCCGCCCGCGCCGCTGCGTTGTACGGCAGTGACATGGACCGCGAAGTCGCGCGCTTCGCAGAGCAGGTCGATGTGATCACCGCCGATGCCGACGCAGACGTCATCCACGCCCACGACTGGATGACGTTTCCCGCCGCCATGAATGCGGCGCAACACCATCATTTGCCGTTGTTCGTGCATGTGCATTCGACCGAATACGATCGTGCCGGCACAGGCGCCAACCCCGCTATTGTCGCCATCGAACGCGCAGGCTGCGAGCACGCCACGGGCGTTTTCGCAGTGAGCGACTACACCCGCAACATCCTCGTCTCGCGCTATGGCATCGACGCCGAAAAAGTCTGGGTGGTGTACAACGCGCCGGATGGCCCTATCGCCGCGGCGGAGGTGTTGCCACCGGAATCGCGCGAGCCGTGGATCGTGTTTCTCGGTCGGCTCACGTTTCAAAAAGGCCCGGATCATTTTCTGCGCGCCGCAGCCATTGTTGCGCAATACAACAGCCAGGTGCGATTCCTGATTTGCGGCGGCGGGGACATGCGCGATGCGCTACAAGTCCAAGCGCAACAGCTTGGAATTTCCGAACGCGTCGAATTCCGCGGTTTCCTCGCGCCGCGCAACGTCGATCGCATGCTCGGTCGATCCAGTCTGCTGGTCATGCCCAGCGTATCCGAACCGTTCGGCCTGGTTGCGCTTGAAGCGCTGCGCGCCGGAACGCCGGTGATTGTTTCGCGTCAATCCGGTGTGCGCGAAGTGCTGGGGCACAGCTTGCAGGTCGATTTCTGGGATCACGAAAAGCTCGCCGATCAAATGCTCGCCGTCCTGCGCCTGCCGGTGTTGGCCGAGCAACTGGTGACCGAAGGGCGCGCCCAGTTGGCGACGTTATCGTGGGATCTATCGGCACAACATATCGTTGATGCGTACACCCGCACCGGTATCAACTGCGCGGTCGACTGGGCCGTCGAACAAGACAATGGGGCTTGATATCTGTTTCTATTTCCAGGTGCATCAGCCCTGGCGTCTGAGGCGCTATCCGTACACCGATGTCGGGCGTAGTCACGACTATTTCGATGATCGGGTCAATGCCGAAATCCTGCGTCGGGTAGCGCAGAAATGCTATCTGCCGATGAATGCGTTGCTGCTGGATTCTATCCACGCGCACTGGCCACATTTACGCGTGAGCTTTTCCATCAGCGCCACGGCATTGCAACAGATGCAGGCATTTGCACCGGATGTGCTCGTCTCGTTCCGGCGTTTGTTCGCAACCGGTGCAGTTGAGTTGTTGTCTGAAACCTCGCATCACAGTCTGGCTGCGCTGTATTGCCCGGATGAATTCAGTGCACAGGTTCACCACCATCGCGGCGTGTGCACGCAACTGCTGGGCGCGCCGGGCAAGGTGTTCCGCAATACCGAACTCATCGTCGACGATCGCGTGGCCGCCCAGGTCGCCGCGCTGGGCTATCGCGGTTTGTGCATCGAAGGTGCAGACCGCCTGTTCGGCTCGCGCAATGTCTGTCTGCCCTATCGATTCGCTGCCGCGCCGATGCTGGCCGCGCTGCCGCGCCAATACCGATTGAGTGACGACATCGCATTTCGATTCTCCGATCGCAACTGGACGCAGTGGCCACTGAGCGTGGAACGCTACGCCGACTGGGTGTGCAACCAGTCCGATAACTTGCCCGCAGGAACGAATGAATCCGGCGTCCTCGGCCTGTTCATGGATTACGAAACCTTCGGCGAACATCAATGGGCCGATACCGGAATATTCGATTTCATGCGCGCCTTGCCCGCTGCCCTTCTGGCACGACGCAATCTGCGCTTCGTCACCGCTTCGCAAGCCATCGCGCATGTGCCCGATGATGCTACGCGGCTCGAATTGCCGAAGCCGGTGTCGTGGGCAGACCTGGAACGCGATACCTCGGCCTGGGACGGCAACCGCATCCAACGCGATAGTTTGAATGCCGTGTTCGCGCTGCAACCACACGTACGCGAACGCTGTCGCCAGCTACCCGCCGCGGAAGGTGAGCGCTTGCTCGAAGACTGGCGTCGCCTGTCGACCAGTGACCACGCTTATTACATGTCGACCAAACACTGGTCTGACGGCGACGTGCATCAATATTTCAGCCCGTTTGAATCGCCTTACGATGCCTACATCAACTACATGAACGTGCTCGCCGATCTCAAAATTCGCGCGGACGCGTAAAACTCGTGGTTGCGGCCGGAAGCGTTGCGCCGTCAGTGGCTCAGGATTACTTCACCACTTTGGGTGGTGATGCGACCAATGCCCGCCCCAGCGTCGCCAACATCGGCGCTGAATTGACCGTGCTCGCGCTGCACGTTGCGCATTCCTGGCCAGCTGACCGTGATGTCATCGGCATGGACATCCAGATGCATGCTCGGCGGCTGGTTCGTGGTCAGGCTGATATCACCGGATCCTGCGGAAAGATCGAAACCATGCATGGCCGAAAGGTCGCCGCGCAGTTTGATGTCGCCGGAACCGCACTGGATGTGCGCATCTGCAATCGCACCAGGGTCTGCCACGCTGACGTCGCCTGATCCGGTACTGAGTTTCAAAGTTCCACTCACATGCTTGAGGTCGATGTCGCCGGAGCCTGCGCTGATCGCGACGCTACCGGCTTGTACGCTGTCCGCTTCGATATCGCCCGACCCTGCGGTGACATTTGTATCGCCGAAGATCTTGTCGAGCGTAACGTCACCCGAACCCGTATTGATCGTGAGCGTGCCGTGCTGGTTGGTCACATACGTGTCGCCGCTACCCGTGGTGGTCGAAAGCGTGCCGATCATATCGCTGATGCGCATGTCGCCCCAGCTGTTGCTCAGTGCCAAATTACCATTCAACTTCTGCGCCTGCATGTTGCCGATGTGATTTTCGATATGGGTATTGCTGCCGACTGGAACTTGCACGACCAGATCCACGTGCAGCGGCACGCCCTTGTTGCTGCCCTGGTAGACCTCTACCTGGTGGCCCTGGTAGGTCAACGAACTGCGGCTGGTCGAAGAAGAAATGTGCACGCCCAGAACGTTGATGCCATGGCCACGGGTCGCTTCAGGCTGATTGGAGATGTAGCGATACGTGTCATGCGTTGCAACCGGGTAGTCCACATGCACCGTGACATTGTCACCATCGTGGGTCACCGATAATTGGATGGTGTCGGCCAGCGCCTTTGCCGCGGCGTCCGTGTCCCCGCCTGCTACCACGCTCGCTGTGATGCTGGCCTTGTCGCCGCCTGCAATGACGCTGACATAGCCCGTCAGGTTTTCCACCTTCAGCACACTTTTGGGCGTGAGTAGCTCGCTGTGTTCGATGCTGCGCGTCCAGGTTTTGGCCGGTGCACCATCGTCCGTGGCCGAAGTGCACGCGCCAAGCAACATCATTGCCAACATGAGGCACAGGCTGCGACAAACGAACTTCATACGATTCTCCAGTAGGGCAAATTATCCGATTTAGTGTTATATATAACCAACACACCTGCGTCAACCGTGCCTTTGGTAACGCGCTTGCGTTCCAGGGCCTGTGCACACGTGGGTTCCGGCGCAAACCATCACCCACTTTTGTCGGCCCTCATGCCGGACACATGCACAGGTTCGCGCCACGGCGGCAAGTTGCGCGATAATGGCCGTCCGGCCGCGGTGAATCCGGTTCATCATCCGCGCCTCATCATCCATTCGCTGGAGCAACCATGAAAGATTCATTCGGGACACGCGACACACTCAAGGTCAACGGCAAGCAGTATGCAATCGCCAGTCTTGCAAAGCTTGGCGAGCGCTTTGACCTCAAGCGCTTGCCCTATTCGATGAAAATTCTGCTCGAGAACCTGCTGCGCCACGAAAACGATATCGACGTCAGCGCCAAGGAAATCGAAGCCGTGGCGAAGTGGGATCCGAAGAAGGAACCCGATACCGAAATCGCCTTCATGCCGGCGCGCGTGGTGTTGCAGGATTTCACTGGCGTACCCTGCGTGGTCGACCTCGCCGCAATGCGTGATGCCATCGTGCGTCTGGGTGGCGATCCAACCAAGATCAATCCACAGATTCCGTCCGAGTTGGTCATCGACCACTCGGTACAGGTCGACGTTTTCGGCGAAGCCGACGCGCTCGACTTGAACGCGAAGATTGAATTCCAGCGCAACCAGGAACGCTACAGCTTCCTGCGCTGGGGTCAGAAAGCCTTGGCCGATTTCAAGGTTGTGCCACCCTCAACCGGCATCGTGCATCAGGTCAATCTGGAATATCTCGGCCGTGTGGTCATGGCCAACAAGATCGACGGCGAACAGTGGGCCTATCCGGATACCGTATTCGGCACCGACTCGCACACCACCATGATTAACGGCCTGGGCGTGCTCGGCTGGGGCGTTGGCGGCATCGAAGCCGAAGCGGCCATGCTCGGTCAGCCGTCGTCGATGCTGATCCCGCAGGTTGTTGGATTCAAACTCATCGGCAAGCTGCCGGAAGGCGCGACCGCAACCGACCTGGTCCTCACCGTCACACAAATGTTGCGCAAGCATGGCGTGGTTGGCAAATTCGTTGAATTTTTCGGCAACGGCTTGCAACACTTGCCACTGGCCGATCGCGCAACCATCGGCAACATGGCACCAGAATATGGCGCGACCTGCGGCATCTTCCCAATCGACGCCGAGGCGCTGAATTACCTGCGCCTGTCTGGTCGCAGCGACGAGCAAGTCGCGCTGGTCGAAGCCTACGCAAAAGCGCAAGGCCTGTGGCACGACGCGGATACGCCGCATGCCGAATTCACCGCGACACTCGAACTCGACATGGCCAGCGTGAAACCGTCGATGGCAGGACCCAAGCGCCCGCAGGATCGCGTGTTGTTGACCGATGTCAAACAGAACTACCGCGACAACGTCGGTCCTCTGACCGCCAATCGCAGAACGCAAAGCGAAGAGCGCTTCGCCAACGAAGGTGGCGGCACGGCCGTCGGTCACGACAAGAGCGCGATGGAAGTTGGCCAGTCGGTTTCGATGAATGGCAAAGACTTCCACATCAATGATGGCGCGGTTGTCATCGCCGCAATCACTTCCTGCACCAATACGTCCAATCCCGCAGTGATGATCGCGTCCGGTCTGGTCGCGAAAAAAGCCGCGGCAAAAGGTCTGCAGTCCAAACCATGGGTCAAGACCTCGCTCGCACCCGGATCCAAGGTCGTCACCGATTACCTGGAAAAAACCGGCCTGCTCCAAGAACTCGACAAGCTCGGCTTCTTTCTCGTCGGCTACGGTTGCACCACCTGTATTGGCAACTCCGGCCCGCTGCCGGTGGAAATCAGCAGGGCCATCACTGCCGGCGATTTGTGTGTGGCATCGGTGTTGTCCGGCAATCGCAACTTCGAAGGTCGTGTGCATCCGGAAGTGAAAATGAATTACCTCGCATCGCCGCCGCTGGTTGTGGCGTATGCGCTGGCCGGCACGCTCGACATCGATCTAAGCAAGGATTCGCTGGGCAAGGACAAAGACGGCAACGACGTCTTCCTCAAGGATATCTGGCCGACCAACAAAGAAATCTCTGATCTCATCGCCAGCTCCGTCACTGCGGAAATGTTCTCGAAAAACTATGCCGACGTGTTCAAGGGCGACGCGCGCTGGAACAAGATCGAATCCCCCGATGGCGCACGCTATGCCTGGGACGAGAAATCCACCTACATCAAGAACCCGCCCTACTTCGACGGCATGACCATGCAAGTCGGCAAGGCCGGCGACATCCGCGGTGCGCGTTGCCTGGGCCTGTTCGGCGATTCCATCACCACCGACCACATCTCGCCTGCCGGCAACATCAAGGCCACCTCGCCCGCCGGACAATTCCTGCAGGCACGCGGCGTCACCCAGACCGACTTCAACTCCTACGGATCGCGCCGCGGTAACGACGATGTGATGGTGCGCGGCACCTTCGCCAACATCCGCATCAAGAACCAGATGATGGGCGGCGAAGAAGGTGGCAACACGTTGTATTTTTCCGGCAACAGTCCTGGCGAAAAACTTCCGATCTACGACGCCTCGATGAAGTACAAGAAAGACGAGGTTCCGCTCGTCGTGATCGCCGGCAAGGAATACGGCACCGGCTCGTCGCGCGACTGGGCAGCCAAAGGCACCTTGCTGCTCGGCGTCAAAGCCGTCATCACCGAAAGCTTTGAGCGCATTCACCGCTCCAACCTCGTCGGCATGGGTGTACTGCCGCTGTGCTTCAACGAAGGCGAAAACGCCAAGACCCTCGGCCTCAAAGGCGACGAAGTATTCGACATCGAAGGCATTGACGACGCTCAGGCCAAACACGTCAACGTCACCGCCCGCAACGCCGAAGGCGAAAAGAAGTTCACCGCCAAGGTCATGTTGCTGACCCCCAAGGAAGTCGCCTTCTACAGGCATGGTGGAATCCTGCCGTACGTGCTGCGGCAGCTAGCCGGTAACAGTGAGGCGAAAGCGGCGTAATTGGCTCAACCGGGCGGAACCCTGCGGTTCCGCCCGGTTGCCTTCATCGATTCGTTGATTCCTTTGTTGCTCATCGCATGACATCGATAGTCTTGAAGCCGTAAAAGAGCGAAGGCACCGCTTACTTGAATGCAGCAATGCTCAACACAGCCAGACATTCAGTAGTTTGAGAGCCTGTTACGCCTCGCTTTTGTATGCGTAACACATTACGCCCTCGTCACCGGGTAGTTGCAACGAATTTTTCCGCAAACGCGCGCACGCCGCGGCAGCAAAGTGATTGAATACGCGTAGGAAAGCGGCTTGACGCAAACTGCAACACATCGGATGATGCCGTCCAACGCCCCGTTTTTGGGGTCTACTTAGCGTTAG
>JBDTLA010000026.1:0-13041 GCA_039935035.1 Rudaea sp. | reverse complement strand
CTGTCCGTCGTCTCCCCGCGTAATTCGATGCCTTGAAAGCGCCATTCGTCGCACACCACCTTCCCGGCCAATTCGTCACAGGCAAAACTGCTTCGAGATTCAATTCAGGAGCAGGCTTCGATGGCACATTCAATCGGGTTGTCCGCGCGCACGACAGATATCCATGCGGCGCGCGATGCGGCAACTGCCCAAACATCCATTGGCGTTGCGGCGCGCAACTGCGCGTTACTCAAGTGGAGCGACTCGGCTCTCAAGGCGAGCGCTACATCCTGGTTCGTCGTGGCTGTGCTCGGGCAAATGATGTTTGTCGTCTACCTGTTCGGCTTTTACGGGCGCGCGGCGATCCAAGGGCAATTGACCGCATGGAACGATGTCATCCCGCACGGTTTTGTTGTCGGTGCCACGGCGCACAACGTAGTCATCGCCATGCATCTGGCTTTCGCGGCACTCATCCAGATCGCAGGCGCGGCCCAGTTGATAACAGGAGTTCGCCGGCGATTTCCCACATTCCATCGATGGAACGGTCGCGTGTATCTGCTTTCAGCTTGCGTGATGAGCGTAGGCGGACTGGTCATGGTATGGACGGGGAGCGGGGTCGGCGATCTATCGCAGCACATCGCAATCAGTATTGATGCGCTGTTGATTCTGGTTTGCGCAGCGTTGGTTCTACGTCACGCAATGGCGCGCCGATTTGCGACGCATCGCCAATGGGCATTGCGTCTGTTCCTGGTAGTGAGTGGCGTCTGGTTCTTCCGCCTTGCACTGACGTTCTGGATTGTCGCCAATCACGGTGCCGTGGGATTCGATCCGCACTCATTTACGGGGCCGGCACTCACATTCATCGTATTCGCCGAGTACGTGATTCCGCTGGCCGTGCTTGAGTTGTATTTTCGCGCGCAGGCAAGCCATTCGCCGCCGCTGCGTTTCGCGATGGCCGCGTGCCTCGGTGCACTGACGCTGCTGACCGCAGCCGGAGTCGTCACCGCAGCGATGTTGCTGTGGTTGCCACACCTTTGATGTTGACAAGCGCGGACGCGCCGCCGGGCAAAGCCTCTCGCTCCCAATGGGAGAGAGGTTGGAGTGAAGGTCGGGAGCATCGTGACGGGCGACAATCCGCACCGCGTGGCTATTCGCTCCGCCCGGCCCTCATCCGTCGCATCGCCCCCCTTCTCCCGTCGAGCGAAGGGTAAGAGATTAGCTGCGACGCTCATCAAGTTTTTGATCGCCTGCGGCGCCGCCGTACAACCTGAAACCTGCCCGAGCATGAGGAAAGCTGAAATGCAAAACGATGCCGCTCAGATTCAAATGCGCTACGCCAGAATCGCCGGATTTGTTTACCTGCTGCTGATCGTGATGTTCATGGGCGGGGAATTCACCATTTCCCATATCGTCGGGTCGGGAGGTTTTGTCGACAAACTCAACCATATCGTGGCTGGCGAGCGGCTGTTCCGCGCCGCATTATCAGTTGAGACGCTCACCAGTGTGTGCACCGTCGTGTTGGCCTACGCGCTGTACGCGACGCTGCGATCAGTGGACGAAAATATTTCCCGGATGGCGATGTATTGGCGCATGGGTGAAGCCTTCATTGGCGGTGCGGCATCGATCTTGAGTTTCGTCAGCTTAAGCCTGCGCAGCGATCCGAAGTATCTGGAAATCCTCGGCGCGGCCAAGTTGCAGGCGGTGCTTGGTTTGGCGCATAGCGCAGATTTCGCCAGCTTCAACATCACCACCACATTTTTCTCCGTGGGCTCCACGCTGTTTTTTTATCTGTTCTTCAAATCGCGCTGCATTCCACGGATGCTTTCCGGATTCGGCATGTTCGCTTCCGTTGTCGTGCTATGCGTCAGCCTGGGTAACCTGGTGATGCCTGAATACGCCAGCGTAATCCAGTTCGGCTGGGCACCGATCTTCATTGCCGAAATCTCAACAGGAATCTGGTTGCTGGTACGCGGCGTAACTCCAACGGCAACAGATCGATTGCAAGCCACGGAAAGCAACGGCACTGGGCTCCCGCCGTCGCGGGAGTGACGGAATCCACGATGAGGCTATAAAACTCGTCATTCCCGCGTAGGCGGGGATCCAGTGACTTTCCCAAAAAATTCGAGTCTGCAATTCCACTGCATCGGACCAGCACCAAGTGCCCCGAGGCAAGCTGAATCCACCCTCCTCCAAATCACAACCGGTATCATCGACCAATCATGGCCGCTGAAATCACATCGAACGAAATGCGAGGCATGCAACGACTGTTGGGCTGGCTGCGAGTGCGCTATCCGCTTGGAGCAGCGCTGCTGTTCGGGCTTTTGCTGATGCCGGGATGGAAAGGTCCCTACCTGGTCTTGTTTTCGCGCCTGATTTTCATCGCGCTGATCGCGACGCTTGCGTTCGGTCTGTTCGAGCGTTGGCCCGCGCGCCTGCCGCGACGCGTTGCACGCTGGGTGCTGCAGGTCGTCGCGGTCGCAATCGTGATTCCATTTGCGGTGTGGCTGGCTTACGTCGCGACCACGCAAGGCGACCCTATCCCGTTCTGGCACGACAAGGAACATCTTATGGGATTCGGCTTCATGACCTTCATGGGTTTGCTGATCGCACCGTGGATGGCCGTGTCGGCGTTGATTGGTGAGATCAGCGGCGCAGCGCAACGCCAGGCACTGGCGTTCGAACTCGAACGCAGCGAACTCGAACGTCAGGCGCTCGACGCGCGCATGCGTGTGCTGCAGGCGCAGGTCGAACCGCACTTTCTGTTCAACACGCTGGCCAATGTTCGTGAACTGGTGGACTCCGGCTCGGCGCAGGCATCGGCCGTACTCGCCAGTCTGATCGCCTATCTGCGTGCTGCGGTTCCACGCCTGCATGAGGCAGGCACGACCATGCAACAAGAACTCGAACTCGTGCGTGCGTACCTTGAGGTCATGCACATGCGCATGCCCGATAGACTGCAATTCCTCATCCACGCCGATGATGTCGCAATCGCCGCCCGCTGCCCGCCGATGACACTACTGACGCTGGTCGAGAACGCCGTGCGCCATGGCATCGATCCCAGCGAAGATGGCGGCCGTATCGAAGTGCGCGTGACCGTGCGCAATGGCCTTTGCCACGCGCAAGTCATCGATTCCGGTGTCGGCCTGCGAGAAACTACCGATGGATTGGGCACGGGGCTTGCGACGTTGCGCGAACGCCTGCAATTGCTTTACGGCGACGACGCACAATTGCGTCTCGTACCCATCACGCCACACGGCGTGTGCGCCGAACTGGAATTTCCAGCGCGCGAGGGGTCAGCATGACTAACGCACAATGACAGCCACGCATCCAACCGCATTGATTGCCGACGACGAGCCGCTGCTGCGCAAATCGTTGTTGCGTCTGCTCACCCAAGCCTGGCCGCAACTCGAAGTGGTTGCGCAAGCGCGCAATGGCCGCGACGCCGTCGAGCAGTTTGAAGCGCTTGCGCCCGACATCTGCTTTCTCGATGTGCACATGCCCGGATTATCCGGCGTTGAAGCAGCCCGCTTTATCGGCCGCCGCGCCCACCTCGTGTTCGTCACTGCGTTCGACCATTACGCGCTGCAGGCGTTCGAGCAAGGCGCGCTCGACTACTTGGTCAAGCCCGTCGAACCCGCGCGGCTGGCCGATACCGTGGCGCGTCTGCAAGAACGCTTGGGTGCCACGCGACCCGCACCCGACACCGAAGCGCTAATCGAACAACTCGCCGCACACCTGCGAAAGAATAAAGCCGCGCCATCGCTGCAATGGATTCGCGCGTCAGTCGGCCAAAGCGTGCGCATGATCGCGGCCGACGAAATCGACTACCTGCGCTCCGACGAGAAATACACCCGCATTGCCTGGCGCGGCGATCAGGGCGCGCCAGGCGAAGCGTTGATCCGCACGCCACTCAAGGAACTCATCGCACAACTCGATGCCACCCACTTCGCGCAAGTGCATCGCGCGGTCGTAGTGAACCTTCGCGCCATCAGCCACATCACCCGCGGCGAAAACGAAACCGCACAGATTCACCTGAAAGGCCGCAGCGAAGTGTTACCAGTGAGCCGCAACTACCTGCATCTGTTTCGGCAGATGTAATTGCTGGCGTAAGCAGGATCGTTAATTATCACGACCGACAGGATTATATTGGTCGAAAATGCACCCTAAGCTGTCTGTGGTGAGCGTCAGCTTTAGAGGAGCCTATCTTGACGGCACAGCGGCGAACCGGCCAACCGCATTTTCAATAGTGCAGCAACGCCCGGCGCGATGCCAGCAATCCAAGAACCGATCCACGCGGCGTTGCAAGCCCTCGACAGCGCCCGCGAGGACTGCCGAAAACACGGATGGATTCGTCACGCTTTGTCGGAATCACGACGTTTGGGTTTTCTTCCGATCGCTGGCTCTGAGGAGGCTTTGGTTTCTGCATTTTTAGGTTTTAAGACGACGGATTTCCGGGGCAGACCTGCCTTCGTCCTGGCTCTTTTGACACAGACACGAGACTTGTCCGCAATTGCCTTCAGAACAACGTCTGTCTGTTTGACCGTCAGCGGGCGGTATAACAGATATCCCTGAAGGCTCTCGCACCCGAGGCGCAGCAACAGTTCCCGCTGGGCCTCGGTCTCCACGCCTTCGGCCACCACACTCATGCCGAAGTTGTGGGCCAAAGCGATGATGGTGCGAATGATGGGTGCCTCTTCCTGGCCGGAGGTGGACCCGGCCCCGATCTCCCGGACGAACGATTGATCGATCTTCAGTGTGGTCACCGGCAGCTTGTGCAGGTAGCTCAATGACGAGTAGCCCGTACCGAAATCATCAATGGCGATACCCACGCCCAGAGCCCGCAACTCGAACAGGTTCGCAGAGGTTTCAGTAACGCTCTGCAGCAGCAAGCTCTCAGTGATCTCCAATTCCAACGCTTTGGGATCCAGGCCTGTGTCGCGCAGGACACGTCGCACGGTGTCCACCCAGTCGGTGCGCTTGAACTGAATCGCAGAAACATTGACTGCTACGCGCAGAGCGGGATGATCCCTTCGCCACGCCACGATCTGCGCGCATGCCTCCCGCAATGCCCACTCTCCCATTTGGACAATCAGACCGCTGTCTTCGGCGTGTGGAATAAAGCGAGCCGGAGGGACCAGCCCCAACGTCGGATGGCGCCAGCGCATGAGGGCTTCAAATCCCTGGATCTCACCATCAGCCCCGCATTGGGGCTGATAGTGCAGACTCAATTCGCCCCGCGTCAGTGCATGGCGAAGCAGACCGACCAGGTCCATGCGCTCTCTTGCCAGCGCGTTCATCTCCGGTGCGAACCACTGAAAGTTGTCACGTCCCTTCTCTTTTGCACGGTACATGGCCGAGTCCGCGTTGGCCATCAAGGTTTCACCATCCGATCCATCGTTGGGATAGATGCTGATACCCAGGGAGACACTTACGAAGAGTTCGCGTCCGTCGACATGGAAAGGGACGCGAATAGCTTCGATAAGTTTGGTTGCCGCGCGTTCGGCATCCTGAGGGTCATTCAACTCGGTCAGCACCACGATGAACTCGTCACCTCCCAGCCGAGCTAAAGTATCGCTCTTGCGAATGCACGCATGCAGGCGGTCGCCCGCGTGGACAAGCAGCGCATCACCGGAGAAATGTCCCAAGGTATCGTTGATATTCTTGAAGCGATCCAGGTCCATGTAGAGGACGGCCACCTGAAGCTGCTTGCGCTCGGCATACGCCAACGCCTGGCTCAAGCGATCCTGGAACAGCAAGCGGTTGGGCAATCCGGTCAGCGCGTCGTGCTGGGCCTGGTGCTCCAACTGATCGGTGAGCCGATGGTGCTTGATTGCCACCGCCGCCAGCCACGTGGCCATGCCCATGAACTCAAGATCGCGCGCGCTGGGTCGCGCTGGTCGATCGCAGTAAATGGCGAAAGAACCCAACACACCGCCTTCGTTCGACGGGATGGGCATCGACCAGCAAGCGCGCAGCCCGTGAGGCAGGGCCAGATGCCGATAGCTATCCCAGCGTGGATCCGTTGTGACGTCCTCGGTGATGACCGTCTCGCCCGTGTAGCAAGCCGTTCCGCAAGAGCCCGCCATCGGCCCGATGGGCAGTCCCTCCAATGCCTGGCAATAGGCCGCTGGCAAATGGGGCGCAGTCGCAGTATGCAAGCGGCCATCCTTCAGCAGCATAATCGAGCTGCGCGTTGCGGGTATTTGGGTCTCAAGCATGGTGGCGATGCGCAAAAGGATCTCGCGCAACGGCTTGTTCTGGGCGACTTGTTCCAGCACCAGGCTGCGATCTTGCTCCAGCAATCCCTCAAGCTTGCGCGCGGTGATGTCGAGGCAGGCCCCAGACAGACCTGCGGCGCGGCCCTGATCATCGACGAGCACCTCGCTTTGATCACTGAGCGTACGCACTTCACCGTCCGGACGGAGAATTCGCAACTCGAGGTGACGCGGTTTCAGATCCGCCAGCGATTGCGCCACCGATCCTTCTACGCAGGCCCGGTCTTCGGAATGAACCCGCTGCAGAAAATCCGCGAAGGTGGGAACGTGGGAACCAGGATCCACGCCGTAGATTCGGCACAGTTCATCGGACCAGCTTAAGGTGCCGCTGGAAATCTCCCAGGTCCAGCTTCCCAAATGAGCCAGTCGCTGAGCCTCTTCCAACCTGGACTCGCTCAATCGAAGGGCTTGCTCTGCCTGCTTGCGAATGATGGCCGCCGCTACCTGACTGGATACGAATTCGAGGAGTACCTGATCTTTTTTCGTGTACCTCACATCCCCGGAGTAGCTCTGCACGACGAGCGCCCCAAAGGTGCGCGTCCGTGATTTGAGGGGAACTCCGAGCCAGTCCAGCGACTCGGCTCCGACAACGGCATCACCTTGTTGCGTTCGCTTCTGTTGGACCTCCGGCGTCACCAGTAGCGGCTGTCCCGTCCGAATGACCTCACCCGAGAGCGTCGCATCACTGAGCTTCATTGGCCCGGGAGCAAGGTCAACTTCGTCCACGAAGTAAGGAAAGGTCAATTCATCCTTGCTTGGATCGTACATCGCCAGGAAGAAATTCTTGGCCGGAAGCAACGCGCCGATAATCGCGTGAATTCGCTGAAACAAGTCTGGAAGGGTTGTGGCGGATTGGGCTGCTTCGGAAATATGGTGCAACGCGGCCTGCGTGTGCTCGTCGCGCTTGCGCCGAGTAATATCGCGCAACGTGGCAATGAGCAATTGCTGCTCTCCCATCAAGATCGAAGTGAGCAGGACCTCTACGGGGAAATCGTCGCGATGGGCGCTGCAATGGACCCATTCGAAGCGATGACTGCCGTTGCATAGCGCAGCGGCGATCAATTCCTCAGCCGATTCAGCGGAAGGCCGGCCATCTGGCTGATATGCCGGCGAGAATTGAGCAGGATGCAGCGAAACAAGCTCCTGCTTGTCCGTACAGCGCAACATGTCGATGGTCGCTTGGTTGCAGTCAACGACTTGGCCTGTTTTGCCGTCGAGCAGCAACAGCGCGTCGGCTGTGCGTTCAAACATCAAGCGGAAGCGATTTTCACTCTGATGCAGCGCGAGCTCCGCCTGCTCGCGACGATTTTCTCCTTCATAGTGATCCAGTGCGAAAGAAACATCCGCCGCAGTTTCAACGAGCAGCTCGATCTCCTGGAACCCGAAGAAATCCCGCTCGGCGGCATATACCGCAAGCGCTGCGCAGACCTGTCCCGCGATTCGGATGGGAAAGGCTGCGCAGGCTTTGAAATCGCATCGGGCCGCAGATACATGCCAAGGCAGGGCATCGGGCGATTCCATGAAATTGTTGATCACACATGGCCGGCCTTCCCGAATGGCCCTGCCCACCGGGCCTCGACCTTCGGGGCAATCATCGCTACGCACGGTGATGCTCTTCAGATAACTGTCCGCGTCGCCGTGCTGGCTCACCACGCTCACTGTGGCATCGGAAGGATCGTTCCAGCCGATCCAGACCATCTTGAATTTGCCGAACTCGACCAGTGCTTCGCAGATTCTCGCGAACAGTTCCTCCCGAGTCTTCACCAACACGATCGCGTGGTTAATTTGGCAGAGCGCCGCATACAGATTGGCCACCTGCACGACCATCTGGGCGTGAGATCGGCCGGCGGTGATATCAACCATCACGCCGCGCATCATCGCCGGCCGACCGGCATATTCATGGATGGAGACGAAGTCACGCACCCAGACCTCGTGGCCATCCCGCGCGATCATCCTGTACTCAAATGCGCGTGGCGCCTTCTTCGCAGCGCATTCCAGGCGAACGGCGACGGCCGCAGAACGGTCATCGGGATGAATGTGGTCGTGCCAGAAATGCGCCTCGCTCAACCACAATTCGCAGGGATAGCCGAGAAGCCGTTCTGCCTGCTCGCCGACAAAGACGAACTGAAACGTCTGCGCGTCGGCCTCCCACTCGATGCCGTCCATTGCACGGACCAAGTCAGCATATCGCTGGTCTGAGCGACCGCCAGTCGTTGCGACGCGCAGAATGTCAGGAACATCGTCTTGCTTTGCCACAGCGATTTCCGAAAGCGAAGAACTCACTGTACTTTAAACTGAAGCTCAGAACTGGCCCCGGAATTCTGCACGGGCCGCCAAGTGGAATTTCTGCATCCCGCGGGCAATGTTACCCGCCTTGCGAGGAGCAGAAAATGGAAAAGAAAGCTCGCCGTACCCACTCACCAGCTTTCAAGGCCAAAGTGGCGATCAAAGCCAAGCGTGACGAGAAAACCCTGAAAGAACTCGCCAAGCAGCATGATATGCATTCCATTCAGATCGTCGACTGGAAGATTCAGATCGCGGCCGGCGCCAATGACCGCTATTGGGAAATCTGATGGAGAAGGCGACTGAATGGTCGTCGCCGATGGCAGTCACGTTGTTGTCCACATCGGTCGCAGCAAAGCTCGTATCCAGGCTTCCGCCCGAATGCAATCGCGCAATATGGTTGCGGGTCTGCTCATCGATCGTGGTGAAAGCGCCGCCCACGATGATCTTGCCGTCGGCTTGCACGGCCAGCGCGAGGACGGTGTCGTTCGCATTCGTGTCGAAGCCGTCGTTGGCGTTTTGCGCGAAGCTGACCTCCGGCACGCATGCCAATGCCAGCAGCAACAGATAGGCCCCACTCAAAAAACCGAGTGGCGTGCGTGCATTGTCATGATGATTCCCGTTGGCTTGGCAACAAAGAGGAACGAGCGATGGCGGTGGTTTGTGCCATGCCATTCCACCAACAATGTATTGGCTGTAATCGACGAGAGTGATCAGCCTTTGCGGTAATGCCGTTGACCGAATGATCTGGCGACGATTCTCAAACAACTTGAGCGTTGCCGCGATGAGTCGAGCGGTGTAGCGGTTGAATCGACCTGCATCGGGTATTGGTTGATCGATGGACTGACCGAGCACGGACGCGAGGATGGGCGAACGCGCCTGTGTCGACACAGGCCGCGACATGGCGACCACTTTTTGCCTTGGTCCTTTTAGAAGGGTTGTAGCCCGGCATGCGTCCAATAGACTCCTGCGTCGGGACTGGTGGGTTTCGCGCGTTGAATTTCAAAGCGCCGAAATGGGGGACTCCAGGCACGGTTTTAACCGCCAACTGAGAGAGCTTTCCATGAAGAACAATAAATCGAGTCAGAAAGTACGCAATACAACGGTACTCGTGTCGAGCATCGTGGCCCTGCTCGCAATGGGTGTTGGAGGGCCAAGTCGTGCATTGGCGTGGGGTTACTCACAGGCGCCAACGCATTTCAGTGGGCTGCTCAACGACTACACCCCTACGAGCGTCAATGGGACTGCGATCAAGGGCGCGCCGTACGAAATGCACGGCGTATGGACATTGGACCTGAATCAACGTTCGACCGCGGCGACGTTTTCGGCGGCAATATCAATGCAGACATCTGAAGTCGTGAATGCGCCTCCTTATGATCCCGCGGCGCTTCACGCCCATACCCATCACATCAGCGTGGCGAATGGTGTCGTTCACAACGGGCCGACCGACTGGATGGACATGTGCCCGACGGCTTTCAGTCCTCCGGTCGCTGGCGGCTTTGTGGTCACCGGTTCTGCATACGTGACGGGTAACGGTGTCAACGCGCCATTCGGCAATCCGTCAACCGTGACGATCTGCATCCTCGGTGGAACCACCGGTGCGCCGGACACCGCGTCGGTCAAGTTCGCGAATTTCACGTTGACGTTCGCGGCCGGATCGCCTGCCACCAATCATTTTGGGCTGCTGCCGATCCATGGCGTCGTCGCCGAATGTAACGGACTCTGGGGCGATCAATCGCGCAGCTGCAACGTGGCGGTGCAGTAACCAGTGTACTGGCGAGCGGGTGCGCGTCACTCGCTCGTCACCTGCTGCAGACTCTCGATCAAGAGCTTCGGCGAATGCAGGCGCAGCTCTTCGGGATGGTCGCGGACATAGGCGAGCAGGCTGCGCTTCTTTTCGCGTCCCCGATCATGCGTTCCCGATTCAGCCTGCGCCGAATCAGGAACCAGCTCGGGATCGCAAGCGCTCACACGGCGGTAGACCGAGCCCCACATCTTCTTCACGGTTGGAACTGACAAACGCAAGACGGCGGCCACGTCCTGATCCGTTCCGCCTGAGCTGGCCAGCGCCGTCAGCAGCAGTTGCTGTTCACCACGGCTGAGACCGAACCCTGGCGGACGATAGTCGAAGAGCGTGCTCAACCACGATCCGGGACGCACGAACGCATGCTCGCGCGTGATGCCCACGATGTGCGGTCGCGCCACGAAACATTCAGCTGCTGTCGGTGGCGTAGTGTCATAGCGTTGGCGCACCGGGCACCAAAAAAGTCCTCCAGAATCCACCGCAAACTGCATCTGATCGGTGCTACCCGATTGCAAGGTAATCAGTTCCTTGAGGAAAAAACCGCGATGTGCCTCGATAAATGAACTGAGCAAGAGGTGGTAGACCTCTGGCCTGTGCCCGATTTCCGGCGTCGCCATGGACTCCCACACCAGCGCGTTGAGGCCTTCGCCTGAATTCGCGTCGCGTACTTGTGTATCGGACAGAATGGGCGAGTCGGGTCCCATGATCCGTTTTGCCAACTCGGGACCGCACCACCGAAGCGGCGGAGTCTTGATCTGGTGGATGAATTCGTCGCTGACGAACACGCTGATGCCAAATGCCACGATCTTCTTTCGTTTCTGCTGCGGCTGTTCAAAAACGGCGGTCGTCGTTGCGGCCGAGCCCAGCAGTTGGCGCCAGGTGTTGCCCAACTCCTCAACTGCCGCGCCGTAGCGCGGGCCAATCACGGGATCGGCAGCGACGATGTCCACGCATTCGCTGACATCCGCCGGCTGCATGGGTCGCGAGCGCAAGTGCATGGCGATTTTCGAATCGTCGAGCATGCGAACGTCATCCTTTCTTTGGTAACTGCCATTCCACTATGAACGTTGTGCCGCGCAAGGCATCAGGGCTCGAATCCATTGGCGAAAATGCGATCGTCGCGGGTGAGATAAAACTGGCGTGTGCTTTCGATCAGGCCGCTCGATCCGTTGCCGTAACCAGAACTGACCTGTCCGCGTGTGCGCAGGTAGAAGTTCATGCCGAGCGGCGCAGCGAAGCCGGAATACTGCCAGCCGCCGTCGATGCGTTGCATCGTGCCAAGCGGCGTATAGGCGATGCCATCCGCCGAAAACGATAATTGTGGCGGCAGGGCGAGTTCAGGCCCCGCTCCAGAACGTGCCCAGGTGACCACACTGCCGCCACTCGCGTAGCCGCCAATCGTCAGAGGCTGTAGCGCCGGTTGTGATGCGCTGAACCTCGCGATTCCATTGCGTGTCTGACCTCCGATAGTGGTGAACACACCGCCCGCCACCAGCTTGCCGTCGGGCTGCAATGCCAGCCCACTGACCTCGTCGTTCGCATTTGGATTGAATGTAGTGTCCGCGCTGCCGTCGGCATTTAGCCGCGCGATGTCATTGCGCGCCTTTCCACCGATACTGTCAAAATCGCCGCTCACCACCAGCTTGCCATCGGGCTGCAACGCCAACGCGAGGATGGCACCGTCGGTCGCATTCGGATTAAATGCCATGTCCAGAGTGCCGTCAGCATTCAGCCGAGCGATGGAGTTGCGCGCTTGTCCACCGATTCTGGTGAAAACGCCGCCCACCACCAACTTACCATCGGGCTGCAGCGCCAGCGCGTAGACGACGTCGTTTGGATTCGGGTTGAACGTCGCGTCCAAGCTGCCGTCGGCATTCAGCAGTGCAATGAAATTGCGTACCTGTCCACCAATCGTGGTGAAATTACCACCAATCACCAGCTTGCCATCAGGCCGCGCCGCCAGCGCGGTGACGCCTGTAGTGGGGATGCCGAAGACGGGGACGCCGTCGTTCGCATCCGGATCGAACGTTGCGTCGAGGCTTCCATCGGCATTCAGCCGTGCAATGCGATTGCGCGTCTGGATGCCGATCGTGGTGAAATAACCGCCCAACAGCAGTTTGCCATCGGGCTGCAGAGCCAGCGCGAGGACGGTGTTGTTCGTATCCGCAGTGAACGTCGTGTCCAGGCTGCCATCGGCATTCAGCCGCACGATGGAATTGCGCGGTTGTCCACCGATTGAGGTGAACCCACCACCCACCACCAGATTGCCATCGGGCTGCACTGCCAACGCAAAGACGGCGCCGTTCGGACTGGGATTGAGCGTCGCATCCACACTGCCGTCGGCATTCAGTCGCGCGATGTAATTGCGCGCCTGTCCACCGATCGTGGTGAAGTTACCGCCCACCACCAGATTGCCATCGGGCTGCACCGCCAGCGCGAGAACGCCGGCGGTGCCTTGGCCGCCGCTCGCATTCGGATCGAACCCCATGTCGACGCTGCCGTCGGCATTCAGTCGCGCGATGTGATTGCGCGTCTGTCCACCAATCGTGGCGAACCCACCGCCCACCACCAGCGTTCCATCGGGCTGCACCGCCAGTGCGGAGACGCCGGCGCCCGCATTCGGATCGAACGCCATGTCCACGCTGCCATCGGCATTCAGCCGCGCGATGTGATTGCGCGTCTGTCCACCGATCGTGGTGA
>JBDTLA010000025.1:0-87327 GCA_039935035.1 Rudaea sp. | reverse complement strand
CGCTCGCTGGAACCAGAAAGTTCGACGCAAGAACCGGTAGATGGTTTGTGCCGCGCCTTGCTTTCGCTGGATCGTATCGACCAGATGCGCGCGTTCATGCGCGACCTGTGCACACCAGCGGAACTTGAAGCCTTGTCCGATCGCTGGCGGGTGGTGCCGTACCTGCTGCAGGGCATGGCTTATCGTGAAATCCACGATCGAACGTCGGTGAGCGTTACGACCATCGGCCGGGTTGCGCGGTTTCTGAGTCAAGGTAATGGCGGCTATCAGGCTGCGGTTGCCCATCACGCGCTAGCGGCATCGGGGCGGCGCAATTCGAAATCGACAACGCGGGTAGCGACCACGCTACGGCCCCAGCCATGAGCGAACTCGCATCGCGTGAACGACTGCGCATCGCCGTGCAGAAATCCGGGCGGCTGGGCGATCCGGCGCGTGATTTGCTCACGCGTTGCGGACTCAATTTCCGTCAGAGCCGCGACAAGCTGTTCTGCTTCGGTGAAAGCATGCCGATCGACCTGTTGCTGGTGCGCGATGACGACATGCCGGGATTGATCGCCGGTGGCGTCTGCGATCTGGCCATCGTCGGGCGCAACGTGTTGCAGGAATATGCGCTTGGCCACGCAGGCGATTCGCCGTTCAGCGAACTGCGTGCGCTTGGCTTCGGCGGATGTCGTTTGTCGATCGCGCTGCCGCAGGAGATTGCGTGGTGCGATGCAAGGCAATTGGCTGGTCAGCGCATCGCCACCAGCTATCCAAATCTGCTTGGCGACTGGCTACGGCGCAGTCAGGTCGAGGCGCGGATCGTGGAGTTATCGGGCTCAGTGGAAATAGCACCGCGATTGGGAACAGCGGATCTGATCTGCGATCTGGTTTCCAGTGGTGCGACCTTGGTCGCAAACCAGCTCGCCGAAGTTGCCACGGTGATGAACAGCGAAGCGGTGCTTGCGGGTGCTGCGACGACACCCATTGATGAGCGTGGCGATTTGCTTGAACTGTTGCTGCGAAGGCTCGATGGCGTGCTGAATGTGCGTGAGTCGCGGCTGATCTTGCTGCAGGCGCCGCGCGCGGCGCTGGCGGACATTTCCGATTTGTTGCCGGGCAAACCGCGACCGCTGGTGACCTCGATCGAGGGCAGTCCCGACCAGATTTCCCTGCAAGCGGTATGCAGCGGGCAGATAGGCTGGGCGGATCTGGAAGCGATGCGCCGTGTCGGTGCACACGCGATGCTGGTGTTGCCAGTTGAGAAAATGCTGTCATGAAGCCCGCTGTGAGGAAGTCCACGATTACGAGTCCTTCAGGTATTAGTGCGGTAGTCGAAAACGCGCCTTGCAGCGACAATTCCATTGCCGAAGTGCTCGACTGGAACGCCTTGACGCCCGCACAACGCGCGGAGAGTTTGCTGCGCCCGAATCTGCAGTCCGGAGCGAAATGCGCAGCGACGGTTACCGAAATTGTCGCCGACGTGCGCGCGCGTGGCGATGTCGCTTTGCGCGAAATCACGCAGCGCCTGGATGGCGTTGCGCTGGATGCTTTCGAAGTTTCGGAAGCGGAATTCATCGCCGCCGAAGCTGGGTTGCCCGCGCCGTTGAAGGTGGCGATTGCCGAAGCCGCAGCGCGTATCGAGATGTTTCATCGTGCCGGCATGACGCAAGCCGTGCGCGTGGAGACCGCACCCGGCGTTATCTGTGAACGCGTGCTGCGCGCGATCGCTCGGGTTGGATTGTATGTGCCCGCGGGCAGTGCGCCGCTGCCGTCCACCGCACTGATGTTGGGCATTCCCACACGTCTGGCCGGATGCCGCGAATCGATTCTGTGTACGCCACCGCGCAAGGACGGCAGCGTCGACGCGGCAGTGTTGTATGCCGCGCGTTTGTGCGGTGTGACGCGCGTTTTCAAACTCGGCGGTGCGCAGGCGATTGCGGCGATGGCGGGTGGAACGCAATGCGTGCCGGTTTGCGACAAGTTGTTCGGACCGGGCAATGCCTGGGTTACCGAAGCCAAACGTCAGGTGTCGGCGCAATCCGGTGGGCCGGCAATCGACATGCCGGCAGGACCCTCCGAAGTACTGGTGATTGCCGATGCGTCGGCCAATCCGGCATTCGTCGCGGCCGATTTGCTCGGGCAAGCCGAGCACGGCCCAGATTCACAAGTGCTTCTGATCAGTGACGATGGTGCCTTGATCGTAGCGGTGGTCGATCAGATCGAACGCCAGTTGCGCGATTTGCCGCGTGCTTCAATAGCGCGTCAGGCGTTGGCAAACAGTAGACTGATTCGCGTGGCGTCGCTGGCGCAGGCGGTGGAAATCAGCAACGATTATGCTCCCGAACACTTGATCATCAATGTGTGCGATCCGCGCGGGTTGCTACCATCGATCGACAATGCCGGTTCGGTTTTCCTCGGCGCGTGGTCGCCGGAATCAGTCGGCGATTACTGTAGCGGCACCAACCACGTATTGCCGACCTATGGCCATGCGCGCGCGCTGAGCGGTTTGTCCGTCGCCAGTTTCCAGAAGCAGATCACGGTGCAGGAATTGTCCGCCGCCGGACTGCGTAGCATCGGCCCATGTGCCGTGACCTTGGCCGAAGCTGAAGGCCTGCATGCGCACGCGCGTGCGGTCACGTTGCGGCTTGCTGCGCAGGAGTCCGCCGCATGAGCATCCTCGATCTGGCCCGCCCGGAGTTGCTTTCGCTGACGCCGTATTCGTCGGCGCGCATGGAAGCCGGTGCAGCAGCGGTCATGCTCAATGCGAATGAATCGCCATGGCCGCCGCCAGGTGATGACGGCCGTGCACTCAATCGTTATCCTGATCCACAGCCGCAGCAATTGATTGAGCGTCTGGCTAAAATTTACGGGGTCAGTTCGAAGCAGGTTCTGGTCGGTCGCGGCAGCGACGAGGCCATCGATTTGCTGGTGCGCGGTTTTTGCCGGTCAGGTCGCGATGCGGTTGCGATGTGCCCGCCCACATTCGGCATGTACGCGGCATGCGCTGGAATCCAGGACGCGCAGGTGTTGTCGATCGCGTTGACTTCGGACTTCGTAGTCGATGTCGACGCGGTACTGAACACCGTCACGGCAACAACAAAATTGCTGTTCCTGTGTTCGCCGAACAATCCAACGGGCGATGTGCTGCGGTTGGCGGATATCGAGCGCCTGGCATCGATGTTGGCGGGGCGTTGTCTTGTCATCGTTGACGAAGCCTACATCGAATTTTCCGATGTGGTCAGCGCATCCACTGTGCTGGCTGCGTATGAAAACCTCGGCGTACTGCGTACGTTGTCCAAAGCGTGGGCGCTAGCCGGAGCGCGAATTGGTGTGCTGCTGGCGCATCCAGATATTGTGCAGTTCCTGCGACGCATCATGCCGCCATATCCGCTGCCGACACCGTGCATTGTAGCCGCGTTGGCCGCATTGGACGACGAGGGACAGGAGCAGATGCGTCGCCGCGTCGTGATTACGCGCAGTGAGCGTGCGCGAGTGAGTGAGGCGTTGTCGCAAGTTACCGGCGTGCGTCGCGTACTACGCTCACAGGCCAATTTCCTCGCCGTGCAGTTCGACGATTCAGCCCGCGTGTATCGTCAATTGCTTGTCGCTGGAATGGTGGTACGTAATTTGTCGGCGTATCCAGGTCTCGACGGATTCCTGCGCATTAGCATCGGTACGCCGCAGGAAAACTCGCAGCTGCTGGATGTTCTCGGCGCGCGTGCGGAGGCAACATGACGCGAAAAATTCTCTTCGTCGACCGCGACGGTTGTTTGATCGAGGAACCGGGCGACGAACAGGTCGATAGCCTCGAAAAGATTTGCTTGATGCCCGACGTGATTCCCGCATTGCGCCGCTGCATCGCGGCGGGTTACGCGTTGGTCATGGTGACGAATCAGGACGGACTCGGCACGCCCAGCTTTCCGCAGGCCGATTTCGATGGGCCGCATGAATTCCTGTTGCGCCTTTTCTCCTCGCAGAACATTCGTTTTTCCGAGGTGCTGGTCGATCGCAGCTTCGCCCGCGAAGGTCTCGACACGCGCAAGCCGGGAACCGGGATGGTTCGCCATTATCTTGGCGACGATGGTTGGAGTCGTAGCCAATCGGCGATGGTCGGCGATCGAGAAACCGACATGCAATTCGCCGCCAACCTCGGCGTACGCGGTCTGCGTGTTGGCGATGGCGGCATGAACTGGAACGAAGTCGCGCATGTCATGTGCGATGCGCCGCGAGTTGCCGAAGTGCGTCGCGATACGAAGGAAACGCAGATTCGCGTAAGCGTCGATCTGGATGTTGCGAGCGATCCGCAAATCGCCACTGGTATCGGCTATTTCGATCACATGCTCGAACAGCTCGGCAAGCACGGTGGCTTCGGCCTAAAGCTCAAATGCGAAGGCGATCTGCATATCGACGAACACCACACGGTCGAGGATTGTGCGCTGGCGTTGGGGCAGGCACTGCGTCAGGCGCTGGGCGACAAGCGCGGTATCGGGCGCTACGGCTTCACCTTGCCGATGGACGAATCGCTGGCATCGGCGACGCTTGATTTGAGTGGCCGTCCTTACTTTGTACTTGATGGTACGTTTCCGCGCGAAAGCGTGGGCGAACTGTCGACGGAAATGGTTGCGCATTTCTTCCGCTCGCTGTGTGAAGCGCTTGGTGCCAACCTGCACCTGAGTGTGCGTGGCGAGAATGCGCATCACATGGTCGAGGCTTGCTTCAAAGTTGTCGCGCGTTGCCTGCGCCAGGCACTAGCGCGCAGTGGCGACGCATTGCCCAGCACCAAGGGCACGCTGTGAACGCCGAGCTTGGTGCCGAAGTGGCTTCCACTCCCTCTCCCCCAAGCGTGCGTGGGAGAGAGGGCTTTGAGCGCACGTTGTTTGCGCGACTCGACGTCGTGTTGGTCGATGCCGGCGGCACCAATATCGGTTCCGTCCGCTACGCCTTTCAACGTCTCGGCGTTGATGCAGTGATGACCAACGATGTTGACCAAATCCGTGCTGCCAGCCATGTCATCCTGCCGGGTGTTGGCGCCGCCAAACCGGGTATGCAACGTCTGCGCGAACGCGGTCTGGTCGATGTGATTCGTGTATTGAAGCAGCCGGTGCTCGGCGTTTGCCTGGGCATGCAATTGCTGTTCGAGCATTCCGAGGAAGATGACACGGATTGCCTTGGCATTATTCCCGGACTGGTCACGAAGCTTTCGCTACGGCCGGGATTGCGCGTGCCGCATATGGGCTGGAATCGTTTGTGCGTTGAACGCGATGATGCTTTGATTTCACCGCTGGACGCGAATTCGCGGGCGTACTTCGTTCACAGCTATGCCGCTCCAGTTTCCGAACACAGCATCGCCAGCGTTGAACACGGTGAACGATTTTCTGCCATGGTGCGCAAGGACAATTTTTGCGGCATGCAATTTCACCCCGAACGCTCGTCCGCTTGCGGTGCTCGTCTCTTGCAGGAGTTCCTGCGCCAATGAGTGTGCTGATTACCACGGTTTCCAAACTTGTCATTGCCGCGCAGGCGGGAATCCAGTGCTTTTGCTTCGCATTCCGCATCGATGGAAAAGGCCAGGTCGCCGGATTTTCGCCAAAAGCATGCGGCAATGGCGAGAGTGAGTGGCTGCATCGTTTATCACTTGCTGGGACGCGAGGTTAATCTGGATGAGTTTTTCAATCATTCCCGCGATCGATCTGCGCGGCGGCCGCGTCGTGCGCTTGCGTCAGGGCGACTATGCTCAGGAAACGGCATACGAATATGAGCCATCGGCACTCGCCTGCACGTACGCTGCTGCGGGTACACAGTGGCTGCACGTTGTGGATCTGGACGGTGCACGCAGCGGCGCACTGGATAATCTGGAAACCATCCGTGCGTTGACGCAATGCGGGCTGCGGATTCAGGCCGGTGGCGGCGTGCGCAGCGAGACCGATATGCAACGTCTGTTTGATGCCGGCGTCGAACGGGTTGTAGTCGGCAGTATCGCCGTGCGCGATCCCGATTGCGTGATTGACTGGTTGCAGCGCTTCGGCGCGCAGCGCCTGACGATTGCGTTGGATACGCGACTTCGCGACGGTGCCTGGCGACTGGCCAGCGCTGGCTGGACCGAAGGCTCCGACATGCTGCTGGATACGCTTGCGCCTCGCTTCGCCGCCGCCGGTGCGGTGCATTTTCTGTGTACGGACATCGATCGCGACGGCATGCTGTCCGGACCGAATATTGGCCTTTACAGACATTTGCAAGAAATAGCTCCAGCACTCTCTATTCAAGCGTCCGGGGGTGTACGCGACCTGTCCGATATCCGTGCAGCGCGCGATTCAGGCGCCGCGGCGATCATTCTCGGACGCGCGCTGCTGGAGCGGCGCTTCAGCCTCGACGAGGCGCTGGCATGTTGAGTCGGCGCATTATCCCGTGTCTGGACGTTCGCGATGGACAGGTCGTGAAAGGTGTGCGGTTTCGCGACCACGTGGTCATGGGCGGCATCGTCGAGCTGGCGCTGCGCTATCGCGATGCCGGTGCGGATGAACTGGTGTTCTACGATATCGCGGCCAGCCCCGAACAACGTCGCGTGGATGCGAATTGGGTGGAACGCATTGCGCGCGAAATCGATATTCCGTTTTGTGTTGCTGGCGGCATTTGCAGCGCCGATGACGCGCGTATCGTGCTGCATGCCGGGGCAGACAAGATATCGGTGAACTCGCCGGCACTGGAACGCCCGCAATTGATCGATGAGCTGGCCGCTGCTTTTGGCGTGCAATGCGTGGTCGTAGGCATCGACAGTTTGCGCGATGCGGATGGTCAGTGGCGCGTACGCCAATACACGGGCGATCCGGACAGGACGCAGGCGTTGGCGCGACGTACGATTGACTGGATCGACGAAGTGCAGCAGCGCGGGGCAGGCGAGATCGTGCTCAATTGCATGGGCAGCGATGGCGTGCGCAGCGGCTACGATATCGAGCAATTGCAAGCTGCGCGGGTACGCTGCAACGTGCCGCTGGTTGCATCCGGTGGTGCCGGTTCACTGGCGCATTTCATCGACGTATTCGAACGCGCCGATGTTGACGCGGCGCTGGCAGCCAGCGTATTTCACTCCGGCGCGATTGCCATTCCCGATTTGAAGCGTGGCCTGCATGCAGCCGGCATCGAGGTGAGAATATGAATCTTGACCTGGACACACTGGATTGGGCGAAAAGCGAAGGTCTGATTCCCGCAGTGGTGCAACACGCGCGCGACGGGCGGGTGTTGATGCTGGGCTACATGAACCAGGACGCGCTGGCGCACACGCAACAAAGTGGAAAAGTCACATTCTTCAGCCGCAGCAAGCAACGCTTGTGGACCAAGGGTGAAACGTCGGGAAATCACTTCCTGTTGAAATCGATTCATGTCGATTGCGATGCCGATACCCTGCTGGTGCTGGCCGATCCGGTCGGGCCGGCCTGCCATCGCGGTACGCCGACCTGTTTCGATGATGCGGCGGTGCCTGCCTTGGCCTTCCTGGGTCAGCTCGACGCGCTGATCGAGCAACGCGAACGCGAACGGCCACCGGGCAGCTACACAACGAAGTTGTTCGAAGGAGGCGTCCGCCGGATTTCGCAGAAAGTTGGCGAAGAGGGCGTGGAAACCGCATTGGCCGGGGTGGTGCAGGACGACGCTGCATTGCTCGGTGAGGCTGCGGATTTGATGTATCACCTGCAAGTGCTGTTGCGCGCACGCGGATTGTCGCTGACACAGGTCGCTGCGATGTTGGCGCAACGGCACGGCCAGAAGCCTCAGGTGTAGGCGTTCACGCGTTGAAGGCTCTTTGCGTTGCGGCGTAGCGAAAGACTTGACCCCTGCCCGATAGCATTTCTTCACACTGGCTCTCTCCAGAATCGCGTAGAATTGCAGCGGTCTTCTGGGGACTGCGATGGACAAACGCAGGACGTTGCTGCGATACGTGCTGGCTTTTGGCTTGTGTACGCCTTGGGTGCTCGTGCGCGCGGCAACGCTTGAGATCGTCGATATCGATCCCAACGGCGGAACCCTGCGTGTTGGCGCGTCGTTGTATATCAAGGCGCGATACATCAGCGACAAACCCGTGCGAATCCAAACCGTCGGCATGCGCAACGGAGCGATCGTCCCCGGACTGATGAACGCCTCGCCGGCCTATCGCGAAGGCGAGGGCGACGTACTGACATGGGTCGCCTTCAACGGTGTCGCTGAAATCGATACGCTGCGCGTCACCTTGTTCGATTCACAATGGTTGCCGGTTGCTTCCAGAGACCTGCCGATTCAAGCTGCCTGGAGCAATGACGCCCCTGCACCGGTAGTGGCGCAATGGGTTCCGTCCCTGAGAAAACAGCAGCAGCAATTGATCGACACACAGAACAAGGTGGCCGAGTCAAAGCAGTCCGGCGTTGGGGGCTTTGTTGTTGGCGGACTGATTTCTTTTGCCATACCAGCTTACTTGCTGCTGCAACTTTGGCTTGCAATCCACTGGCGCGGGCGCTGGCGCATCAGCGCGATGCTGCCGCTGTTTGTGATGATCCCGGTCTGGCTATTTTCGTTCTATGCGCTAAGCCGAGGATCCAACTTGTGGCCGATATGGATCGTTTTCATCAGTCCACTGGCCTTGGCCTATTTGGTGCTGCTGTGGTTGGTGCGCAGGTTCGCACGCTAGTTGCATCGTCCATCGGTTGAAGGGTTGGCGTCGTCGGCTTGTGGCTTGACGCAAGGTAGGCAACCGATCAATCTGGAAGCGCTTGCCGGATTGAGAATGCAATGAAGAGTGATGGGGACGACAAGCTGGATCTGGCGGAGGCCAATGATCTTGTTCTGGTTCATGAAGTGGCGCGCATCGCATTGCGTCACGCAAGTTTGCGCCCGACCCTTCAAGCAATCGTGCAGTCGATCAAGCGGCATCTGAAATGCGAGTTTGTTGCTTGCGCCATCGTCGATCTTCGCGGGCACACCTGTTTCTGCGAGGCGCTCGAATCGGAACTGCCAGGGCTCATGCATATCGATGAGAGCCGCGAGTTGGTGGGTGGCGTGATCGGTGAAGTTGTCGCTGCCGGACACAGCGTGACGGTCGCCGATACCAGCAAGCGTGCCAACTACATCGAACTCGTCAGTGGCGCTCGATCGCAGTTGTGTGTGCCGGTGATGCATGGCGGTGACGTCATCGCCTTCATCGATGCGCAGAGCACGCAAATCGGGGCATTCGAAGGCCGGCAGCTACTGCTTGAAACCGTGGCCAACCAGGTTGCCGGCGCGATTGTTGCGGCAAAGATGACCCTGGAATTGCGCCAACGCATCGATCTGCTGCAGATGATGAGCGAACTGCTGCGCGCAGCGGTCGATGCGGGTTCGCTGGACGCAGCGCTGGAACGAATTACCGCCTATGTGCACAAGCGATTTAACCTTGAGTTGTGCGCGCTGATGCTGGTCGATCAAAGCGGCGATCGATTGATACTCAAGGCGGAAACCGGCACCTCGATATTGATTGAGGATTCGCTGCCGGAATGGCCATCGCGCATGGGCGTGAACGGGCGCGCGTTTCGCACCGGGCTCGCACAGTTCGTACCCAATGTGGGTATCGATCCGGATTACGTCATGGGCAATCCGGCGGTGCGTTGCGAATACGTCGTCCCCATCCGATTTCGTCGCAGGCTGCTGGGGCTCATCGACATGGAAAGCGCCAGCCTGGAATCGTTCAGTGAAGAAAACCGCAGCATGCTCGACGCGCTGGCTGCGCAAGTGGCCGGAGCGATCCACCTGACGGTGACGAACCAGCGGCTATCGGAAATCAACGACGAGGTCGCCGAGAAATCCGTGGCGCTGGAGCGGGCGAACGTGCAATTGCGCGAGGCCAACGAAAGCCTGCGTCGCTTGTCGTTCATGGATGGTTTGACGGGCGTCGCGAATCGAAGGCGTTTTGATCAAGCCTTGCGCAGTGAATGGCGCCGTGCCCGTCGCGAGCGGTCGGAACTATCCCTGCTGCTGCTGGACATCGACGATTTCAAGAGCTTCAACGATGGCTACGGGCACGTCGCTGGCGACGATTGCCTACAGCGCATTGCCGCTGCGCTGAGCGCAGCGATGTCAGCGTCCGGTGGGGTACTGGCCCGTTATGGGGGCGAAGAATTTTCCGTGCTGTTGCCGCGAACCGGTGCAACCAATGCGCGGCGCCTGGCCGGACAACTGCATGCAGCGGTGTCTGCGCTGGATATTCCGCACCGATTCGCACGCGCCGAACAGCATGTCACCGTGAGCGTTGGCATAGCAGTATTGACGCTGGATATGCGCATGTTGCCATCCGATTTTGTGCGCCGTGCCGATCGCGCTTTGTACACAGCGAAGGCGGAGGGAAGAAACCGCGTGGTGCTTGCCGGAGCACTGCGTGATGTCGACGCGGGTTCGGATTTTGTGGCCGGCGATCGAATTGGCGAATAGCGTATCGCAACGCAAAGCTACTGCTCGCGCGGAGTTTCATCCGTTGGCGTCAGCGCTTTTGACGGTGGCTTGAACGGGACAGGTGGGCCGAGTCGAATAGCGCGGCGCCACCTGTCCAGTTGTGCTTCGATCGGCGTTGCGCTGGCCATTTGTGGGTAAGAATGCTTCTCGTCGTCGCGGGTTTCCCACTGATCAATGAGCTTGCTGGCGGCAGCAAATGCCGATGTCAATGAACCGGTCTGGTTCAACCCATCGACGAAAAATGCACGCCCGAAATCCGTGATCGGTGAGTCGGTGCCGCAGCCGAACGAGGATCGGTCTTTGCGCGCAGCAGTAATCACCAGTGTCGTCGGGCTTTTCAGTGCGGCGACGAAGCCGCCGGAATAGCAGGCAGAGATGACGACAACCTTGTAGCGCACGCGGGTTTTGGCAAGCACTTCGGCCAGGTCTTCCGGTGCGATTTGATCCAGCGGCAATGGATCCATGCTCACGTAAAGCAGATGATCTGGCGAGCCGTGGGTGGTCAGAAACAGCAGCAATATGTCGCGATCACGATCGATCTTGGCCGCAATCGCATCGGCCGCCAGTTCGAGATTGCTGAGCGAGGCCAGCGGATAACGCGCGAGCGTATCCGGATTGTTCGCCAGGATGAGACTGTGCCCGCTTCCGTCGAATCGTTGGTCAAAGAGTTTGGCAACGTATTCGACCTCGTTGCGGAAGACGTTTTCTTCGCCGTCGCCGGCGAATCCGAGCAGGTACAAATTGACTTTCCCGGGCGTGGGTGGCGCCAGTTTCGCGACCGCGTCTGCAACCATCGCCTGCTGCGCGTAGATGACTTGTTCGGGCGTTTTGGCGTCTGCTGGCCAGCTGTCGCCGACTTCCTCATCGGCGTTGTTGGCGTCGTCGCTGTCGCCATCAAAAATGGCGCGCAAGTAAGCCTTGGCTGCATCCAGGTTCTGGGCTGGCGCGAGGCTGGACGGCGGCGCTTTTGGTGACGCGCCGGTTCGCGCAGGCACCAACACCGTGTAGACGAGCACGGCGCTTGCGCAGAACACAACGCAAAGCAGAAAGAGTCGGCGCAGCACGCAGGTCGCTCGTTATGGATTCGTTTGCACAGGAGTTCGATTCACAAGCTTGCAAAATCCAACGCTTCGAAACTGTCGACGCACGCGTGATTGCCTTGCGCCGGGCACGTGGCCGGCGCTCGCGCCAGCAGCACGGTTTGCATGCCCGCAGTACGCGCGGCATCGAGTTCTTCCTCGATATCGGAAAGGAACACGATATCCGCGGCGGGAAGATCGATCGACTTGGCGATGTGCCGATACGATTCGGCGTCGCGCTTGGCTCCGGTTTGCGTATCGAAATAGCCATCGAACAATCCGCGCAAGTCGCCGGCGTCACTAAATCCGAAGAACAGTTTTTGCGCCTCGATCGAACCGGACGAATAGACGTAGATGCGCAAACCCTGTGCATGCCACGCGCGCAGTTTCGCCGGAACTTCCGGATAGATGTGGGCACGGTAGTCGCCGTTTTCGTAACCTTGTTTCCAGATCATGCCTTGCAGTTCCTTCAGTGACGTGGATTTCCGATCCTCGTCGATCCAGCGTTGCAGCAACGCGATGATTTCGTCCTGGCCTGCAGAAACCAGGCCGGCCTCGCGTGCGGCTTCATGCAGCCAGTGCTGCACTTCGGGTTTGTCGGCGTGGGTGACGATGAACGCCGGCAGCAGCTTGCGCGCGTAGGCAAACAACACCTCCTTGACGAAGCTGATCGAGCTGGTCGTGCCTTCGATGTCAGTCAAAATGGCGCGAATCATTGCTGCCTCTCCAATCGGGTTGCGTGGCTGTAGATCATGCCGACGTCGTATCTGCCGGCAGTCGCGGGAATCGGCCGGCAATGTCGCTACCAGTGAAATTCGCCACCCAGCCTTGCTTGTTGGTGAACAGGCGGATGGCGATGAAATATGGCGACTCGCTCATGTCGAACCAGTGCGGTGTGCCATCCGGCACGCCAATCAGGTCGCCTTGTTCGCACAGGACTTCGTATACCTTTTCGCCGATATGCAGCGTGAACAGGCCGCGACCGGCGACGAAGAAACGTACTTCGTCTTCCGAATGTGTGTGTTCCCTCAAGAATTTCTCGCGTAGAGCAATGCGATCCGGATGGTCCGGATTCAGGCTGATCACATCCACAGCCTGATACCCGTGTTTGTGCTGCAAGCGCTCGATGTCGCCACGATACGCGGCAATCACTTCATCCTGGCTGGCACCCGGGGCAAGTGGCTTGGTTGCTTCCCATCGCTCAAAACGTACACCGGCCGCGCCAAGTTCGCGCGCGATTTCGGCATGCGCAGACAAAGTATTCAGCGGTGTTGTGTCGACCTCGGAAAAAATGCGCAGGCGGCTCATTGCAGTCTCCTCAAATCCAGTTCGCAAGCCAGCAGAAACTCGAACGCTTCGATATGGCGCTGGGCTTCGTTCATGTCACGGCCCCAGGTGTAGATACCGTGGCCTTCTATTAAATATCCATATAGCGGCTTGCCGGCGTGAATCCAAGCCTCGACATGCTGTTCCAGCTCCGGCATGTGCTGGGTGTTCGGAAATACCGGCACGTCGAGTTGCGTGGCATGTGTGGTTTGGCCGGCGATGGCCTTGATCAGTTCATAACCCGTAATACGTACGACACCTTCCCGCGCAAACAGGCGCGAGGCGACCGTTTGCGTGCGCGAATGGGTGTGCAGCACGGCTTGAGCGTCGGAAAACTGTCGATAAATTTGCGTGTGCAGCGCGGTTTCTGCCGACGGTTGAGCGCTGGTATCGACCGCGTTGCCGTGCAAATCGATCACCATGATGTCGGCTGCGGTCAGCGCGCCCTTGTCGCGACCGGAAATCGTGATGGCGACATGCCCGGCATCCAGCCGCATCGAGAAATTGCTGCTGGTAGCAGGCGTCAAACCCTGGGCGCCGAGCGTGCGTCCGGCGGCGGCGATTTCATTGGCACAGGATGTCAGGCGCTCACGATCAAAGCTCACGTCGGGTTTCTCTCGGTTGGCTGCCGATGCATCGGCGAGCGTCGCATTATCATCGTTTCTCGAGCATTTCGGTGTAGCGCCGTTGCATTTCTTCCGGGCTCAGGGTTTCGAGGGTGTGCCCGACATTCCAGCGATGCCCAAACGGATCGATGAACGTGCCGCCGCGTTCACCGTAGAATTGATCGGCTGGTTCGCGTTCGATGGTTGCTCCGCAGGTTAGTGCGCGCTCGATAACTGAGTCGGCGTTGTCGACGTGCAGGTGGATCGATACCGGCGTCGCTCCAATGGTCCTCGCCGACTTGATGCCGTATTGCAGAAATTCATCCGAGACCATCAACACGATACCCTCGGCGAGTTCAAGCTCGACATGGCCGATGCGACCATCCGGTTCGGTCAGTCGGAATTTCTCCCGTGCGCCAAAAACGGCGCAATAGAAATCAATGGCTGCATTGGCGTCGTTGACGCACAAGTACGGAAACATTTCGTGAACTTTCATGGCGAGTTCCTGGCGTGCGATCAGTAGCGATTGTAGGGCAGCTGGGTTGGGTACGTCTGAGCGAATTGCGCATTTCCGTGGCGTCGCCCGGATGGTGTGTAATTGCGCGACATTGGGTTAGGCTATGCGTTGTTCGCTTCTGGGGATGATTGCATGAGTTCGAGCACGGCGACCCTCGATCATCCTGGCCGTTTGCCGCGGCAGATTCCCTACATCATCGGCAATGAAGGTTGCGAGCGCTTCAGCTTCTATGGCATGCGCAACATTCTCACGCCGTTCCTCATCAGCAGCCTGTTGTTGTTCGCGCCGGAAGCCGAGCGCATCGGTATCGCCAAGGATGTGTTCCACACCTTTGTGATTGGCGTGTACTTCTTTCCGCTACTGGGCGGCTGGATTTCCGACCGCTTTTTTGGCAAATACAACACCGTGTTGTGGATGTCGCTGATCTACGTAGCCGGTCACGCCTGCCTTGCGATTTTCGAGGCCAACCGCACCGGTTTTTACACTGGCCTGTTCCTGATCGCACTAGGTTCCGGTGGTATCAAGCCACTGGTTTCAGCCTTCGTCGGCGACCAGTTTGACCAGAGCAACAAGCATCTGGCCAAGATGGTTTACGACGCGTTTTACTGGATCATCAATGTCGGTTCTTTTTTCGCATCACTGCTGATGCCGATCATCCTGCGCGAATACGGGCCGACCTGGGCGTTCGGCATACCAGGCGTTCTGATGTTGATCGCGACCGTCATTTTCTGGGCGGGACGCAAGAAATACGTGATGGTGGAACCGACCTCCGGGGATGCGCATTCCTTTTTGCGCGTGGTGCGCAGCGCCCTGGTTGCACGAGCGCCGGACCGCGGCCGCCCCGGCCTGTTGCTCGCCGCGACGGGGCTGATCCTGGCCGTGCTGGTTCTGGGGTTCTGGGTTTGGGCGGATTTCGTTATCGCGGTGTTGATCGCGCTTGGGTTGGTGCTGGCTTTCGGTGGCATGGGCACGGCCTTACAGCTTGATCGTGTACGCGGGATACATCCGGATGAGGCCATTGAAGGGGTGCGAACAGTGCTGCGAATCCTGATCGTGTTCGCGCTGGTCACGCCGTTCTGGTCATTGTTCGACCAAAAGGCATCGACATGGATCATCCAGGGAAACGCCATGACCATGCCGCACGATCACTGGTGGTGGCCGAGCTGGCTGGTGCGCGAACCGGCACAGATGCAGGCGTTGAATCCGATATTGGTGATGCTGCTGATTCCGTTCAACAACATCGTCGTGTATCCGCTGTTGCGGCGCATGGGCGTCACCGTGACATCCTTGCGTCGCATGGGTACGGGGTTGTTTTTTGCGGCGCTTGCCTGGGTTTTCGCGGGCGGCATCCAGTTGTTCATCGACGCCGGTGCTGGCGTGTCGATTGCGTGGCAGGTTGCGCCCTACGTTTTACTGACGCTTGGTGAAGTGCTGGTATCGGCGACCGGTCTGGAGTTTGCCTACAGTCAGGCACCGCAACGCATGAAGGGCGTAATCATGAGTTTCTGGATGCTTTCCGTATCGTACGGAAACCTCTGGGTGCTGATGACCAACGCCGCCGTGCGCAATAAAGTGGTCACGACGCAAATCGCGGCTACCGGCCTGAGTGAGAATGCGTTCCTGATGTTCTTCTTTGCGGGCTTTGCCATGCTGGCAGCGCTGGCGTTTGGGCTGTACGCGCGACGCTACCCCCTCAAGGAACACTATCGTACGGCGTGATCGTTTCGTTGCAGACGGTAGGCCGCTGTTTGTAGTGCGGTCAGGCCCTGTGCGGCGAGGTTCGGTTGTTCCGACAGGATCTCTTGCTGCTCGAGTTTCGCGACTTTCCAGTAGCGCCCATACAGTGAGTCGACCTCAGCGGCCCCGACCGCAAACGGCGGCCCGTCCATTTCGGCTTGCGCGTAATCCAAAGTGACCAGCAACATCTGGCAGTGTGCCGCAAGCATGGAAGAAAGGTGCGCGGCGTAGCGCTGGCGCATGTCGGCGGGAAGCGCAATCAGCGCGGCGCGATCGTAGACTCCGGTGCAATCGGAGACAACATCGCTGTCGATGCCAAAAAAGTCGCCGCAAATTACCTCGATTGAACCTGCACAGAAGTGTGTGCCGACGCGGGTTTCGCGTACGCTGGGATGCAATTCGTTTTCCTTGAAGAATTGTTCGACCGCCAGTGGCGACAATTCCACACCGAGTACGCGGTGTCCCTGGCTTGCCAGCCACACCATGTCCCTGGATTTTCCTGACAGTGGAACGAGTACGCGGCTATCGGCTGGCAATGAAAGACTTAGCCAATGCGCTTGCAACAATGGGGAAGGTTTGTCGTGATGGAATCCCGTGCGTCCTTCGCGCCAGCGTTGCAGCCAGAAATCTGCTTTCATGGATCTGCCTCAATGTGCGCGGACGCCAACGGCGCCGGCGGGAAACCGGTTGTAGGAGGATTATCGATCATTGCGTAGTATGGCACTTGGCGGTTGGAGGATAGGTAGCATGGCGACGAATTACGGCTGGTTTTTCTGGGCGATCATCTCGGCAGGGTTTGCCGCGCTGACCGCGATCTTTGCCAAGATCGGTATTCGCGACATCGATTCGGATTACGCGACGCTCATCCGTACGGTTGTCATCATTGTGGTGCTGACGGCTTGGGTTTGGTTGACGGGAAAATGGCGGGATCCGCGCGAGCTTCCGTCGAAATCGCTTATCTTCCTGGCGCTGTCCGCATTGGCGACGGGTGCGTCGTGGGTGTGCTATTTCCGCGCGCTGCAGATTGGCGATGCCTCGCTGGTCGCGCCAGTCGACAAGTCGAGTCTTGTGCTCGTTGCCGTGTTCGCGTTTGTGTTTTTGGGCGAACGGCCCACCACGCAGCAATGGTTGGGTATCGCGTTGGTCGCGCTCGGCGTTGTCGTGCTTTCACTGCGGCGATAGCAAGCGTTGATTGGCTTGATTTCAAAATCCAGCGTTGAGAATTCTAACAGCCGGCGACTATGATCGAGGCACTTCATGCATCGGCAACAAGGAAACGTATTGAACGATTTGCGCGCGGCAGCAAGCAAGGTTCCGGCGGTGACGCTGGGCTTCTGGATCATCAAGATTGCAGCGACCACGCTCGGAGAAACCGGCGGCGACATGGCAAGCATGACGCTGAATCTCGGTTACCTGACCAGCAGCGCCATCTTTCTCACGCTCCTGGTCGTGCTTGTGGCTGTGCAGATCGTCGCGCGTCGACTGTATCCGTTCCTGTACTGGGCCACGATCATTGCGTCGACAACGGCGGGGACAACGATGGCCGATTTTGCCGATCGCTCGCTCGGCATCGGCTATGCGGGAGGCTCGATCTTGCTTGCCTTGTGTCTGTTTTCGCTGCTTGCGGCGTGGTATCGGTCGCAAGGAACGATTTCCGCCTATTCAGTGAAGACGCCTACGGTGGAATGCTTCTACTGGGCAACGATTACGATTTCGCAAACGCTCGGAACTGCCCTGGGCGATTGGTTGGCCTCGGCTCCCAACGTCGGCTACATCGGTGGCGCGCTGGTGTTCGGACTTGCATTGTTGATCGTGGTCGGGATGTACTTTTACACGGATATTTCGCGCGTCGGGCTTTTCTGGGCCGCGTTCATTCTTACACGCCCGCTTGGCGCGACGGTCGGCGATTTTCTGGACAAGCCCGTGAGCGACGGTGGCTTGGATATCAGTCGTCCGGAGGCTACTTTGTTGTTAGTGGTATTTATCGTCGCTTGTATTTGTATCGCCAGTTGGAAGCAGCGATCCAGCGGGCGTGAGTCAACTTGAGATGCGGTGCGTTTGCCGCGGGTGCGAAGCGCATCTCGCCAACTGAGACGTAGGGCTGTCACAATGACGCCTTGCTCATTCACGCGGAGTGCTCGTGTCGACGCTGCAAAACAACACATTGATGTGGGTTCTGATTGCGCTGGGTGCGTTTGCTTTTGGCTTGCTGATGGCGTGGCTGGTATTGCGTTCGCGCATGTTGGCTGCAGGTCGCGAAAGCCGTGATGTCGAATTTGCGCAACTGGCCGGCGAACGAGACGCGGCGCTGGAAGCGCGGCGGCGGCTGCAAGGCGAAAGCGACGCGCGCGCTCGCGAGCTTGCCGAGACGCGCGCGCAACTTTCCGACGTGTCGGCTGAACGGGCGACGATGTCCGGTCGGCTGGAACGCTTGACCCAGGTTGAGGAGGAACTGGCCAGGGCTCGATCGGATAATCAGGAAGCGAGCGAGGCGCGCCAGCGTGCCGAGCAACAAGCCACCGCATTGAGCACGCGTTTGCACGAGCAAACCCATGCGGCGCACGAAAAGATCAGCCTGCTCGAACGTGTGCGCGAAGAATTCTCGGACAAGTTCAAGGCGCTGGCGGGCGACCTGCTTGAAGAAAAGAGCAAGAAATTCACCGAGCACAATCAGGCCAGCCTGGGCACTTTGCTCAATCCTTTGCGCGAGCAACTGGGTGATTTTCGCAAGCGCGTTGACGAGGTCTACGATAAGGAAAGTCGCGAGCGCGAATTGCTCAAGGCCGAAATCGAGACGCTGAAAACCTTGAACAAGCAGATCGACGAGGACGCGCGCAATCTGACCCGCGCGCTGACTCGCGACAGCAAATCGCAGGGTGCGTGGGGCGAACTGGTGCTGGAACGCTTGCTCGAAGCCTCAGGGTTGCAGCGCGGACGTGAATACGAAATGCAGGTCGCCTTGCACGGAGACGATGGTGGGCGGCCGCGCCCGGATGTCATCGTGCATTTACCTGAATCGCGCGATCTGATCATCGACGCCAAGGTTTCCCTCACGGCGTACGAACGCTACTGCGCAGCCGCCGACGACCATGAACGCGGCCATCAGCTGAGCGCGCATCTCGCCTCGCTGCGCAATCACGTCAAGGAATTGGCCAGCAAGCGTTACAGCGATCTGCCCGGCGTGAATTCGCTCGAGTTCGTGCTGATGTTCGTGCCAGTGGAGGCGGCCTACATCGAGGCCGTGCACCGTGACGAGGATCTGCATGCGTTTGCGCTCGAGCGCCAGGTCGTGATCGTGACGACATCGACGCTGCTGGCAACCTTGCGCACGGTTTCGAGCCTGTGGCGATTCGATGACCGCAATCGCAATGCTTTCGAGATCGCCGATCGTGCTGGCAAGTTGTACGACAAGTTCGTGGGATTCGTCGAAGACATCGAAGATGTCGGGGCCAAACTCGATGCCGCGCGCGGGTCGCTTCGCGCAGCGAAGAGCAAACTGGCCAGCGGGCGCGGCAATCTGGTGGGTCAGGTCGAGAAGTTGCGCGTGCTGGGTGCGCGGTCGAGCAAGACCCTGCCGGATGGTTTGCTCGACGATTCAGCGGTGGCGAATGAAGAAAGGACAGACGACAACGCGACAAATCTGGATTGCGAGGTGAGCGCAGAAGACGCGCATCAAGATGAGGTCACCGGCAGGCTGAGCAGTTGATCCCATTGCTGGGACCATTCGTTCGTGCGAAGAAGATAGTTTTATATTTCAGTTGCTTAAGATATAAAACTGAAGCAAGTTCGATTTACTTTTGGCCGCGAGATCAAGCCTTGCGCAGCTTGCTGTGCCGATACCCGTAGCCGAAGTAGATGGCGAAGCCGACGACGGTCCACAGACCCATCAGCGTCCAGTTGTACCAGTTCTCGCCGAAAATCAGCAGGAACAGGCAGCTCAACACGCCCAGCGTGCAGGTGACCGGCGCCCATGGCACACGGAACGTGCGCTTCAATTCCGGGCGGGTGCGGCGCAGGATCAGCACCCCGATGCAAACCGCACAGAATGCGATTAGCGTGCCCATCGAAACCAGGTCGCCGAGAATGTCGAGCGGGAAGATCGCAGCCAGCACGGCAATGCCAATGCCGGTGATAACGGTATTGATGTATGGGGTGCGATATTTCGGATGAATCTTGGCGAATACGGGCGGCAGCATGCCGTCACGGCCCATGATCATGAAGATGCGCGGTTGCGCGATGATCATCACCAACACAACCGACGACAAGCCGATCAGCGCACCGATTTCCACCAGCCAGCGCAACCAGTTCAGTTGCGGGTGCGCCCTGACGGCGGTGACAACCGGCTCGGACGTGCCGAGCTGGTCGAACGGTAAAAGACCGGTGAGAACCGCGGCCATGCCTATGTACAAAACGGTACAGATGGCCAGCGATACGAGGGTGCCAATCGGCAGGTCGCGCTGCGGATTCTTTGCTTCCTGCGCGGCAGTTGAGGTTGCCTCGAAACCGATATAGGCGAAGAACACCAATGCCGAGCCGCGGATGATGCCGGACCAGCCGTATTTCTCCGGCCCCTGGTTCGCAGGAATGAACGGGTGCCACAGATCCGGGTTCACGTATTGCCAGCCAGCGACGATCACGATCACGATCAAGGCCACCTTGAGGATCACCATTGCCAGGTTCACGCCGCTGGATTCGCGGATGCCGATATAACAAAGCCAGGTCAGCGCAAGCACGATTGCGACAGCGGGCAAATTGAACAGCGCCCCGGTCGCGACCAGATGATGGTCAGTGTACGCGAGCGGTGAATTGGTCAATACGGTGGGCAAATGCATTCCCATGTGATCGAGCAAACTGGTGAAGTATCCGGTCCAGCTCACTGCCACGGCCGAAGCCGACACGCCGTATTCGAGCACCATGTTCCAGCCGATAAACCAGGCCACGAATTCGCCCAAAGTGGCGTACGCGTAGGAATACGAACTTCCCGACATCGGGATCAGCGTTGCGAACTCGGCGTAGCACAGCGCACAGAAACTGCAACAGATCGCCGCGAGGATGAAACACAGCACGATCGCAGGCCCGGCATGTTCCGCGGCGGCCTGTCCGGTAATCACGAAAATACCGCCGCCGATGACCGCGCCAATGCCCAGCGCCGTCAATCCCCAGGGGCCGAGTGTGCGTTTCAGATCGATGCCGTCCGCGCCGATGTTCGGGTCGGTAGCGAAGTCGGTCTTTTTGGCGAGCAGTCGATCCAGCATGCGATTTGTCCGTTTTGTGGCGGTGGCCGCTCAAGCGAGAAAGGCCGGCATGGGCCGGCCTTTCAAAGGGGACTGATTACTGACGCAGCTTGCTATGGCGATAGCCGTAGCCAAAGTAGACCAGGAATCCAACTGCAATCCAGCCAATCATCCAGTGCCAGTTGTCCATGAATGCCAACAGGAACAGGGCGAAACAACACAGCGCACCGAGTACGCAGACTACGGGTGCAAATGGCACGCGGAACGAGCGTTTAATATCCGGGCGCGTGCGGCGCAACACCAGCACGCCAATGCAAACGGTGGTAAACGCAAGCAAGGTTCCCATCGATACCAGATCGCCGAGCACGCCAATCGGCAGCAAGCCCGCAAGGATCGCTGCAATGATACCGACGATGACGGTGCCTATGTACGGTGTCTGGAATTTTGGATGCAGGCGACCAAACAAGGGCGGCAACATGCCGTCGCGCGCCATCGTGTAGAAAATGCGCGGCTGGCCCATCAGCATCACCAGAATGACTGAGGACAGGCCGGCAATCGCTCCCAATTCGACGATGGTGCGTAGCCAAACCAGACTCGGGTAGGCGAGCAGGGCGGTAACCACCGGCTCCGCCGTATTCAGATTCAAATACGACGTCATGCCGGTCAGTATGGCCGAGACAATGATATACAAGACGGTGCAGATCACCAGCGAACCCAGGATACCGATGGGCATGTCGCGCTGCGGATTCTTTGCTTCCTGTGCGGCGGTGGAGACCGCATCGAAACCGATGTACGCGAAGAATACGATCGAGGCGCCGCGGAACACGCCGTTCCAGCCGAAATGGCCGGCGCTGTCCATGGGCGGCACGAACGGATGCCACAATGATGTATCGACAAACTGCAGACTGAAGCCGACGAACAACAGGATGACGACGAGCTTGATTGCGACGATGACCGCATTGGCCGTAGCCGATTGCGAGATGCCGCGATAGCACAACGTGCTGATCGCACCGATGATGAGTACCGCAGGCAGATTGACGATGGCACCGGTCGTGTGGACCGCACCATCTTTGATCGTCAAAGGTGCAGAAGCCAATGCCGCCGGCAACGCGAGTTGAATATGCATCCAACTGCCGACCGATTGCAGCAGGCTGTTGAGATAGCCAGACCAGCCGACGGCCACGGTCGATGCCGCAAAAAGATATTCGAGCACCAGCATCCAGCCGACGAACCAGGCGACGATTTCACCGAGCGTGGCGTACGAATAAGAGTAGGCGCTGCCCGAGACCGGGAGCATCGATGCAAACTCTGCATAGCAAAGCCCGGCAAATGCGCAGGCAATACCGGCAAACACGAAACTCAGTACGACGGCTGGCCCGGCATATTCCGCCGCCGCATGCCCGGTCAATACGAAGATGCCTGCGCCGATGATGGCGCCGATACCGAGCATGACCAGATGCTGGGCGGTGAGCACACGTTTTAGCGTGACTTCACCGTGGATACTGCCAGTAACCGGCTCGCCCGCATCGACGTGTGGTGTTGCGTGCACCGGTTGGGTGATGAAAAGACTTTTCGCCATTGAGACTCCCCTCTCAAGCTATGAGCGGAACGCACAAGGCGTTCCGGAATCGTGTCGCCGACACCATGTGCGAAGGGCGACGCGGTACCTTGCCAAACTCCGAACAGCAACACAAGCAATTTCAGCGCGCTTATTGGGAGTTCTGGTTGCCGGACTGTTCAGGGGAATCGATAGGCGGCGAACTGGTTACGCCCGGCCGCTGAATTCGCCGGTCAGCGTGCTGATGAGGATCTTCTCGCCGGTGGTGATGTATTCGGGGACCTGGATCTCGATGCCGGTGTTTAGCTTGGCCGGTTTCGGGCGTTTGGTGGCGGTGGCACCCCTGAGTTCGGGCGCGGTGTCGACGACTTCCAGGGTCACCGTTGCTGGCAACTGCAATGCTACCGGTTCGTCATCGATCAACTGCATGTAGCAGCCTTCCAGACCGTCGGCGATGAAGCCGGCGGCATCGCCGATGCTGTCGCGACCAAGCGTGTATTGGGTGTAGTCCTCGGCGTCCATGAATACGAAAAAATCGCCGTCCATGTAGGAATAATTGACCGAACGCCGAACCAGTTCGGTTTCCTTCAACTCGTCGTCGGCGCGTAGCGACAGATCAAGTTTCTGGGCGCCGGGCACACTGTAGAGAGTGAATCGGAACGTGACGTTGCCGCCGCGCGCAGTCGGCGAGCTGCGCTCGATGTCGCGGATCTGCCAGACCCGGCCATTGTGTTCGACGACGTTGCCTTTCTTGATGTCGGAAGCTTTCATGATTTTCGCTCGTCATTCCCGCGCAGGCGGGAATCCAGTTGTTCTGGTCAAAATGGATTCCGGATCGGTGCGCGTCCCTGTGCTGTCCGGGATGAGTTCATCCTGAACTCACTTGGGTGCCAACCGGATCGCGCCGTCAACGCGAATCACGCTGCCGTTCATGTACCGGTTTTGCAGTATGAACGCGACGGTGCCGGCAAACTCTTCCGGCGTGCCCAGGCGCGACGGGTAGGGTACTTGTGCACAAAGCGATTCGTATACTGCGGGCGGCATGCCGTCGACCATTGGCGTGTGGAATACGCCGGGAGCGACGGTCATCACGCGTACGCCGATGCGGGCGAATTCGCGCGCCATGGGCAGCGTCATGCCGATCACGCCGCCTTTGGATGCCGAATAGGCAGCCTGACCGATCTGGCCTTCGTAGGCGGCAATGGATGCGGTATTGACGATCACGCCGCGTTCGCCGTCGTCGCCGGCCGCATTGTGCTGCATGAGGTCGGCAGCGGCCTTGGCCACGTTGAAGCTGCCGATGAGATTGACCATGACCGTGGTCTGGAATGTTTTCAGCGGCATCGGGCCTTCGCGACCGAGCACGCGTCCGGCACCAAGAATGCCGGCACAGCTGATGGCGACATTGAGGCCACCCATTTTTTCCGCAGCTTGTTTCAGCGCGGTTGCCACACCTTCTTCGTGAGTTACGTCGGTACGCAAGTAACTCGCAGCAGAGCCAAGTTCGGCGACGGCAGCTGCGCCCTTGTCGTCGTTGATATCGAGCAACGCCACCTTGCCGCCGTTGGCCACAAGGTGTTTGGCTACGGCGAAACCGAGCCCGGAAACGCCGCCAGTAATGACGGCCTTGGTCTGATCCAATTGCATGGAATACTCACGATCGCATGAAGTGCCGGCATTGTAGCCGAAGGTTTAGCGATGGTGATGTCAGGCATTCGAAAAATGGCGCGTCCCTGCGCCTGGAGTAGCCGTCAGGCGAGGAAGCCAAGATCGTTCGTCGGGAAGTTACCGACGTAAGGGAAAATCGTGCCGATGTCGCAGTCGTTGACTCCCAGCCAACGTGCCAAGGTCGCCGAGTACTGATCGCAGGAGACGCTGGGAATCATCTGCCCGCGTGCAAGGCAGTCGTTGCTGTCGAGAGTTTGATCGGGGAAGTAGCGATTGCCGCTGGCCATGGGCGCACTGTAGAGCTTCTTGCCCAGGACCGATCCACCCAGCGCCAACTGAATGCCGCCCCAGGCGTGATCGGTGCCGTCGCCATTGGAATTGAGGGTGCGCGCGAATTCCGAGAACGTGAAACTGGTGACGGCGTTCTGAACCCCCAGCTGCACGGTCGCGTTATAGAAACTGCCGAGCGCCTGCGAGATGGTTGAGAACAACGCCGGTTGCCCGCTATTTACGTCGAGTTGCCCGTCGTGGGTATCGAAACTTCCGTAATTGAGAAAAAAGATCTGCCGCTTCGCGCCTAGCGCGCTGCGCACGGAGATGATTTTCGCGATTTCCTGCATCGCATCCGCGATCGGGTTGGTGCCCAGTGCAGGAAAATTGCCAGAGACATCGTCGGCGCCCTGTAGCGCCGTGTTCAAGGTTTGGTACCAGTCAATCGAATTCTTCATTGTGGACTGGTAGTTTCGAGACAAAGGATCGGAGTACGTTTGCGCGAGTAGCTGTTCCAGTGCGTTGTTCTTTATGCTGCCCAAAGATCCGTTGTAGCCTCCGAGGCCAGCCGGGCCGGAACTGTTAACGGAATACGGTTGCACGATTTGACCAGCCTGCAGACGGTTCTGGCCGGAGAGGGTGATGGACATCGGAACCGTCATGCCCGGATTGAGCACGCTCAGGCGATCGGCAGCGAGTCCTGCCCAGCCGACCGTGCCGTTTTGCGCGGGTTGCCCGAATTGCCATTGCGCCTGTTGATCGGCATGCGAAAACAATTGCGGAGGCAGCGGATAACCGGGGGTGTTGTACTGGCTCTTGTTCGTCGGTTGCAGCATCGTGCCGGTGTTGACTACGAAGGCCAGATGCCCGCTGTCGAACGCGCTGGCCAGTTCCGGGCAACTCGGATGCATGCCGTATTGGTCGCTGGCATGATCGAGCGTGGTCGGATGAACCGGAATCAACGTAGCGGGATCGATCGCCATGCCATCGGGCGCCGGGCCGCTGCGCGAGGTGTTGTAGATCGCATAGCGCGCGCTGTCACTGGGTATCAACAAGTTGAACGAATCGTTGCCGCCGGTTAGAAACAGGCAAACCAACGCCTTGTAGTCGGTCACCGGCGAATACGGCGAGCAACTTGCGGCAAGCGCGGAATTCATCAGGCTCAATTGTCCGAACAAGGCACTGCCGGTGGCGCAAGCGACGCTGGAGCAGGCGACTTGACGCAGAAAATGACGACGCGAAGAATTGATCAGCTTGGTCATGGCGGGCCTCACTTCTGGATCGAGAATTCGGGTGATGCGAGCACAACCTGAAGCAGCGAAGTCACGCGCGGTTGCGGCGCTGCCGTGGTGTACGGAATCAGTCCGACCATGCTTACCAGGGTGGCGTGCATGGCGGGGCTCATGCTGGCGTACATCAGATCGTGATTGACCTGCGTCACCAGGGCGTCGGGATTGTTGGCCAGCGCAAACAGGGCAGTCAGGTCGACCGCAAGCGTGCTGTTGCCAACCCCCGTCGCACCCTTGTATGCAGCAGCGCGGCTGGTCAGGTCGTTGGCCGTAGCCACGACTGCGCTTTCGCTTTCGATCTGGAATTCCGGCGCATACAGGCCGGCATTGCCCATTTCGCCAGGTGGCAGGTAGTCGGGCAGATAGAAGTTGAACACGCTTGGTGAATCCAACGGTGCCTGTCCATAGCTGCGCCCAAGGCTGGATTTCAAGTAGGAGCCATCCTGCGCGGCTGCGTGGTAGTAGCGCCAAAACGCGGTCAGTTTCAATAGCGGTTCGCGCGCCTTGCCGAACACGAAGGGTGCGTTGCTGCAGGGCGGGTCTTGCTGCCCGGTCATCGCCTCCGGATCGGTCAGCACCGCTTTCACCACGGCCCCGAGATCGCCATGTGTAGTGGTGAACACCGTCGATACGTGCTCGATGTAGCATGCCGACGGGTTGCTGCTGGTAAAGCGCTGGATCAGTTGCCGCGAAATGAACGGTGCGACATTCGGATGATTGGCGATGATGTCGAGCAGTTCGGTGAAATCCGCGGCGCAGTTCGGCGACGGATTGTCGATCGACTCTTCGTCGAGCACGATTTTAGGCGTTTCGTCGTGATGCTCTTCATAGCATGACATCGGCAAATAATCGGCGATGGTCCAGCTCGGGCCGTTGGTCGGATAGCTCTTGAAGCTCCTGGAGTAGCGCGGGTCGTAGCTCAGGCCAGTGAAGACGTGTGCATTGCCCGTTACCTCGTTTTGATCGTAGGTTGGAATGGTATTGCCAGCGTTGTCGAGCTTCGGCGAGAAATCCGGATTGCGTTCGATCAATCCGATCGAAAACAACTGCATGACTTCGCGCGCATAGTTCTCATCGGGAGACAGACCCAGCAACGGGTTGCCCTTGTCGTTCTGAACGTAGGTGAGCATCTTGGCCATCGCCGGACTGTAGGTCGCATCGGTCAGCATGTTGCGATAGGTGCCCGGGTGATACGTGTTTGCGCTGTCGTAGTAACCGAACGAGTCGCGCCCGAGGACGTCGTAATACTCGGCAAGCGCGACCGGGTCCTGGCCCAATTTGTTGCCTTGGTCGGTGAGCACCAGGATTTGCGACAGAGCCCAGGCGGCACGCTGGCGCAACTGATCCGGCGCCGTCAAAGCGATTTTCAACCACTGCTCGCGGCGGTCGCCTTGCCCCGGATTCTGCACGCCGGCATCGAGTGCTTCCACGGTTGGGCGTTCCAGCGTCGTCGGCATTGCCAACTGCTGCTCGATCCATTGCGAGTATCCGATTCCACGCAGATGCGCGATTTCTTCGGGTGTCGGACCGAATGTCGCCATGGTCAGAAAGCGCGCGGCTTCGGCATCGCTGCCCGGCGCGTCGGTGACCGCTTGGAATCCGGAATCAAAAATCAGATCATAGGCAGGCGCAGGAATGCAGTAGCAAATGAGCAGTGCGAAGGCGATGAATTGCGGGCGTGCCGCGATGAGGTGCTGGCGCATGAGAAGCCTCCCGGATGACAACGGCATTGCAACGCAGAGCGTCGCCCGATGTTGTTGCAGCTCGATGTTGTTGCAGGAGGAAAACGCGCGAACAGACGTTCGGTTGACAGGTTCAATCAAAGTTCGCGCAGGTAGAACCGGTTGCAGCCGAAATGTCCGGTGTTGCCAAGCGCTGATTCAATGCGCCCGAAGCCATGTCGTTCGTATAAGCGTTGGGCTGCGTCCATACCGGACAGCGTTTCGAGGTAGCAGCGCTGGTAGCCACGGTCACGCGCGAGAGCCAGGCATTGTTGCATCAGCGCGGTCCCTGCGCCGCGTCCTCGCAACTCAGGCAAAAAGTACATTTTGCGCAATTCGCACACACCTGGATGGCCGTCAAGAGGTGCAATGCCGCCACCACCGCAGACGCGGGCATTTTGATCGACCACGAAATAAGCGCAACCTGCGGCTGCATAAGCACCAGCCATGTCGTCGACTTCCGCATCATGAATGGCGAAGCCCGGACCATCGGCGCCGAATTCCGGCATGACGCTGCGAATGATCGCGGCGATTGCTTCGTTGTCAGAACGCAGAAGTCGCCGCAGGGTAAATGTCGCATCAGTCATCGGATGGTTAGACGTCATAGCAGGCGGCGAAAATCCAGGTCGTAGCGGGCACCGTGGACCAGCACATGCACGCGCAAGTTGGTAATGCTGATCGGCGCGCAGGGATCGGCATCGGCAACATTCGAATGACCCACGTCGGCCGGATCGATCACGGTGATGCCACCCAGCCCGGCCACATCCATCACGTTGTCCGGGCCGATGAACGCGGCCGTGTCCGCGTCAATTCCGATACCGAGCGCGAACGGATTCAATGCCAGCGCGCCAAGCAGGCGACCGAGACGATCGGCGCTGGCACCACCCTGGTCGATCACCATTCGATTTGACAGGCCAAGTCCCGGCGCGAGCGTCACGTTTCCCATGCGCGGGGTCGGGCCAGCTACACCGCCAGCGAGCATGTGCTCGGCAAGAATGGGCGCACCTGCGCCGATGCCGCCGACGGCCATGCCTTCGGCGTTCCGCCGACGCAGCAGTCGTGCCAGTGTGGTGCCACCAAGCAAGGTCGAAAGGCGCAGCGGTTGATCGGCATACAACACCACCAGATCAGATTGTTCGACGATAGCCAACGCTGCTTGGCGTTCGCTATCGTCGCGTCGACTCAAAGCAATGCGCTGGACTTGTTGCGCGCCGTCTGCGTAGAGACGCGTTTCGAGTTCATCCGGCGCGGGATCGTCTGCACCGCTCGCATCAATCATCGCGATGACGCTGTGCGATCCGAGCAAGGCAACGAGACGCTTGAAGATACCGGTTTCGCCAGCACCACGGAGGGCTACGCCCATCGGTATCAGATAACCGCGGGATTTATCGGGTGCGAGTCGGGCAGGCATGTTCGATCATCTGGCTATGACGGATGCTGTATGGCATGAGATGCGAAGCGAAAGATTTCACCAAGATGGAGACAAAGGGCACATACGACACAAAGGAGAAGCAAGACATCGAAAGCCTCAACAATGCCCCATTGTGCGGATTCTGCGCTCATTGCGGATCTCGCTTTGTTCTTCTCTTTGTGGCCTTCGTGATTCAAGCTACAACGGCATCACGATTCAAGCTGCTGCAACGCCGACCTTGCTGCCGTTGGTGCGCCCGAGTTGCTCGCTCAACCAGCGCCCGGTTTCGATCAGCCGATCCAGATCAATGCCCGTGACGATGCACATGCCTTGCAACATGTAAGCGACATCCTCTGTGGCGACGTTCCCGCTCGCGCCACGCGCGTATGGGCAACCACCGACGCCGGATACCGAAGAATCGACGACCGCGACGCCCAGTTCAAGGCACGCCAGTATGTTTGCCAGGGCCTGTCCACGCGTGTCGTGGAAATGCACGGCGAGGGCAGAAATCGGGATTTCGCCCGAGACTGACCGCAACATTTCGCGCGCCTTTGCCGGCGTACCAATACCGATGGTGTCGCCGAGCGAAATTTCATAGCAACCCAAGTCGTACAGGCGCTTGGCGACACGTACGACATCGCTAATCGGTACCTCGCCCTGGTAGGGGCAACCGAGCACAGTGGAGACATAACCGCGAACCGCAACCTCGTCGGATTTTGCGCGTTCCAGCACAGGCAAGAAGCGTTCGATCGATTCATCGATCGAGGCGTTGATGTTCTTTTGACTGAACGCTTCGCTGGCCGCGGTGAATACGGCGATTTCCGTAGCGCCTGCAGCGCGGGCTCGTTCGTAGCCGCGCAGATTCGGTACCAGCACCGGATATCGCACGCCGGGCAATTTCTTGATCGCGGTAAAGACTTCGGTCGCATCGGCCAGTTGCGGTACCCATTTTGGGCTGACGAAACTCGTCGCCTCGATGGTTTTCAGACGGCAGGCGGAAAGCCGATTGATCAATTCAACCTTGGTTGCAGCCGAAACGATCGTCTTTTCATTCTGCAGGCCATCGCGCGCGCCGACTTCGACGATACGAACGCTGGAGGGCAGATTGGTCATGATTTCTTGTCGCCGAGGGATTTTCTGGCGCGGCGCTCGAATTCGCCGACCGTCATGTTCGAGCGCTCCAGTTCGATATTGGGTTTGCTGGAGAAGATGGAGTCGTCGCGCAGGATTTCCAGCATGTGCGCAGAATCTCCGGCTACAAATACATGCAGCTCATTGTGTGTCTTGCTGACGGTGCCGTCCAGTTTCTCTGCCACGATTTGGCTCGCGACGTGTTCGCTGTCCACGCTGTAGACGTCGATGCGATCTTTTGTCGCCATGTAGCGGGCGAAGAAGTAGGCATGCGCGGGCGCTGGATCGATGCCGTACACCGGCCTGATGTCGACCAGCCCCTTCAAGGCACCGTCGGCAACGACGAGATAGTCTTTGCCGCCGGCATGAACGTAGTTCAATTTCACGCCTGTTCGCTTCATCGGATTGCCATTCTTCGGCTGGTCGAGCACGCTAAATCGACACGCATCGTCGATGAAGAATGCGCTTCCGCTATCCGCTTCTGCCTTTGGCAGCCACAATCCTTTCCAGCGCGCATCGCAGTTTTCGAGATGGGTGCCGGGTGGCGACGCAAATCGGGTCTCAGTGCACGCGCAGATTGCGGCGCAGGCCGCCAGCATCAGTGCAACTGGCACGCACTTGCTGAACGCGGCTATCGGCATTTTCATTTTGCATCCTCGAATCGGACCAGCATTGCATCGGCTTCCACGAACTCGCCAGCAGTCGCACGCAGTTCGGCAATCTTCGTGTCGCGCGGGGCGCGCAGGGTCAGCTCCATTTTCATCGCTTCCATGACGATCAACTCCTGACCTTCGACGACGCTTTCGCCGGTTTTCACCTTGACCAACACGATGCGCCCAGGCATGGGCGCGCCGATGCGATCAGTTTGCTGCTGCGAAGATTTTGCGACGGCGAACGCGCCGACGCGGGCGAATGCCCGTCGTTGTTCAGCGTCGTGCAACAGTACGCAGGTCGCATCGACACGCGCAGCGAATCGATGTGCAACCCCATCCAGGGCGACGTTGAGCGTGCCCTTGCAGAAATGCGCGTTGGTTACGACTGTGTGCCGATCGCCACTCCCGAGAGCGTAATTTCCGGCACTGCCGTGTGCGTTGACCTCGATGCGCTGCTCGCCGCGCTGGAAACACACCAGCCGTTTACCATGATGGCCTACTCGCCACGCGTCTGCACTCGCCCACGGTGAATGAGGATCGGCACCGTTGTGTGCCCCGTCCCGCGCCAAATCTTCTTCATCGAGCAGCACTGCCGTAGCTGCGGCAAACAGAGACAACGTGTCCGGCGCTTGGTCGGCTGGCAGGAATTCTTCGAGATTGCGATCCAGATATCCGGTATCGATCCGGCCCTCGACTACGGCCGGATGCCGAACCAGCCGTTCCAGGAAGTCGATATTCGATTTTGGTCCGACAACTTCGCATTGAGCCAATGCTTCACGCATGCGTTGCAGGGCCTGATCGCGATTGCGATCCCATACGACCAGTTTGGCGATCATCGGATCGTAGAAGATCGTCACCGTATCGCCTTCGATCACGCCGCCATCAATACGCACATGTTCGCTCGGAGTGGGCAGTCGCAATCTGCGCAATTTGCCGGAGCCCGGCAAAAACCCGGCCTGCGGATCTTCGGCATACAGGCGCAGTTCGATCGCATGCCCATCGGCGGGCAGCGACTTGTTGCGGATCAGCGAACCGGGCAACGGTTCGCCGCCGGCAACGCGCAATTGCAACTCGACCAGATCCAGATGCAGGGTCATTTCGGTGACCGGATGCTCGACTTGCAGGCGCGTGTTGATTTCCATGAAATAGAAATCGCCTTGGGCGCCTACGATGAATTCCACCGTGCCAGCGTTGACGTAGTCGAGTGCGCGCCCTGCGGCAATTGCCGCGTCGCCCATGCGCGTGCGCAAATCCGGTGTCAGGAAAGGCGAGGGCGTTTCTTCCATTACTTTCTGGTAGCGACGTTGTGCTGAACATTCGCGCTCGTTGAGGTGAACCGTGTTGCCGTGCTGGTCGCCGAAAATCTGGAATTCGATATGCCGCGGTGTTTCGATGTAGCGTTCCAACAACATGCGGTCGCGACCAAATGCACTCTTCGCCTCGCGTTGGCACGACGCCAGAGCAGAGGCGAATTCGCCCGCCTTGCGCACGATGCGCATGCCCTTGCCGCCGCCGCCGTAGGCTGCCTTGATCATCAGCGGATAGCCGATACGCTCGGCCTCGCGCGCGAGCAACGCGGCGTCCTGAACTTCGCCGGTGTAACCGGGCACGACCGGCACGCCGTGGCCAGCCATCAAATCCTTGGCACCGGCTTTGGAGCCCATCTTGCGCATCGAGGCAGCCGATGGCCCGATGAAGACGAGTCCAGCGCGCTCGACGGCTTCGGCAAAATCCGCGTTCTCGGAAAGAAAACCATATCCCGGGTGGATCGCCTGCGCGCCACTTTTTTTCGCTACATCGAGAATTGCATCGCCGCGCAAATACGATTCCGCTGGCTGCGGCCCGCCAATCAGCCACGCCTCATCAGCCTGGCGCACGTGTTGTGCGGTCGCATCGGCTTCGGAATACACGGCGACCGTGCAAATGCCCAGACGCCGACAGGTACGGATAACACGGCAGGCGATTTCGCCGCGGTTTGCAATGAGGATCTTCTCGAACATTCGTTAGGCCTTAAATTGGCAAATTGGTGGCGCAGGGCGCGCGCGGATTCATTGATTGATCCATATTGCGCCGCGCTTGTCGAGAAACGCCGCGAGGCCTTCCTGACCTTCATCGGAGACGCGCAGGCGCGCGATCAGTGCGGCGTTTTCGGCATCGATACGTTCGGCGGATTCGCGCGTCGTGCCGGCGCAGCGCAGTGCTAGCAGCTTGGCCTCGCGCTGGGCGCTGGGCCCACCCTTGAGCAGCCAGTGCAGGTTGCGGTCCAGTGCCTCGTCCAATTGCGCGGCAGCTACGGTTTGATGGATCAGACCGATGCGCGCAGCTTCGGCAGCGTCGAAGATTTCGCCACTGACAAATAAACGTCGTGCATGCCGCCCACCGATCGCGGCGATGACGTATTGCGATATCACCGCCGGAACCAGGCCCAGTTTTACTTCGGTCAGGCCGAACTTGGCAGAATCCGTGGCGATGGCGATGTCGCAGCAGGCAACCAGACCGACCCCGCCACCGTAGGCCGAGCCGTTGATTCGCGCAATGGTCGGCTTGGACAGAAAATTCAGGCTGCGCATGAGCGCGGCGAGGCGTTCAGAGTCTGCGCGGTTTTCAGCTTCCGACGCGCTGGCCATGCCGCGCATCCAGTTCAGGTCGGCACCGGCGGAAAACGTGCTGCCGTTGCCGGTCAGGATGACCGCGCGCAAGCCAGGGTCGGCATCGAACTTCGCAAGTGCAGTCGTCAGCTCGGTGATCACTGCGTCGTCGAACGCGTTGTGAACCTGTGGGCGATTCAAGGCGATGCGCGCAATGTGTCGATCGACGGTGATTTCGAGGGATTCGGGCATGTGGATCAGGCTGGTTGCGGACTGACTGCGATCATAACGGGTTGTGTTGCCCGGCGATAACCGTGGATACCGGGACTACCCCAAGCCCCAGCGCCGGCGTGGCCGTCGGTGATAGCTTGCATTGGCAAATACGAACCATTATCATTTGCGACATGAATATGCCCAGAAAACTCGTGATGCGTTTGGTGGCGGTTGGTGCGTTATTGGCAGTGGCCGGATTGGGGCAGGCAGCCGACGTTCCGGTCTTCAATCTGGCAATCAAGGATCATCGCTTCACACCGACCCAATTGAAGGTTCCGGCCGGGGTCCAGTTCAAGGTAATTGTGGCCAATCAGGACCCGACCCCGGAAGAATTCGAAAGCACCGATTTCAATCGCGAAAAGATCGTGATGCCGAACAGCAACATCACGGTTTTCATCGGGCCGCTGAAAGCCGGAACCTACAAGTTCTTCGGCGATTTCCATCAGGAAACGGCCCAAGGCACACTGCTGGTGGAGTAAACCATGTGGGGCATTTCACTACTCGTATTTCGCGAAGTCCTTGAAGCTGCGCTGATCGTCACGATCGTTGCCGCGGCGACACGTGGTGTCGCACGACGCGGTTGGTTCATCGGTGGCGGCATTGCCTTGGGTGTTCTCGGTGCCATCATCGTGGCGCGGTTTGCTGTAGCGATTTCGAACGCGGTCAGTGGTATCGGCCAGGAATTGTTCAATGCGGGCGTATTGCTGGCGGCCGTATTGATGATTGGTTGGCACGTCGTGTGGATGTCCAGTCACGGACGCGAAATGGCGCATCAGATGAAAGCCATGGGCGGCGCGGTTCAGGCTGGTGCCAGCTCATTGACCATGCTTTTGGCCGTCGTTGCACTGGCGGTGTTGCGCGAAGGTTCGGAAATCGTGTTGTTTCTTACCGGCATGAAGGTCGGCGGCGCGAATGGTCTGGTGAACGGCTTGGCATTGGGGATCGCCTCCGGGACTGCGGTTGGTTTCGCGCTGTATTTCGGCTTGCTGCGCATTCCAATCCGCTATTTCTTCACGGCCACCAACTGGATGCTGGTGCTGCTCGCGGCCGGCTTGTCTTCGACGGCCGCGCGCTATCTGGTACAGGCCAATATCCTGCCGGAGTTGGGTAGCCAGATATGGAACAGTTCGTGGCTGCTGTCCAACGGTTCCGTGGTCGGCAAGATGCTGCATATCCTGGTTGGCTATGAGGCGACGCCGTCGGGCATTCAACTTGTGTTTTATGCAACCGTCGTGATTTTGCTGGTAGTCGGAATGCGCGTGTTTGGTCACGTTGCAAAACCGGCTGCGGCGAATACTCAATCTGATGCGGCGCCAATGATCGGAGTCCCGGCCGCGCATTGAACGCGGCTTCAACGCTTGCGCTACATGCGGAAAACGCCGTAGCGCTGCGGTTCAATTGGCGCGTTCAACGACGCTGAAATCGCCAGCCCGAGAACGCGGCGGGTATCCACCGGATCGATGATGCCGTCATCCCATAGCCGTGCGCTGGCGTAATAGGGATGTCCCTGGTGCTCGTACTGCTCGCGAATCGGCGCCTTGAATTGTTCTTCCTCGTCGGCACTCCATGACTTGCCGGCCGCTTCGAGCCCATCGCGTTTGACGGTGGCCAGCACTGAGGCGGCCTGTTCGCCGCCCATTACCGAGATTCGCGCGTTCGGCCACATCCACAAAAAGCGTGGCTGATAACCGCGCCCGCACATGGCGTAATTGCCGGCGCCGAAGCTGCCGCCGACGACTACGGTGAATTTGGGCACGTGCGAGCACGCCACGGCAGTGACCATCTTGGCGCCATCCTTGGCGATACCGGCTTGTTCGTATTTCTTGCCAACCATGAAGCCGGTTATGTTTTGCAGGAACACCAAGGGAATATTGCGCTGGTTACACAGTTCGATGAAATGCGCGCCTTTGAGCGCCGATTCGGAAAACAGGATGCCGTTGTTGGCAACGATGCCGACCGGGTAGCCATGAATATGGCTGAAACCACAGACCAGCGTCTTGCCGTAGCGTGCCTTGAATTCCTGCAATTCTGAGTCGTCGACAATGCGCGCGATGATTTCACGGATATCGAATGGGTGTCGCGTATCTTGCGGAATTGCACCATACAGCTCAGCTGCCGGATAGCGTGGCTCGATCGGCGCTTGAATGGCGACCGGAACGGTCTTGCTGCGATTGAGATGCGCGACGATATCGCGCGCAATGGTCAATGCGTGAGCGTCGTCTTCAGCAAAGTGATCGGCTACGCCGGACTGCGCCGTATGCACATCGGCACCACCCAGCGATTCGGCATCGACCACTTCGCCGGTCGCGGCTTTGACCAGCGGCGGGCCGCCAAGAAAGATCGTGCCTTGTTCCTTGACGATGATGGTTTCGTCGCTCATGGCTGGCACGTACGCGCCGCCAGCGGTGCACGAACCCATGACCACCGCGATTTGCGGGATGTTCAACGCGGACAGGCGCGCCTGATTGTAGAAGATGCGTCCGAAGTGTTCCTTGTCCGGAAACACTTCGTCCTGGAGCGGCAGGAAAGCGCCGCCGGAATCGACCAGGTAAACGCATGGCAGGCGATTCTCCAGTGCGATTTCCTGCGCGCGCAAATGTTTCTTCACCGTCATCGGAAAGTACGTGCCGCCTTTCACCGTCGCATCATTGGCCACGACCACGACTTCAATTCCGCGTACGCGACCGATTCCGCAGATCAGCCCAGCTGCGGGCGCTGCGTCGTCGTACATGCCATGCGCGGCGAGTGGCGAAAATTCGAGGAACGGCGAACCCGGATCGAGCAGCCCGCGGATGCGTTCGCGCGGCAGGAGTTTGCCGCGCCCGGTATGTTTGGCGCGCGCCTTTTCGCCACCGCCGAGCGCGGTGCGTGCAAGTTGGACTTTCAGATCGACGACGACGCCGCGCATCTGCGCTTCGTTTGCTTGGAATTCTGGCGATCGCGGGTCGATCCGTGATTCGATGATCGGCATCGGTGCACTCATTCATGGCGAATGTGGAATGTAACCACACTCGCCCAGTGATCGCCAGCGCGCGATCCTGGCGGCAGAAACCAAACCGGCCGCAAGGCGGCCGGCTGGATTGACACTTGTGACGAGCGAATTACATCAATGACCGGTGCCGTCATCCTTCTTCGGCTCTGGCTCGACTGCCTTCGCGGCATCTTTGACATCGGTAGCACCTTGCTTGGCGGTTTCAGCCGTTTGCTTGGCGCTTTCTGCCGTTGCTTGACCCGCGCTGGCGGCCTGATTTGCCGATGTTGCTGCGCCACTCATGTCGCCAGCCTTGGCTTGAGCTGCGGCTTGTTGTGCAGCGTCAGCGGTTTGCTTGGCGGCGTTGGCGGTTTGCTGTGCAGCTGCATTGGTCGCAGCCGCGGCTTCCTTGGCTTTCGCAGCGGCATTTTGCGCAGCTTCTTGCGAATTCTGGCTGCACGCGCCCAAAGTCACCGCCAGTGCGGCGGCGATGAAGAAATGTTTGTATTGCATAAATGTCTCCCTAAATTCTGCGTTGACGAGTTGAACCTGCGATTCGGTCCATTCACCGGCGGAGGCGACCGCCGGGCTGGCCGAGCTTACACCAACTCGATTGCCAATGCGGTGGCTTCGCCCCCGCCGATGCACAGCGATGCCACGCCGCGCTTGCCGCCACGCGACTTGAGCGCATTGATGAGCGTAACTACCAGGCGTGCGCCGGAAGCCCCGATCGGGTGACCCAGCGCACACGCACCGCCGTGGACATTCAACTTGTCGCGACTGATGCCCAGCTCCCGCATCGGTGCCATCGCCACGACGGCGAAGGCTTCGTTGATTTCAAATAAATCCACGTCCTCGACTTTCCAGCCGGCACCCTTCAAAACCTGTTGGATCGCGGCAATCGGAGCCGTCGTGAACCACTCGGGTTCCTGCGAATGCGTGGCATGGGCCACGATGCGCGCAAGCGGAGTGAGACCGCGCTTTTTCGCGTCTTCCTCGGTCAACAGAACGGTTGCTGCGGCACCATCGGAAATACTCGAGGAACTGGCAGCAGTTACGGTGCCGTCCTTGCGAAACGCTGCGCGCAGCGTAGGAATTTTCGTGGGGTCGGATTTGCCTGGTTGTTCGTCGGTGGCGTATTCGACGTCACCTTTGCGTCCGGCCACCTTGACTGCAACGATCTCGTCGGCAAATGCGCCAGAGGTAATCGCGGCTTGCGCGCGTTTGACAGATTCAATCGTAAACGCATCCTGTTCTTCGCGCGTGAATTTGTATTTGTCGGCGCAGGCCTCAGCGAATACACCCATGGATTGGCCGTCGTAAGGATTGGTCAAACCGTCCCATGCCATGTGGTCGACCAGTTTGGCCTCGCCGTAGCGGATGCCGGTGCGGGCCGCGACCATGTGCGGCGCATTGGTCATCGATTCCATGCCGCCGGCGACGACGATCGTCGCCGAACCGGCCTTGATCAGATCATGGCCGAGCATGATCGCCTTCATGCCGGAACCACAGACCTTGTTGATCGTGGTGCAGCCGGTGGATTTCGGCAACCCGGCGGCGATCGCGGCCTGGCGTGCGGGTGCCTGCCCCAGATTGGCAGGCAACACGCAGCCCATGATGACTTCGCTGACATCGGCCGGGGCGACGCCGGATTGTGCAAGCGCGGCGGCGATGGCGGTGGCACCAAGTGTGGTTGCCGGTACACCAGTGAACTGACCGAGCATGGAACCGATCGCCGTGCGCTTGGCACCGGCAATGACAATGGATGAGGTCATGGGATTCTCCGTGAAGTTGACTGGCGCATGCTTGCGCCGCGAACGTCGATTATCGCGCCGGTGTCGCTTCGCCGCAATGCAGCATGAATATGCGCGAGTGGCCTCACGCGAAATTCTTGTCGAGTTGCTCGCAGATTTCCTTTTCTATCATGGGCTTCATCGTGCCCAGCAGGAAGCCGAGTTCCGCCTGTACTCGAACTTGGTCGGGGCTCACCTGTATCTGGCCACTGACGCCGCTACGCTCGAAGTGCAGGACATCGCCGTCCCAATGACTGTTGATCCCAAATCTCTGGCCGATCGAATTGGCAGTCTTTTGTACGGCTGCCTTGGCACGGGTCATGCTAAAGCCATGAGTGCGGCAAATATCGATGGTGGCCATGATAATTTCCTGATGGTCGATGTGATGAGCGAAAAGGTGCGCGGCTTTGCTATGATGCCGCAAACACCAGCGTCCTTGTAGCCGTGGGTGAGAACGGCATGATGGCGTCGCGATGGTCGGGCAGGGGAGGCGGAACGATGGGGGCACCTTTTTTTGAAATCGATAGTCGCCTGGATGCATGGGCTTTGTCGCGTGCACGCTGTGCTACATTGATGCTGGCGTGACCGGACGGCCCTGACGCATGCGCCTGAGTTTTCCCAACAATGAAAGTGCCGATGTGCTTGTCGCACACGGCGATAACGCGATTGGCGCCGCAGCGGACAATGCGATCGTATTGAACGTGCCTGGCATTGCCGCACATCACGTGAATCTTGTGGTTAGCGAACGCAGCGTCGTGCTCAATGTGCTGGATAGCAACGGCCGCACCCATGTCAATGCGCGGCCCGTGCGTGCCAAGGCGATTTTGCGTTTGGGCGATGTCGTCAGTCTCGATACCGTGCAATTCGTACTCAAACCCGACAGCGACGACAGCATTCGCACGAAGGTGCCAGCGCCATTGCCCAAAGACAACAGCACAAATCCAAGCGATCCGTCTGCGCCTGCGCGTTTGGTATTGCGCGGCGTGTCGGGAAATTATTTCGGCAAGATCGTGCCGGTATTCGGTCAATTGACGGTCGGCAGCGGCAACGACTGCGGATTGGTGCTCGACGAAAACCAGGCAGGAGGCAAGCATGCGCTCGTCGAAGTCGTTGGCGAGGCCATTTATCTGCGCGATCTGGGTTCGGCCAACGGCACCAGCGTCAACGGCGTGAGAGTGCGCGACGCGGTTTTGTACCCGGACGACCAAATTGGTTTTGACCAGGATCGGTTTTTACTAGAAGCGCCGGGACTGCCGCAACGCGGACAAGCCGCTGACAACGCCGAATTCGCCGAGCCGGTCGCCAGCATCACCCAGACCATGCGTGCAATACCCAAGCCGAGTGCCGGAGCGCAAGCACCCGCGCCGGAACCGGTAGCGCAACGTAATGACATCTGGTGGCTGATTGGTGTGGCCGCCCTGATCGGCATCGGCCTGGCGGTGTTGTTCTTCGCCAAATATTGACGTTCGACACGCAGCGCCTCGCGCGGGCAGACTTATCGTTCGTTGGATAACCCCGCAGTTTGCCGCTGCTGTCGTGCAGGCGCGGTGCGGTGCGAATTCCTGATCAGCGGCATCAGCTGGGGCAATCGCCACAGCATCAACACGATCAGAATGGCCAGATAAATGGCCGGCTCGCGCTTGTCGGCCTTGACCAGCCACATGAAGTGCAAGACCCCAAGCAGCGCGGCGACGTAAACCAGTCGATGCAATTGCTGCCAGCGCCGACCGAGGCGACGCATCATCGCCTTGGTTGAGGTTATGGCCAATGGAATCAGCAATAACCATGCAGCAAATCCTACGGTGATGTAGGGTCGCTTGATGATTTCGCTGAGTAGTTGCGACCAGAATCCGCCGAGGTCGATCACGAGATAAATGCTCAGGTGTGTGCTGATGTAGAAAAAAGCGAACAGACCGAGCATGCGTCGATAGCGAATGATCTTGTTCCAGCCGCTGAGCTTGCGTAGTGGCGTGATCGCAAGCGTTGCAAGCAACAGGCGCAGCGACCAATCACCGCTGCGGTGCTCAAGTTGCGCTACCGGATCGGTGCCCAGCGTGTTGTGCCAGACATCCCAGCCAAGATGCGCCAGCGGCAGCAGGCACAGCAAGAACACCAAGGGTTTGCTGGCCGCAATGGCGTCGCGGAACAACGACGTTTTGGCGAATCCCATCAGAAGTTCTTGCGCAGATCAATGCCCGCATACAGGCTGGCCACCTGATCGGCATAACCGTTGAACGGTTTGGTTGCGATGCGGTTGCCGAACAAATTAAATCCGTCGCCGGCGATGCGGCGTTCGGTTTTCTGGCTCCAGCGCGGGTGATCCACGGCAGGGTTCACGTTTGAATAGAATCCGTACTCATCCGGCCCGGACTGGTTCCAGGTTGTAATTGGCTGGGTTTCGACGAATTCGATTTTAACGATCGATTTGATGCCCTTGAATCCGTATTTCCACGGAACGATCAAGCGCAACGGCGCACCGTTCTGATTCGGCAGAACATGCCCGTACATGCCGACGACCATGAGTGTCAGCGGATGCATGGCTTCGTCGATGCGCAGGCCTTCACGATAGGGCCAATCCAGCACCGGGCGGCGCAGGCCGGGCATCTCGCCGGGCCGATTGACGGTGGTGAAGGCTACATATCTTGCCTGGGATGTCGGTTTGAATCGTTTCAACAAATTGGCGAGAGGAATTCCCACCCATGGAATCACCATCGACCAGGCCTCCACGCAGCGCATGCGGTAAATGCGTTCTTCCAGCGGGTGAGGCTTGAGAATGTCTTCGAGGCTGAAATGCCCGGTCCTTTCGGCGTGGCCGGCGATTTCGACGCTCCACGGCTTTGGATGAAACTCTCTCGAGTTGGCTGAAGGATCGCCTTTGCCGGTGCCGAACTCGTAGAAATTGTTGTAATGCGTCGCGTCCTTGTAGCGCGTTTGCGTTTCATCACCAGCATCGTCGAGTTTGTGTGCGATGGTGAGGGGCGCGCCGGGTATCGCTTCGATCTTCGTCGCTTCCGCGGCCGGTGGGGCCGCATGACTGTGGCATCCGGTGGCAAGTCCAACTGCGCCAAGCCCCAACATCTTCAGCACTTCGCGCCGCCGCCGGTAAAGTGATTCGGGTGTGATGGTCGAGGGCGGCGGATTTTTTTCGGATGGCACTCGCATGTTGGCCTCCAGCAGGGCAAGGATTTGCGGGTGGTTCGTGTCTTCGTCGTCGAACCTTTCGCTCGGCGCAAGCTCAAGACCGGAATAGTGATGCAATCCTTCCAGTCTTGACATGCATGACACACCGCAGGTCTATAATCTGCCGCTAAGAGTCAACTGCCGGTGAAGAAGGGGAAAATGAACCTCGCCAGCATATTTCGTTTCTCTTCGAGCCTCGTTGCCGTCCTCGACGCCAGCGACGGTCGCCTCGTGGATGTCAATCCGGAACTGGCAAGAGTTTTCGGTCTGCCGCGCGAGGAACTGCTGGGTCGCCGATCCGTTGAATTGGATTTTTGGGCCAACCTGGAGACTCGCGCGGAAATTTGGGCGGAGCTGCGTGGCGAGCAACGCGTAAGCGACATGCCGGTTGTGTTTCGGTGCCGTAACGGTGATGAACTTTCGGCGCGTTTGTGCTGCGAACGATTCGAGTATGAGTCGCGTCACTACGTGCTGGCGATCTTTCAGCAAGTGGGTGAAGCCAGTTCGGTCGACAAGCGCGCAATTACGGATCGCGGCAGTTATCGCGCGCTGTTCATGGCCGCGGCAGAAGGACTCTATCGCAGCCTGCCTGGCGGCGGTTGGATTGACGTCAATCCGGCGCTGGCGCAAATATTCGGCTACGACTCACCGGCACAAATGTTGACGGAAACCGCTGGCGCGCGTGCCGGTGTTTTGTATGTCGATGCGCAAGAAATCGATCGGTTGTATGCCACGCTGACGCAACAGGGGCGTTTCGTGAACGAGCGCCTGCGCATTCGGAAGCGCGACGGGACTATGGCATGGATCGTGGAAAGCACTCGCGCGGTGCACGACGACCATGGAAACATGCTGTTTTTCGAAGGGTCCATTGCTGATATCAGCGCGGAGATCGAAGCCGAGGCTCGTCTGCTCCAGTCCGAGACGATGTACCGCACGCTGGTGGACAACAGTCACGATGGGGTATTCCTGATCCGCCACGACGGCACCGTGGGATTCATGAACGAAGCCATGGCCGCCACACTCGATTACACTGCCAAGGAATTGATCGGCACGCCATACATGCAATTGATCACACCGGAATCGCTGGCTGCCCAAAGCGCGCGACGCAAGGAAAGATTCGACGGGTCGTACGACGTGCAAAGCTACAACGTCACCATGTTGCGCAAGGATGGTACGCCGCGCCTTTTGCATGTGCATGCGGGTGCCGTGAATTACGAGGGTGAAGTCGCCAGTATTGGAACGGCGCGCGACATCACCGAAGAACAACGTCAACGCGATGCGCTGGAACAAGCCGAGCGCACGTATCGCGAACTGTTCCAGAATTCGGTCGCGGGCATGTTTCGCAGCCTGCCAAGCGGGCACATCGCGGCCGCCAACGATGCATTTGCCCGCATTCTCGGTTATGCCAGTGCGAACGAGCTGATCGCATCTGGAAAAAAGATCGGGGAATTCTATGCTGATCCATCGACGCGCGATTCGGTATTGGCCCAACTGGCGGCCGGAGATTCCGCGCTGACATTCGAATTCGAAGCGCGCCGCGTCGATGGCTCGATCTTGCTCGCGGAAGTGCGGGCGCAGGCTATTCGCGATACCGATGGCGCGCTGCAATGGGTTGAGGGTTCTGCGCAGGATATCAGCGCTCGACGTCAAGCAGAATTGGCCTTGCAGGAATCCGAAGCCCGCTACCGCACCTTGGTTGAACACAGCCAAGCCGGCGTTTACCTGATGCTCGATGATCGATATTCGTACGTCAACCAGGCCTTCGCTGCCATGTTCGGATATACCGAACAGGAATTGACCGGCGCGGATTTTCGAATACTGGTGCCGCCAGAGTCCCAGGCGCAGCAGGAAAATCGCTACGAAGGTCGCCATGTTGGCGGGCCAGCCAAAGGGAACTACTCGGTAACCTTGCTGCGCAAGGACACATCCCGCATCGAAGTTGTCGTCAGCGCAGGAACGGTCCATCGCGATGGAAAGCGCTACACCACCGGTACGATTCGCGACGTGACCGAACACAATCGATTCCAGCGTGAGTTGGAACACAACGCCAGTCATGACCTGTTGACCGGATTACCCAACCGCATTTCTTTCGAACAGCAATTGGCCAGGACCATGAGCGAGACGCGTGCGCTCGTCGGCCACGAATACGCGGTGCTGTTCCTGGATCTGGATGGGTTCAAGCTGGTCAACGACAGTCTGGGTCACGCCAGTGGCGATCAACTGCTGGTGCAGATTGCGGATACCTTGCGTTCGAATCTGGGCGGACATTGCCTGGTGGCGCGATATGGCGGCGATGAATTTACGTTGCTGCCGCATGGAGCCTGCACGCCCGCACACGCCGAACAGCTTGCGCAGCGTGTACTGACGCTGCTGGCCGGGTCGTTCGAGATCGACGGTCATCGCATATTTTCTGGTGCCAGCGTGGGCGTCGTGCTTGGCCATCCCGATTATCAGACGCCGAACCAGATTCTGCGCGATGCGGATACCGCGATGTATCGCGCCAAAGCGAGTGGTAAATCGGCGTATGTGATTTTCGACGATGCCATGCATACCGCGGCTCGTGCGCGCTTGAAGATCGAAACTGAATTGCGGTTTGCCCTGGAGCGCGGTGAATTTCGGGCCCACTTTCAACCGATCGTCGATTTGCGCAGCGGTCGCCTGCAAGGTTGCGAAGCACTGGTTCGTTGGCAGCATCCACAGCGCGGACTGTTGATGCCGGACGACTTCCTGACGGTCGCCGAGGAAACCGGTACGCTGCTGGCGCTGGATTGGTGGATATTGGAACACACCTGCCGAAACCTGCTGCGCTGGCAGCGTCGCTATCCGACGCACGCGCGTTTGCGTGCAAGCGTGAACATCGACGAACGCCAGTTCGCGGAGCCGGAGCTCATCGGCAATTTGCGTGGCGTTCTGCAACGTACCGGGATCGATGCATCCACACTCGCCCTGGAGATTACCGAAACCGTATTCCGACGCGGGCGCAGCGAAGCCGCGACCACGTTGAATGCATTGAAAGACCTTGGCGTATCGCTGGTCGTGGACGATTTCGGCACCGGCTATTCTTCTCTGGATTCGTTTGCGACATCGCCTTTCGATGCATTGAAAATCGATCGCAGCTTTATCCGAGACATGACAACCAATCCACGTCATGGCGCGATCGTGCGCACAATTGTCGGTCTTGCCAAGGATCTGGGTTTAGGGCTCATTGCCGAAGGCGTGGAAACCCAGGAGCAGGCAAAGCGACTGCTTGAAGCCGGCTGCAGTACGGCACAGGGATTTCTTTACTCGCCGGCAGTGCCGCAAGATCAGTTCGAAGCGATGCTGGAGTCCGGAGTTGTACCTGGCAAACGGCCGGAATCCGGTGCTGTTGCCTAATTGCTGCGCTGCGGCATAATGGGACTCCCTTCGGAGTTCTTAAATGAGTCGAGCCTATAACTTCAGCGCCGGGCCTGCGGCGCTTCCGGAATCAGTTCTGCGCACCGCACAAGCCGAGTTGCTCGAATGGGGCAACGCGCGCGCTTCGGTTATGGAAATCAGCCATCGTGGCAAAGACTTCATCGCGATGGCCGAAGAGTCGGAACAAGATCTGCGCAAATTGCTGCAAATTCCACAAAATTATAAAGTACTCTTTTTACAGGGCGGAGCCACTCAGCACTTTGCCCAGATCCCCATGAATTTTGCGCGCCGCGAGCAAGTGGTCGATTTTGTTGTGACGGGTCATTGGGGCGAAAAGGCGGTTAAAGAAGCCATACCATTGACCCATGTGAAAGTCGTGGCCAGCGGTGTCGACGGAAAATATACTGCGATCCCATCGCGCCAATCCTGGCAGCTCACTGCCGATGCGGCGTATTTGCATTACACGCCGAACGAAACGATTCACGGCGTTGAATTCCACGAGGTTCCTGATGTAGGCGACGCACCATTGGTCGCGGACATGTCGTCGGACATCCTGTCGTGCCCGATTGACGTTTCGAAATTTGGTGTGGTCTACGCTGGGGCGCAGAAGAACATCGGCGCGTCCGGCCTGGTTGTGATGATCGTGCGCGAAGACTTGCTCGAGCGCTGTCCGAAGGAGCTGCCGAAGATTTTCAATTACGCCGAACATGCAGCGGCCGGATCGATGCTGAATACGCCCAATACGTTTGGCTGGTATCTGGCTGGTTTGGTGTTCAAATGGCTGTTGGCTGAAGGCGGCATGCCGGCAATTGGCCAGCGCAATCGCGCCAAGGCTGAATTGCTCTACGGCTATATCGATGACTCGGGTTATTACGCCAATCCGGTCGAAAAACCGGCACGATCGAGAATGAACGTGCCGTTCACGCTGCCGCGTCCGGAGTTGGACGCGCTGTTTCTCCAGCAGTCGCAGGCAGCCGGGCTGCTTGCGCTCAAGGGGCATCGCGCCATTGGCGGAATGCGTGCCTCGCTATACAACGCCATGCCGCTGGAAGGCGTGCAGGCGCTGGTGGATTTCATGCGTGATTTCGCACAGCGCAATGGCTGAGGCGCATTGATTGCGTATCGCGCAATAGTGCATCTGCAAGATTTGTGACCAAGGCATTTATGTATGTTCAAGATTCAAACCCTGAATAGTATTTCCAGCAACGGGCTTGAGCGCCTGCCAGACGACCAGTACGAAGTGGGCAACGAAGTTGCACAGCCCGACGCGGTGCTGGTGCGTTCCGCTGACATGCACGCAAAACCGTTGGCGACCTCGATCAAGGCGGTCGCGCGCGCAGGCGCGGGGGTCAACAATATTCCGGTCGCCGAATTGAGCCTGCGTGGCGTACCGGTGTTCAATGCGCCCGGTGCCAATGCCAATGCAGTCAAGGAACTGGTCGTGGCCGGCATGCTCATGGCCGCGCGCAATCTTGGCGATGCACTGTCGTTCGTGGGCGGGTTGGGCGCGAGCGCGGACTTGCACAAAAGCGTCGAGGCCGAGAAGAAACGTTTCGTTGGCAGCGAACTGGCTGGCAAAACCCTTGGCGTCGTGGGTCTGGGCGCAATTGGGGTAAAAGTCGCCAATGCCGCGCACGCACTTGGCATGCGGGTGCTCGGGTTCGATCCGCACATGACCATCGACGGCGCATGGGCGCTGTCGTCGAACGTGGACAAAGCCGCGTCATTGAATGAATTGTATTCTGCATCGGACTACATCACCTTCCACGTGCCGTTGAACGACGCCACGCGCGGAATTTTCGGCACGGCGGCACTCGAATTGGCGCGCCCGGGTGCGGTCGTGCTCAATTTCGCACGCGACGGAATTGTCGACGAAGCGGCACTGTTGACGGGTCTGTCCAATGGGCGTATCAGCCGTTATGTCACCGATTTCCCCAGTACCGACCTGCTTGGCAACCCTCGCGTTATCGGGCTGCCACACCTGGGCGCATCGACCGGCGAAGCCGAAGAAAACTGTGCGGTCATGGTTGTTGACCAACTGCGCGATTTCCTGGAGCACGGCAATGTGCACAATTCGGTGAATTTCCCAAGTACGCGTATGACCTCGAGCGGGGCTGGACGCTTGTGCATCGCCAACAAAAATCGCCCGAACATGATCGGTCAGCTTTCGCATGTTCTGGGCGAAGCCGGAGTGAACATCGCGCAGATGCACAACGCCTCGCGTGGCGATATCGCCTATACCCTGATCGACCTGGATTCGCCGGCCAGTGCCGAACTGGTTGCGTCGATCGGCAAGATCGAGGGGATTCTTTCGGTCCGCGCGATAAAGCACTGACAGGGCAAAACTGATGCCGAAGAAGAAACCCTCCGCGCCGTCGCCGGCATTGGCCGATGCACGCCAGCGCATCGACACCATCGATCGCACGATCCAGCAATTGATCGCCGAACGCGCCGGGTGGGCGCGCCAGGTCGGCAAGGCCAAGGGTCAGCTCAAGGCAGCGGTGGATTACTACCGGCCCGAGCGCGAGGCACAGGTGTTGCGCATGGTCGTGGATCGCAACGACGGGCCACTTTCCGATGAAGTGCTGGTGCGTGTGTTTCGCGAGATCATGTCCGCGTGCCTGGCCCAACAGGAACCACTCAAGGTCGGCTATCTCGGACCCGAAGGCACCTTCAGCGAACAAGCCGTGCGCAAGCATTTTGGCCATTCCGCACATGGCCTGCCGTTGGCCAGCATCGAAGAAGTATTTCAGGAAGTGGAAAGTGGTGCGGCCGATTTCGGCATTGTGCCGGTTGAGAATTCAGGCCAGGGCACGATCCAGATTACCCTGGACATGTTCCTGACCTCGAACTTGAAGATTTGTGGAGAAGTGGAATTGCGCGTACGTCAATTCCTGCTCTCGCGTACCGGGCGCATCGAAGACATCGAGCGCGTTTATTCTCATTCGCAATCGTTTGCCCAATGCAAAGGCTGGCTGCGCGCCAACCTGCCGAAATCTGAAAAGGTTGCAGTCTCAAGCAATGCCGAAGCAGCACGGCGCGCGCGCAATGCCGACGATGCCGCCGCTATTGCCGGCGAGTCGGCAGGCCACGTATACGGTTTGCGCAAAGTGATCGTCAGCCCGATCGAGGATCGCGACGACAACACCACGCGCTTTCTCGTGCTGGGGCGACAGATTTTCCCGTCATCGGGGCACGATCGAACTTCAGCCCTGGTGTTCATCAAGGATCAGCCAGGTGCATTGTTCAACGTGCTCAGCCCGTTCGCGCGGCATGGCATCAGCATGAACCGGATTGAATCGAGGCCGTCGCATCAGGCGCAATGGGAATATGCATTTTTCATCGACCTGGCCGGTCATGTCGAAGACGACGCAATGAAATGTGCATTCGCCGAACTCAAGCCACACGCAGCGCAGATCAAGGTGTTGGGTTCGTACCCGGTGGCGGTGCCGTGAGCCGAAGGGTGGCGTCATCGCAAGGCGATTTGCCGAGCGCGGACGCCACGACGCTTGCCAATGCGCCCACGCGCGCGCTGCGCGCCTACGATCCAGGACACGATCTGCCCGCCCTGCGCCGGCGCTTCGGTAGCGTGCTGGTCGAACTGGGTTCGAACGAAAATCCGCTTGGCCCCAGTCCACGCGCGATCGCGGCCATAACCTCAGCATTGCCGGACCTATGGCGTTACCCCGACCCGAATGGTGGCGCGCTGAAAGCAGCACTGGCGTTGCAATTGAGTGTGGAAGCTGGGCAAATCACGCTCGGTAACGGATCGCACGAACTATTGATGTTGATTGCCCAATGCTTCGCCGATGCAAGCACCTCGGTGGTGTTTTCCGAATTCGGTTTCGCGGTGTTTCCGATTGCAACTGCTGCTGCCGGAGCACACCCGATCCAGGTGCCGGCGTTGCCACGTGAACATGCCACGATGCCGCTCGGCCATGATCTGGATGCGATGGTGCAGGCTTTGCGCGCGGACACGCGCATTGCATATATCGCCAATCCGAACAATCCCACCGGCACCTGGTTCGACGATGCCGCATTGGAAAAATTTCTCACCCGTGTTCCAGCAACGACGCTGGTCGTGGTGGACGAGGCCTATCACGAATACGTGCACGCGTCGGGATTGACCAGTGCACTTGGATTTTGCGCACGCTTTCCCAACCTGATCGTGACCCGGACCTTTTCCAAAGCCTACGCGTTGGCAGGAATGCGAATCGGCTACGCGATCAGTTCACCCCAGGTGGCCGCCATTCTCGAAAGACTGCGCGAATCGTTCAATGTAAATGGACTCGCATTGGCCGCGGCTGAAGCCGCGCTCGCCGATCAAGCCCATATCAAGCAAGCAAAGTCCTGGAACGGCGCTGAACGTGAATGGCTGACCGATCAATTGCGTTTGCGCGAATTGAATGTGCTGCCGTCGCAAACCAATTTCGTGCTGGTCGATTTCCGTCAAAATGCTACTTCAATCGAGAAAGTATTGTTTGATCGCGGTGTCATCGTGCGACCGATGGCCGGTTACGGATTGCCGCATTGTCTGCGTATCAGCGTTGGCACACGCGAAGAAAGCCAGCGGCTGCTTGAAAGCCTGCCATGAGTGACTGGATTTGCAGCGCGTCCGGACCGGTGCAGGGCGAGCTGCGTGTGCCCGGGGATAAATCCATTTCGCATCGGGCGATCATGCTGGGCGCGTTGGCGGACGGCACGTCGCATATCGACGGATTCCTTGAAGGCGAAGATACACGCGCGACGGCCGCGGCATTCGTGCAGATGGGTGTGCGCATCGACGCACCCGAACCGAATCGACGCGTCGTCCACGGAGTTGGGCTGCACGGTTTACGCGCGCCGACAAATACCATTGACTGCGGCAACGCCGGCACAGGCATGCGCCTGCTCGCCGGGATTCTCGTCGGCCAGGCATTCGATTCAGTACTCACTGGCGACTCATCGCTTTCACGCCGGCCAATGCGTCGCATCATCGAGCCCTTGTCGCGCATGGGCGCGCAGATTGTGGCGGGCGAGGCTGGTGTACCGCCTTTGAGGGTGTGTGGAACGCCAACGCTGCATGGCATTGATTTCAACTCGCCGGTAGCGAGCGCGCAAGTAAAGTCTGCGGTTTTGCTTGCGGGGCTTTATGCCGGCAACGAAACCTGCGTACGTGAGCCGCACCCGACGCGCGACTACACTGAACGTATGCTGGCCGTGTTCGGCTGGCCGATCGAGTCCGGCCCGGGTTGGGCAAAATTAACCGGCGGACATCGGCTCACAGCGACGGATATCCGCGTGCCGTCGGATTTCTCTTCGGCGGCGTTCTTTATCGTTGCCGCAACTATTGTTCCGGGATCCCGGCTGCTGTTGCGCGATGTCGGCATGAATCCGCGTCGCACCGGCTTATTGCATGCGTTGCGCGCAATGGGCGCGGATATCCGGGAAACCAACGCACGCGTACTCGGCACCGAACCGGTTGCCGATCTGGAAGTACGCCATGCGCACTTGCATGGAATCAATATGGCCGCCGAATGGGTGGCTGACATGATCGACGAATTTCCGGTTCTATTCGTTGCCGCGGCTGCCGCTGAAGGTACCACGCGCATCACGGGTGCCGCCGAGTTGCGGGTTAAAGAGTCCGACCGTATTGCTGTTATGACGCAAGGACTGCGTGCGCTGGGAAGCCAGATCCAGGACACCCCAGACGGTGCCGTCATCCGAGGCGGTGGCATGATCGGTACAACCGTCAATTCCGCAGGCGATCATCGTTGCGCGATGAGTTTTGCTGTCGCGGGTTTGGTTGCCCACGGTGAAGTAAGGATTCGCGATTGCGACAACGTGGCGACATCATTTCCAGGATTCATGGAGTCCGCTAACGCGTGTGGCATGGCCCTGAGCAGCCGCTAGTCCAGTTCACTTGTTGGCCGCGAGGAAATTTGATAGCGTACGTACGTACGTTTACTATGAATTCGCTGCAATGGATATTTCCTTGACCGAATTGCGTCAGCGCCTTTTTCAGTTGGCCGACCAAGTGATTGAAACCGGTGAGCCATTGGTTGTCATGCGTCGCGGGGTGCGCCTGCAACTGGTGCGCGACGACGCAGGCGCACAAACCAGCGGACGTCTTGCGCGACTCAAACCGCAGCGCGCTGTAGTCGGTGCGGCGCTGAGTCCGTACGAATCGCCGGCGCAATGGAATCCGGATCGGGTTGGCAAGGTTGCCGAGCCCGCTCCAGCAAGGAAATTACGCAAAACTGCGAGTCCTCGCGGCAAACGCACGCCGCGAGTGCGCACCAAGTGATCATGCTCGATACGCACGTAGCAGTGCACCTGTTCGAGGGACGTAGCACGGGCTTGAGTGCACAGGCATTACGCCTGATCGATCGCGACAGCGTGTCGATATCGCCTGCGGTCATGCTTGAGCTGGAACTGTTGCACGAGATTCGACGCCTGCGCATCGGTGCTGCCGCCATCGTGCGCTATCTGGACGAACACCTTGCCATCCGCGTTGCCGGCGAGCGCTTTGCCGATGTAGCCAGGCAAGCGCTTGCATTCGCGTTCACGCGCGATCCTTTCGATCGGCTGATTGCGGCCCATGCCGCGGTTCTCAAAGTACCGCTGATCACATTTGACGAAGATTTGCAGCGACATTATCCGCGCGCGATGAATTGAGGCTGTAGAATTCGCGCCGTCCGCGGATAATTCGATTCGAACGCCACGGCTCGCCGCACGCACCTGCAAATATGACCGCCAATCAAAAAATCGTTCCCGTCCTGACCATTGACGGTCCTTCGGGATCTGGCAAGGGCACAATCAGTCGCAGTATCGCCGACGCGTTGGGATGGCATTTACTCGATTCCGGGGCGCTGTATCGTGCGGTAGGTTTTGCCGCAAGCATGGCCGGTCTGGATTTGTCCGATGCGGAAGCGGTCACGCGCTGCGCGCAGACGACGAAGATCGGTTTTCGCGATCCGAAAGACGGTGGTGAGACCCGCGTCATCGTCAATGGGCTGGACGCGACCGACGAAATCCGCACTGAAACCTGTGGGGCAGCGGCGTCGGCAATCGCGGTGATTCCGGCGGTGCGTACCGCACTTTTCGACAAGCAACACAGCTTCCGCAAGGCCCCAGGACTGGTGGCGGACGGGCGCGATATGGGCACGGTCATCTTTCCGGATGCCCGGTTCAAGGTGTTTTTGACCGCCAGCGCCGCAGAACGCGCCAACAGGCGTTATAAGCAGTTGAAAGCAAAGGGCTTGGGCGTTACACTTGCCGCCCTTTTGCGCGAGATACAGGCACGCGACGTACGCGATGCCGAGCGAACCGTGGCGCCGCTGAAGCCGGCTGACGATGCTGTATCCATCGATTCGACCGGGATGCCGATCGACGAAGTGGTTGCGGTGGTGTTGGCCTTGGTGCGTGTGGAAGGCAATTGGGAATCGGGAATCGGGAATCGAGGAAAGGCGTAACAGCACGCCCATCGACGATCCACCAACTCCTGAACCAGACTGGAATGTTTTTGATCGTGGCAGTGTTGCCGCGATTTTTCGTCCCAGCGCGATGCGCTGGGGAACAGCAACGGTACGGAATGTCCGTGCCATAACCGGTGGGTCGATGTTTCTAGTAAAAACAATTACTTGAAATGCGATCTTTATCAAATTTGGAAACCAACATGACCGAGAGTTTTGCCGAACTTTTTGAACAAAGCCAGACCCTGAGCAAATTGAAACCCGGTGCCATCGTTTCAGGCATCGTGGTCGAGATTCGCAACGACGTTGTCGTTATCAACGCGGGACTCAAATCCGAGGGCATCGTGCCCATCGAGCAATTCCGCAACGAACAGGGCGAACTGGAAGTTGCTCTTGGCGACGAGGTGAAGGTAGCCCTCGACGCCATCGAAGATGGTTTCGGCGAGACACGCCTGTCGCGCGAAAAGGCCAAGCGTTCCATGGTTTGGGACGAACTGGAAACCGCGCAGGAAGCCAATGCGACCGTCATCGGCCGCATTTCTGGCAAGGTCAAGGGTGGTTTCACTGTCGACATAAAGGACGTCCGCGCATTCCTGCCCGGTTCCCTGGTCGACGTGCGCCCGGTACGCGATCCAGTGTACCTGGAAGGCAAGGAACTGGAATTCAAGATCATCAAGCTCGACCGCAAGCGCAACAACGTGGTGGTCAGTCGTCGTGCGGTTGTGGAAAGCGAGCATTCCGAGGAGCGCGAACAGTTGCTGGAGCGCCTGCAGGAAAATGCCGTGGTCAAGGGCGTGGTCAAGAACCTCACCGATTACGGCGCGTTCGTGGACCTGGGCGGTATCGACGGTCTGCTGCATATCACCGATATGGCGTGGAAGCGCGTGCGTCATCCGTCTGAAGTGGTCAACGTTGGCGACGAACTTGATGTGCGTGTGCTGCGTTTCGATCGCGAGCGCAACCGTGTCAGCCTCGGCTTGAAGCAACTCGGCGAAGATCCGTGGGTTGCGATCGCACGTCGCTATCCGAGCAACACCCGCCTGCTCGGCAAGGTGTCCAATGTCACTGATTACGGCTGTTTCGTCGAACTCGAACCCGGCGTCGAAGGCCTGGTACACGTTTCCGAAATGGATTGGACCAACAAGAACGTCAATCCGGCCAAGATGGTGCAGGTCGGTGACGATGTCGAAGTCATGGTCCTGGACGTGGATGAAGAGCGTCGGCGTATCTCGCTGGGCATGAAGCAGACGCAGGCCAATCCGTGGGAATCGTTCGCCGCGATCCACAAGAAGAACGATCGCGTATCCGGACAGATCAAGTCGATCACCGATTTCGGAATTTTCGTCGGCCTGGATGGCGGCATCGATGGCTTGGTGCACCTGTCGGATATCTCCTGGCAGAGCACCGGCGAAGAACTGGTTCGCAACTACAAGAAGGGCGATACGATCGAAGCCGTGGTGCTGGCAGTGGATCCGGAACGCGAGCGCATCAGTCTGGGCATCAAGCAGCTTGAGCAGGACCCGTTCGGTCAGTTCATGGCCGCGCATCCGCGTGGCAGCATCGTCAACGGCACAGTCAAGGAAGTCGACGCCAAGGGTGCGACGATTGATCTGGGTGATGGCGTTGAAGCCTATCTGCGCGCCAACGACATCGCCAAGGAACGCATTGAAGATGCCACGCAGCATCTGAAAGTCGGCGATGCGGTTGAAGCCAAGTTCACCGGTATGGACCGCAAGGGTCGCGTGCTGCAATTGTCGATCCGCGCCAAGGACGACGAGGAAATGCAGCAGGTGCTTGAGGATTACCAGTCCGCTTCCGGAGGTACCACCAAACTCGGTGCCTTGCTCAAGGAACAGATGAACAAATCCGAATGAGCTCGGCCGGCCTGCGTGCAAATGTACGCAGGTCGCGACGGTACTATCGGCACAGGTTGCAGCGCCAAGATTGCGCCAGTCTGTGCCGCATTCCTCCAGTAGTTAATAACGGATCGTGCGCCCATGACCAAATCCGAGTTGATCGAAGCCCTGGCCGCACGCCAGATTCACCTCGTTTTCAACGATGTGGAACTGGCTGTCAAGGGCGTAATGGAGCAGATGAGCCAGGCCCTCGCGACGGGCCAGCGTATCGAGATTCGCGGCTTCGGCAGCTTCTCGCTGCACTATCGGCCACCGCGCATGGGGCGCAACCCGAAGACCGGCACTGCCGTGGCGTTACCCGGTAAATACGTGCCGCATTTCAAACCTGGCAAGCAGTTGCGCGAACGCGTCAATCAATCCGTGCAAGCGCGGGTCAATCCGGGCTGAGCATTATTTCGGCGTAGATTGTGCTTAGTGGCGCGAATGCCGACATGATTGTTGTCCGATCCGTGTCGGTTCAGGCGTACTTTGCTACTTTCTCGACACCCCATATTCTCGTACTTGCGGTACTCGGGACGATTCACGCATGCGTGTTGGACTGATTCTCCTGGCGTTGTTGTTCGCTGCAATCGGTGCGGTATTCGGCGCCTTGAATGGTGAGCGCGTCGCCTACGATTTCTACTTTGTCGTTGTGCACGCTCCCAAGGGCGCGGCTTTGCTATGTGCGTTGGTTGTCGGATGGCTGGTTGGCGGGGTGCTGGTTTATTGTGCACTCGTATTGCGATTGCGCCGACGCGTACGCGCACTGAGTCGCCAGCTGCAACATGACGAACAGGCGACTCGAATTGATACAGAGAAAACCGCGAGCAACGACGAGGCATGATCAGCATGTCGCCTCTTATGCTGCCGGTGGTGGCGCTGCTGTTGCCGCTGGCTGCGCTTTCCGGTTGGTACTTCGGCCGTCGCAGCAGTGAACGCTCGCGACGAGTTGGCGTCAGTGAGCTTTCTTCGAGCTACTTCCGCGGTCTAAATTATTTGCTCAATGAGCAACCCGACAAGGCGATCGAAGTATTCCTCAAACTCGCCGAATTCAATCGCGACACGGTGGAAACCCACCTTGCCCTAGGCAATCTTTTTCGTCGTCGCGGTGAAGTCGATCGAGCGATTCGGGTGCACCAGCATTTGATCGCGCGTCCGAACCTGAGCAACGAAGAAAAGACCATTGCCATGTTGGAACTGGGCGAAGACTACATGCGCGCAGGCCTGCTTGATCGCGCCGAAATCCTGTTTGCAGATCTGGTCGCGATGGAGGCACAGGTGCCACCTGCATTGCGTCATCTGATCGGCATTTACCAGCATGAGAAAGATTGGGTCAATGCAATTGCACATGCGCGCCGGCTCGAAGACATCAGCGGGGAGTCCGAGGGGGCGATCATCGCGCAATTCTATTGCGAGCAGGCCGAACAGGCGCGCGCGCTGAAGGATCTCGCAACAACTCGTGCCCATCTGGATCAGGCATTCAAGAGTGAACCTGATTGCGTGCGTGCGTATTTCGTTCTGGGTCATCTACACGCACAGCAAGGCGAATACGAAGCCGCAACCCATGCGTTCGAGCGCGTTGCAGCATTGGATGCCGATTTCGTGCCCGAGATTTTGCCGCCGTTACTGGACTGTTACGCGCGCTTGCAACAGATGGAGCGTGCGGAGAGTTTCCTGGTGGACATTATCGGTCATTCCCATGGAGTGTCACCGGTGATTGCATTGGCCAAGCTTTACGCCAGTACGCGTGGCGAGAGTGCGGCGATCGAATTTCTCACGCGACAGTTGCGACAACGCCCGTCGGTGCGAGGGTTGATGACCCTGATCGGAGCCACGCTGCATACGTCCAAGGGCGAAGCGCGTGAAAACCTGCTGATCTTGCAGGATCTTGCGCGAAACCTGCTCGAAGGGCAGGCCATGTATCGTTGCAGCAACTGCGGTTTCGGGGCCAAGGCCCATCATTGGCAGTGTCCAAGTTGCAAGACCTGGGGATCGGTGCGGCCAATCCACGGCGTGGCGGGCGAGTAGTCGCAACGGACTCGACTATCCTTGAGTTCCTGCCGTGACCCGATGGCATTGTGTAAACTGAGCGTTCATGCCGATTATCCCGCCAGACTGAACGATCGCGCCAATACATGATTGCGATGACACACACAATCTGGCCTTGGTTGGTAGGCAGCGGGCTACTTGCCTTCGCGGTGACGTGGTTGTCGCTGCTTTACGCGCGCCGCACGAATCTTCTCGACATGCCTGGTCAGCGCCGGTCGCACGATGTGCCGACGCCTCGCGGCGGCGGTATCGGCATTGTCGTGGCGGTGCTGTTGGGCTTGGCTGCAGCTGGGATCCTGGTTCCCGGCGTCAATATTCCGCTGCTACTGATGATTGCGATTGCCATGGTCGCGCTGGCTGGCTGGATCGACGATCACCAAGCGCTGCCGGTTTGGGCGCGACTACTGGTACATTTTCTTGCTTGCGTCATCTGGTTGGCTCCTTTGATTGCGGCGGCGTTCTTTTCGACACGGGATCTGGGTATCAGCCCGACGCAGGCGGTAGCACTATCTACGGTGCTGGTTTTTGCGTGCGTATGGTCGATCAATTTGCACAACTTCATGGATGGGATCGATGGTCTGCTCGCCATCCAGGCGATTTTCGTATTGAGCGCGCTTGGGGTCTTGTGCCTGTGCGGACCCAGCCATGTTCATTCAATGCAAATCTTCCTATGGGTCGCGGCTATCGTCGGGTTTCTGCCGTTCAATTTTCCACGCCCACGCTTGTTCATGGGCGATGTCGGCAGCGGTGCAATCGGATTGCTCATAGCGGTTGCAGCAATCTGGCAGTTTTCCACTCCCGACACGGCAGCTGCCAGCGGCCTGGTTGCCGCATCCGCCTTCGTTACCGATTCAAGCTGCACGTTGGTTTCGCGCATGTTGCGCGGCCGCCGCTGGTATCGTGCGCATCGCGAACACCTTTATCAGTGGCTGGTGCGAACCGGCATGACGCATGTGCAGGTGGTCGCCGGGTACATGGTGTGGAATATCGTCATCGTGATTCCGGCGCTTTACCTGATGAATCATGCGGTGCGTGCGCATACGCAGGCCTACGGGTGGATAATTGCCGGCATCGTTTATGTATTGGCGCTGGGCCTGTGGCTGTACGGAAAAACCCGGTGTTTGCACAAGTCCGAAGCGGGTCCATCGCATGCGCCTGCGTAATTTGATCGCCACGCTGCATCCCCGACTGGCTGTTGTCCTGCACGACCTGGCCATGGTCTGGCTTGCGTGGATCGTGACGAATTGGTTGCGCTTCAGCCTGGAACCCAACCCGCCACCGCTGGCCTGGTTCATGCCTGAAACCGGGATCGTCGTGCTGGTGCAGGGAATGGTTCTGTATTGGACTGGCTTGTATAAAGGTCTGTGGCGTTTCGCCAGCCTTCCAGATTTGTGGAACATTGCGCGTGCCTGCATCGTGGGTACCTTGGCTGCGGCAATTGCATTGTTCTTGTACGACCGCTTGACGATGGTACCGCGTGCGGTGCTTGTGATTTATCCATCGGTGCTGGCCGTGTTTCTCGGCTTGCCACGATTGGCGTATCGCTACTGGAAAGACAGCCGTTTCGATCTGGTCAGCAACGTGCCGGCGCGGCGCGTGCTGGTACTCGGCGCGGGTCGTGCGGGCGAAGCCCTGTTGCGCGAACTCGCACATGAAAACCGCTATCGCCCGGTGGGCGTGCTCGACGACAACGTCGCATTGCGCGGTGCCAAGGTGCATGGCGTACCCGTGCTGGGCCCATTTGAGCGACTGCCGGACTTGGCCGCACAAGTCGCTGCGGAAATGTTGCTGATCGCCATGCCATCGGCGAACAATGCGCAGATGCGCCGAGTGGTCGAGTTGTGCGAGACCACCGGAATCCCGTTTCGCACCGTGCCGCGCCTGCAGGATGTCGTGGCCGGGCGCATGAACTTCAATGAATTGAAAGAAGTTGCGATCGAGGATTTGCTCGGGCGCGAACCCGTGCAACTGGATTGGACCGCCATTCGTACCGGGCTATCTGGCAAACGCGTGCTGGTTACCGGCGGCGGCGGCTCGATCGGTTCGGAGTTGTGTCGCCAGGTTGCGCGCCTCAGGGTCGAGTCGCTGACCATCCTGGAATTGTCCGAGTTCAATTTGTATAAAATTGAACAGGAACTGAAACAGGAATTTCCCGAGTTGCTGGTTGATGCGGCGCTTGGCGATTGCGGCGACAAGGCCGTCTGCGAGCGCGTATTTGCGCGCATGCGGCCACAAATCGTTTTGCACGCGGCAGCTTTCAAACACGTGCCACTGCTGCAGAGCCAGGTACGCGAGGCATTTCGCAATAACGTGTTGGGCACCCATTGCGTGGCTCAAGCCGCGGATCGCTTTGGCGTAGCCTGCTTCGTGCTCATTTCCACCGACAAGGCAGTGAACCCAACCAGCGTGATGGGCGCAACCAAGCGGGTCGCCGAAATTTTTTGTCAAAATTTCGCCGCCGTGTCGACTACGCGCTTCATCACCGTGCGTTTCGGCAACGTGCTCGATTCGGCCGGAAGCGTGGTGCCGCTTTTCCGCGAGCAGATTCGCAATGGCGGACCAGTGACGGTCACGCATCCGGAAATCACGCGCTACTTCATGACCATTCCCGAAGCCTGCCAATTGATCCTGCAAGCCGGAGTGCTGGGGCAAGGAGGTGAAATCTTCGCGTTGGACATGGGCGAGCCGATCAAGATCAGCTATCTGGCCGAACAGATGATCCGCCTGGCCAACAAGGTTCCGGAGAAGGATATCGCCGTGATTTATACCGGCCTGCGGCCCGGCGAAAAACTGTTCGAGGAATTGTTCCATCCGCAAGAAAGCTACCAGGAAACGACTCACGCCAAGATATTCCTGGCCAAACCACGCAGCATGTCGTGGGAATTGCTGAACAACCAACTGCGTCAAGCGACCGTGGCCGTGCGCGACTATGATGAAACTGTCTTGCACGACTGCCTGTGCAGGTTATTACCGGAATTTTCCTGGCACGGCGAATCGGCAGATTCCGATGTCGTTCCGATTGCGCGCAATCAGGCGTGATTGCTGTGAAATCAGCAGCGTTCGACCCGGGTTGGGCCAGTATTGCAGGTTGCGGGTGAGCGAACACGAACCCCAACTTCGGGACGGTTGGTCGATGTTGACGTCGACAAAGATGTCGATGTTGGGCATCACTGCATTCCGCCCAACCTACGATACTTCTATCAGTGCCGATTCGTGTTGACCCGTTCCAAAGACTACTATCGTTGAACAGCATTATGGAGTTGCAATGACCCAAGCCTTACGCAAAGTGGTTTTTCCGGTTGCCGGTCTCGGTACACGATTCCTGCCCGCGACCAAGGTCGTGGCCAAGGAAATGTTGCCGGTGCTGGACAAGCCGTTGATCCAGTACGCCGTGGACGAGGCCGTGGATGCGGGGGCGGACACGCTGATCTTCGTGACCAATCGCTACAAGCATGCGATCGCCGACTATTTCGATACGGCATATGAACTCGAAGCGAAACTCGAGCGCGCCGGAAAGAATGAACTATTGTCCCTGGTGCGCAATGTGTTGCCGGCGCATGTGCGCTGTGTTTTTGTCACCCAGGCCGAAGCGCTTGGGCTTGGGCACGCGGTGTTGTGCGCGAAGCCCGTGATCGGCAACGAACCGTTCGGCGTAATCCTTGCTGATGACCTGATCTGGAATTCCGGCAAAGGTGCGCTGCGCCAGATGGCGGAATTTGCAAACTCGCAGGATGCCGGTGCCATCGCCGTCGAAGAAGTGCCACACGAGGCGACTGGAAAATACGGCATCGTTGATGCACCGGCAAGCGAGGGGCGCGCGGCTTTGATTCGGCACATGGTTGAAAAACCGAAACCCGAGGATGCTCCATCGAATCTTGCCGTGGTCGGTCGCTACGTGTTGCCCGCGAGTATTTTTGAACTGCTGGAGAAGACCCGACCCGGTGCTGGTGGCGAAATCCAGCTGACCGACGCCATTGCTGCTTTGCTCAAGCAACACAAGGTGTACGCCTATCGGTTTGAAGGCACGCGCTTCGATTGCGGCAGCAAGCCGGGGTTGGTCAAGGCAACGCTGCATTTCGCGATGCAGGATGCGGAGTTGGCGGCGGTGGTGCGCCAATTCACTCGGGAATCGGGCTTCGGAACCGTGGACCCGTAAGCGCGGTGGCGTGCACTTCGCGCACGCTTGTTTCGATTCGTGCGCGAAGCGCACGCAACATGTCGGGATACATCATGCCGAACAATCCGCGAGTCGCGGGTCTCGCAGGACTTGAGCTACATCCTCAATCACTTCGGCCAAGGCCACGGAGAAATTTGATGCGCCAGTTGATGATGATTACCTGTGCGACGCTGCTTGCGGGGTGCCAATCGTTGCCGATTGATCACCGCCAAGCCGTTGCCGGCGATGCCGTGGGCCGGTTGGACGCAGTGCTTGCCGGCGAGTACGACAACCACGAACAATTGCGGCAGGTGGCCGTCAAGGTTCGGGCTGGCACGGTGATCGCCATTCCGCATTTGCGCGAACAATGGCGATCGCTGTCGCGCAATCACGGTGGAAGCTTGTGGCTTTGGCGGTTGCAGACGCTCGACCAGCCGGAGCCGGTCGATGCAGTCTGGCTGTATCTGTTCAGTACAGCCAGTGATGGTCGTGGCGTGGTGTTGACGCCGTATCGCGCGATCGATCCGAATGCCGCCATGTCGGCTTTCGACGACAAACAAGACAAATTCAAATTCGTCGCCGAACAATGGGCTGAACTCGCCCCGTGCGCACTGACCGGTGCGTGGATGAATTCGCAATTCAGCGCCAGCGCCAACACCTCAGCATGCAGCGCGTTGCTGCCAGGGCTGGGGAAGACTGCGGCGTTGCTACCTCTGCACTTCACGCTCAACGCAGATATGTTGCATTCGGTCACGTTTGCCGATCAGGCGCGCGGTACCGGTGCCGGAATCGACGCGCGACGCGTACGCTGGTTCGACGGCTGGGCCGCGATAAACGGTGGTGGCCCCAAGGCGAAGTCGGGCAATCAGGATTGGCACGTGCAAAAGGATTTGCGTCTATCCAGCGAAGGTGGGAGCGTCAAGTTGCGCTGGCGTGATGGTGCCGCGAGCGGCTATTCACTGGAACTGGCGCGCACGACTTATCCCGAGCGCAAACTCAGCGTGCTACAGCTCGACGTCATCGACGATGCGAGCGGACAGGTCATCGACTACGTGTGGAGCGACCCACAGTCCAACGCCATCGGATTCAATCTGGGCTGGTTGCAGGTCGGGTTGCAGCAGGCAATGGCCGTCTCGAAATAGATTCGACAGCGCCGCGTCATACAAATCATCACGCTGCGAATTGCAGCCGTGCCAATTCGGCATAAAGGCCATCATCGCGCAGCAATTCGGCATGCGTGCCCTGGGCGACGATGCGGCCGGCGTCCATGACGACAATACGATCGGCCTGCTGCACGGTGGCAAGACGGTGCGCGATCACCAGCGTGGTGCGTCCGTGCATCAGGCGTTCAAGCGCATGTTGGATGGCCGCTTCGGATTGCGCGTCGAGATTGCTGGTGGCCTCGTCGAGCAGCAGGATGGGCGCGGCCTTGAGCAGTGCACGCGCGATGGCGATGCGTTGCTGTTGGCCGCCGGACAAGCGCACGCCGCGTTCGCCGAGATGGGTCGCGTAACCATCCGATTGGGTGAGGATGAAATCGTTGGCTTCGGCCGCCTTGGCCGCAGCAATCACGGCTGCCTCGTCGGCATCGACACGACCGAAACGGATATTGTCCGCGGCGCTGGCACCGAAGATGATCGTGTCCTGTGGCACCAGCGCAATCGCACCACGTACATCAGGTACGGCCATCGCGCGCAAGTCGATGCCGTCGATTTGAATGCTCCCGTGCTGCGGATCGTAGAAGCGCAACAACAGGTGAAAAACGGTACTTTTCCCGGCGCCGGATGGACCCACCAGCGCGACGGTTTCTCCCGGTGCCACGCGCAAGGTGAAGTCGTGCAGGGTCGGCGCTTCCGGCCGGGTGGGGTAGCGGAATTCGACATGGTCGAATCGAATTTCCCCACGTACGGGAATGGGCAGCCGGGCTGGATCGGCTGGAGAAACGATCGACGGTGACGTATCAAGTAATTCGCCGATGCGTTCCATCGCACCGCCCGCGCGAGAAACTTCACTCCAGATTTCGGTCAGCCCACCAATGGAGCCGGCAGAAATCACCGCGTACAACACGAACTGACCCAGTACGCCCGGATCGAGGCCGCCGCTTATTACCGCGCGTGCGCCGACCCACAATGCCAGCGTAATCGCACCGAAGATCAACAGGATCACCAGCGCGGAAAGCCTGGCGCGTTGGCCGATGCGGCGCCGCGCGGTGGATACGGCGCGCGCGATCGCGGAGTCGTAGCGTTGGGTTTCCACCGGCTCGCGCGCATACGCCTGCACGGCGTAGACGGCATTGAGTGTCTCGTTGGCAATTGCGGCGGCGTCGGCAATGCGATCCTGATTGGCGCGCGCCAATTTGCGCTGGCGTCGACCGGCGAGGACGATCGGCAGCACCACCAGCGGTATCACCAACGCAGCGTATCCCGCCAACCGCGGGCTCGTGGCGACCAGCATCACCGCGCCACCGATGGCCGTGACGATACTGCGCAACGCGACCGACATGCTTGAACTCACGACCGTTTGCACCAGTTCGGTATCGCTGCCAAGTCGTGAAGTCAATTCGCCGACGCGGGTGCGTTCGTAGAATGCCTGGTCGAGCGTGAGCAAATGCGAATACAGCTTTTTACGCAAATCAGCGACCACCCTTTCGCCGAGCAGGGCAACGCAAAAATATCGCCCGGCCGTTGCCACGGCAAGCACTGTGGCGACAATGAACAGACCAAGAAAGCTGCGGTTGACGGTTGCAGTATCGGTGTGTGCGAAGCCGTGATCGATCATCACGCGTACCGCGAGGGGAAGCGACAGCGTTGCGGTTGACGACAGCGCAAGAAATCCCAGCCAGCCGATGAATAATGGGCGATAGCGGCGGAAGAAGGGCAGCAACAGGCGTAGTGAGGCCAGACGAGGTTGACGAGGAGGTTGCAAGGTGTCGCTGGATTTGGTCATGAGTCGTGTTATTGCCTGCGCAGACGCTTTGATGGTGGCATGGCGCGGAGTTTCAATGCGAGGCCACGACAAAAAACGCCTCGCGTGGGCATATCAATCGCTGTCAATTCGACGGATATCACATTGCCCGCGAGTCAGGTCGGCAAGCAATAGGTGCAACTCGGAAAGATTGGCGCAGGGAACGCTCACCCGCAGTTTCGCACCGGAATCGCAGAAGTCTTCCGCCTCGATGCCTGCATCGAGCGCGTGGAGGCGCACGCGCAACCTGGCCAGCACCGGAAATTCGACCGCGAATTCCACCAGCGTCGTATCGATCAATTCGCTCTTGTCAGCCTGACGCAAGCATTCCGACGCGCAGCCACCGTATGCGCGCATCAGTCCGCCGGCACCGAGCTTGATGCCGCCAAACCAGCGTGTAACAACCACCATGATGTTATCCATGGTCTGGCCGTCGATGGCCAGTAGTATCGGTTTGCCGGCGGTTCCCGATGGTTCGCCATCGTCGCTGAAACGGTAGCGTTGCCCGATGCGCCACGCCCAGCAATTGTGCGTGGCGTCTGGATCGGAAATCTGGCGCAGAAACTCTGTCGCGGATTCTTCGCATGCGACCGCTGTCGCGTTGGCGACAAATTTGCTATTGCGGATTTCCTGTGCCAATTGCGCCGCTGCGATCAGACCGAATCTCGCAGCCATCATTTTGTGCGTCTGGTGAAACGATCGAGATCATCAGGCAGGCGATAATCAGGATATTTTTTGGTGAAATAGTCCAGATTGGCACGAGCTTCGTCATCGTGACCGTCTCGGATAATGCGACGAATCGCGGCGATCCAGGATTCCGGATACAGCTGCGAATTGTGGATCAGCCGCGCCTGAGCGTCGGCAGTCAGTGGGCGACTACGTTTAAGGGTGGGCAGCGGAGCCATGGGTTCTGCGGGGGCCGGCGCATTTGCCGTGGGTGCCGCACGGACCACAGCGGCCCCGTTGCTGACGGCACTTTCGGTTGTGGAGTCGGCTTGCTGTCGTTCCTGCTTTTGCGTGGCCGTCCCGGCGTCTTGTTTCGCCGATTCGTTGGATTGCGAAACTGTAGCTGTGGCAGGGAATGCCACGGCTGGGGCAGGTTGCACTGAGGGCGCAGATTGGGACTTGCTGTCGTTCCTCAAATCTTTGTCGACATGGCCGGCGGAAGATTCTTGCAGCATCGATTGCGGGCTTGTCGTCGGCATTGCTGCCGCTGCGGGTGCGGCAGGCCTGGATTTCTCCAAGTCGAAACGTTGCGCTGGCTGCGCTGGCTGCGCTGGCACATCTTGCATGATGGCTTTAGCCGCTCGCATTGGCAGCCGTGTCATTTGCCGTGCAGGTGGTGCCGATTGTGCCGGCATTGGCGGTGGGGATGCCATGGCAGGCGGTGCGGGTGGCGATGCCAAGGCCGGCGGCGTTGGCGGTTCCTGCGTCCGCACGGTGCTGATTTGCTCATCGCGTTGGCTGGCTGCGGGCGGGTTATGCGAATTCCAAATCTGCGGGCCGACCCGGATTGCGACGCTGGCGGCAAGCAGGATTGCGGCAGCGGCGCTCAGCGCAGGTACCCAGCGGCGATTGCGCGCGTGCGTCGACGGACTTGCGGTACGCCGCGCCATCGCCAATACCGCAGCATCGATTTTCGCGTCCGGTTCCGCACGCGGCAATTTGCGGTAAAGCACAGCAACGCGCGAATCATCTTCCCGCAGGAAGAATTCAAGGTCGCGTTCGAGTTTTTCGTTGCCGTTCATTCCGAAAATTTGTCCCGTATCTTGGCTAGCGCATAACGCAGGCGCGATTTCACCGTTTCATGTCCGGTGCCGGTGACAGCCGAGATTTCCTCTAATCCAAGTCCACTCTCGATGCGTAATACGAATGCCTCGCGCTGTTCGTCTGGTAGTGCGTCGAGAACCAGTTGCAATCGCCTGCGCTGCTCGAACTCGCCGAGCAGATGCTCCGGACGATCGGATTCCGGCGCATCGAGTTCGCGGAAAATCGCTTCGGTTTCTTCGGGCCCTGCTTGCGGTCGTGCTCGCCGATAACTGTCCACGATCAGGTTGTGCGCGATTTGCAGCAGCCAGGTCGTAAATTTCGCTTCCACGCGATAGCGTTCACGTGAGGCGACCGCACGGCCCCAGGTTTCCTGGAACAGGTCGTCGGCAGCCGCGCGGTCGTTGATGCTGCGCAGGATGTAGCGGTACAACATGCCGCGACAGCGCGCATACAGCGTCTCGAAAGCGCGAATATCGCCTTGCGCGTAGGCGAGCATCAATTGTTCGTCCGTTTTTGGTTCAGCCCCCATGCGGCGCAGATTACGTCAAACCGGCGCTGCAAGTAAGGGCTTCAGCGTTGGAGGAGGGTTGCGTCAAGGTAAACGCATGCGCAGGCGCAGCGGGGTTAATCGGCGGTCAATCAGTCAATTTCCGAAACCGTCGGCGAAGATGCGGTCGCCTGGAGTGACCTTGCCGATCGCACTGAGGTTGAAGTTCAATACGCCGCCAGCCGAACTGTACTGCGTTCCACCAGGGACGAGGCTGACAGCAAGCATGCCCCCGGCGGGCGCGGCGGTGATGGTGTAACCAGCATTGGCTGGCAACTCGGTGATCACATTCGTTGTCGCGGCGGCCGGGATCGAATAGGCAATCGTTCCCGCGATCGTGGTGCCTGCGTTACCGGAGTTGAACAGCACGGCGGCGTTGCCGTCGCTCGCAACGAGCAACGTTCCCGTGGCCGTTCCAGTCGTAGGCACAATCTTGTTTGCAATCGCAACGGTCGTGGCCGAGGCAGCCAGATCGAACACGTTCAGCCATTGCTGACTTGCGGCATTGTTGGGTGCTCGCACCTGCACCTGCCAGACCCGGATCGGATTGCTCGCCGGTTCACTTGCATTGGCGGGATACATGCCGATGACCGTTGTTGCCGCATTGGTCGGCAACACGGTGGTCATCGCGCCGGCGAACGCGCTGGCGTCGGTCACGTCGTAGCGTTTCTCGCCGCTCGGTGCTGAAACCGAGGTCGGATTTGCGGGAAAATGAAATGCGAAGAACTGGTCGTCTGACGTGTTCGCACCCACCGTATTGCCGGCGATCGTGCGGTCGTAAACCACCACGCGACCGGGGCGCAGATAGACGATCTCGCGCGACCATGACGCCACCTGGGGCTGGTGGTTCGCGTCCAGACGATACATGTCTTGCAAGTTTGTTGCGAGCGTGTAGACGTACGAATGCCCATCCTCGAACGCAGCGACCCGGGTTTGTACGTGGTCGTCTTCGGCGCTGTTTGCCACCTGACCGTACGGGGCGAGGACTGTATTTCCATTCATCGAACGAACATAGAGCACGTTGTAGATGGTGCGATTTCCGGAATAGATTGTGCCGTCGAAATTGCCGTACTCGTCACTGTACACACGGTTTTCAGCAGCATTACCGCCGGGTTCGTGAACGATCCAGCCGGTGCCGTTGACGAGCAGTGGTCTGGCTCCGCGCACGAGCGCAAGACTGCCCTGATCGAAGCCCTCTTCACCGGCCTGCGGGTTGTTGATGTACGGCCCGGCGCGAAACGACAACCACGTCGCTGTCGTCGACCAGTCCGAACGTGCCGCGACTGCGTTCGGCCCGGTGGCGAAATACGAAAGCGGCAACGTACTCAGTGCTGCAGTCGGTCCGTTCGGATCATAGAACAGGAATGCCTCCCACGCATCGCTGTCGTCGCCGCGTGCAGCAACGACTTCGTTGGCGTATTGCTGGAATGCATTCGCGTGTGGGGCATTCCAGTAGCGCAGCACACCGAGCACCTGCATGAACAGACCGACATTGGCTGACCCCGGTGGCGGCGCCCCTGCATCGCCGTTGGAGTGATTGGTGTCGCGGTCGTCGATGTACACGCGCGACGGCCAGGTGAAGTGCATCAGGTAGTCGGCCTGGTCGATGGGAAACGTATAGGGCGAGTTGGCGTGGACCAGGTCCGCCCCCGTGGCGGTCTTCACTTCCCACGCCGGCAAACTCATGTTCAGCGTCGCCAGTGGACCGTAGTTGCCGAAGCCTTCCGGCCAGCCGCCACCGGTCATGTGCGCGGCGTAGTAAGGCTGCACCCCGATGTGTGGAGGATTCGATGCCGCGGTTGTGAACTGTGTGTCGAGCCAATTCGTCCATTCAGCTGAGGCACTGGGATTATCGCCAGCAGTCGCCAGCGACATCACGGTTTTTGCGTGGAAGTAGCCGGAAAAATAATTGCCCTGCGGATGCTGGTAGGCGAATCCGGAGCAGCCATTCACATTTTCCCAACTGGTCTGCCAGGCATTCGCCGTGGTGTAGATCTGGGTACGTTGTGTCGGGGTGAGCTTGTCGTAAACCCAGTCGTAGAGAATACCCATGCCCACACCGAAGAAGCGCATCACATAGCCGTCGTCTGTGCAGGGGTTTTCGCCATGAGCGGCGGGGTAGAGTACGGAAAGTTTGACGGCGATGTCCGCAGCCTTGGCGCCATAGACCGTCGCTGCTGTCGGATCGGATGCCTTGAGCGTCTGGTAGCACAGCCCTTCGCTCCACAGCGGTGCCCAATAGCCGTCGCCCTCGTAACCCTGGCCGATATTCGGCGCGTCGGGATATCCCGGCTGATCCGGGTAATTCACCGTGCCGCCAACAAACGAATCGCAATACGATTTCAGCCGTTGCCATTGCGGTGTATTGGCGGCGGCGCGGGCGCGCAGTGCGGTGAGGGTATTGGCGTCCAGGATCAGACGCGGATGCGGCACCGTGGATTGCGCGTGCGCCACGCACGCCAACAGGAGAAACGACAAGCCTGCACTTTCAATTCGGAACATTTCAGACCCTTGGGATTGCCGGTAAAGGGCCGGCATGTCGAAGTCTTATTCCGATAACGCCAAAAGTCCTGCAACTGCGACACAGTTTCGTGCCGCAGTTGATTTTCGTTACGCGTCGCGCATCACCATCAGGCGCAATTCGGTCATGTCTTCGATCGCGTAGCGGATGCCTTCACGACCAAGACCGGAATCCTTGACGCCGCCGTAAGGCATGTTGTCGACGCGGAAACTGGGAACATCGCCGATGACCACGCCGCCGACATCGAACTCGTCCCAGGCCTGCATGGTCTTGCGCACATCGTAGGTGAACAGGCCGGCCTGCAGGCCGAACTCGCTGTCGTTGACGCTGCGGATGGCCTCGTCGAAATGTTTGTATTTTTGCAGGATCGCGACCGGGCCGAATGCTTCCATGCAACTCACGTTTTGCTTCGGATCGACGTTTTCCAATACAGTGGCTTCGAGCATCGCATCGGTGCGCTTGCCGCCGCACAGCAGCTTCGCACCGGCCTTGACCGCTTCCTGAATCCAGTCGTCCAGACGCTTGGCTTCCTTGACGTCGATCATCGGGCCAATGAAGGTTTTTTCGTTCTTCGGATCGCCTGCGACCAGCTTTTTTGTGGCGGCCACGAAAGCGTCGCGGAACCGGTCGTATAGATCTTCCTGCACCAGGATGCGCTGTACGCCAATGCAGCTTTGACCGGATTGGTAGAACGCACCGAAGATGACGCGTTCGACGACGAAGTCGAGGCGATCGGCCTGATCCGAATCAATGACGCAAGCTGCATTGCCGCCGAGTTCGAGTACCACTTTCTTCTTGCCGGAGCGTGCTTTCAAATCCCAGCCCACGGCGGGCGATCCAGTAAACGAGAGCAGCTTGAAACGGTCGTCGGTCGTGAACAAATCTGCACCGTCGCGGTGTGCCGGCAGAATCGAGAACGCGCCTTTCGGTAAATCCGTTTCGGCCAGCACTTCGCCGATGATGATCGCGCCGATCGGCGTGCGGCTGGCCGGTTTGAGCACGAACGGGCAACCCACGGCGAGCGCCGGCGCGACTTTGTGCGCGGCCAGGTTCAGTGGAAAGTTGAACGGGGAAATAAACGAGCACGGGCCGATCGGCACGCGCTTGCTGAAACCGCGATAACCTTTCGCACGTGCAGAAATTTCAAGATTGATCACTTCGCCGTCGATACGTACCGATTCTTCGGCCGCGACTTTGAACGTGTCGATCAGGCGGCTGACTTCGCCGCGTGCGTCCTTGATCGGCTTGCCGGCTTCAATGCACAGCGCCATCGCCAATTCGTCATAGCGTTCGCGAAAACGCTTGACGCAATGCTCCAGAATTTCCTGACGCTGGTACGGTGCCATCTTGCGACACGGCTCCTGCGCCTTCACCGCGGCAGCAATACCCGCATCGATGGCTTTTGCATCGGCCATGGCAACGCGCGTAGCCACCTTTCCAGTGTATTTGTCGGTGACTTCCAGATCGGTGTTTGGCTGCTGCGCTTCGTTGGCGAGGTAGTAGGGGTAGGTGGCTTTCAGCATGATGGAATACTCCAGTTCGTCATTCCAGCGAACGCTGGAATCCAGTTCTTGCGCCTAGCGTCAAATGCAGTCGGTAAATTCGGTCACTCGGTAACAATGTAGGGCGGGAGTAGCGCAGCGAATCCCGCCGGAGCAGCGTAGCGAATCCCGCCAATGTCAGAAGTGAGGCTAACCGGCGGGATACGTCGCTTTCGCGACTTCTCCCGCCCTACGCGTTGATCAGACTTTTGCCGACAATTCCTTGATTTCCTTGTTCAGGATGCGATCGTTGTCGGAATAGTCGATCGGGACTTCGAGCAGGTGCACCCCGGGCGTATCGATGCATTTCTGCAGCATCGGGGCGAATTCGTCGGCCGAGGAAGGACGGTGTCCGTGCGCGCCGTAGCAATTGGCGTACTCGACGAAATCCGGGTTGCCCATGTCCATGCCGAAGTTGGGGAAATTCATGTTCGCCTGCTTCCACTTGATCATGCCGTAGGCGTTGTCGCGGATCAGCAGAACGACCAGGTCGAGTTTCAGGCGCACCGCGGTTTCGATTTCCTGCGAGTTCATCATGAAGCCGCCATCGCCGGCGACGGCCAGCACCTTGCGCTTGGGATACACGATCTTGGCGCCGATCGCTGAAGGCAATCCTGCACCCATCGTCGCCAGCGCGTTGTCGAGCAGCATGGTGTTGGGTTCGCGGCAACGGTAGTAGCGCGAGAACCAGATCTTGTACATGCCGTTGTCCAGGCACACGATGCCGTCGTTCGGCATGACCTTGCGCACGTCGGCCACCATGCGTTGCGGGTAGATCGGCCAGCGTCCGTCGTCCTTGCCCTCGGCCAGGTGCGCATCGAGGTGTTTGCGCACGTCGGAAAAGTACCCAAAGTCCCAATGTGGGCACGGCGAGATACGCTGCTTCATGCGCCACACCGAATTGGCGATGTCGCCGACCACTTCGATCTGCGGGAAGTAGACCGGATCGACTTCGGCGCTGGCGAAATTGACGTGGATGACCGTGCGCCGTCCCTCTTTCATGAAGAATGGCGGCTTTTCGATGACGTCGTGGCCGACGTTGATAATGCAGTCGGCGCGATCGATCGCCCGATGCACGAAGTCGCCGTCAGATAGCGACGCATTGCCGAGCCACAACGGATGGGTTTCGTCGATGACGCCCTTGCCCATCTGCGTTGTAAAGAAGGGGATGCCCGTGGTGTCGACGAATTCGCGCAGCATCTTGCTGCACAGTTTGCGATTGGCCGCGGCGCCGATCATCAACAGCGGGTGTTTGGCTGCGTTGACCGCTTCAATTGCGTGCGTAATGGCTTTTTCGTCAGCGACCGGGCGGCGATGGTAGCTGGCCTTGATCAGGTGCGCGTCGACCTGGTCGTGGGCGATGTCTTCGGGCAACTCAAGATGCGTGGCACCGGGACGTTCTTCTTCAGCGCGTCGGAACGATTCGCGCACGCGCGCTGGAATGCTGTCGGCGGAAATGATCTGGCGCGTGTATTTGGTCAGAGGCTTCATCATGTCGACGACGTCGACGATCTGGAAATGGCCCTGTTTGGAAACCTTGATCGGTTTTTGCCCGGTCAGCATCAGCATGGGCATGCCGCCAAGTTGCGCGTAGGCTGCGGCGGTCACGAAGTTGGTGGCGCCTGGCCCCAGTGTGGAAAGACACACGCCGGCCTTGCCGGTAAGACGACCATAGGTCGCGGCCATGAAGCCTGCCGCCTGTTCGTGACGGGTAAGAATCAGCTTGATCGATGAGGTGCGCAGCGATTCGAGCAAATCAAGGTTTTCTTCGCCGGGGATACCGAATACGTATTCGACGTTCTCGGCTTCCAAGGCTTTCACGAACAGATCAGATGCTTTCATTGGATACTCCCCGGTAAAGTCGGTCGATTGTCGACGCCATCAGCGAAGGCGTCAAACGTTTTCATGCAAAAATCGCAAGTTGGCGATTTGTCAATCCAGCGCGCCAAACAAAGCGCCGGCCCCACTGGTCACAGCCATGGCAAATACACCCCAGCCAAGCATGCGCAATGCGCCGGTAGTCACGCTCGCGCCGCCGGCGCGGGCGGCGAGGCCGCCCAGCAAGGTCAACACGATCAAGGAAATGGAACTTTCCGCCAGCATCAGCCAGCCGCGTGGGGCGATCACCACGGTGGCCACTGGCAGCGCCGCGCCGATCACATAACTGCAGGCTGATGCGAACGCCGCCTGTAGTGGCCGTGGGCGCTGCATCTGGGTTATACCCAGTTCGTCGCGCAAATGCGCGTCTAGCGCATCGTGCGCCATCAATTGCTGCGTGACCTGACGAGCAAGCGGCGCAGTCAGGCCGCGGTCGATGTAGATGTTTTCCAGTTCCCTGTGTTCGCCGGCGCTGTCGTTTTCGAGCTCGCTACGCTCAGCTTCGGTTTGCGCCTTTTCCATGTCGGCCTGGGAACTGACCGAGACGAATTCGCCGGCGGCCATCGACATCGCACCCGCAACGAGGCTGGCCATGGCAGCCGTGAGGATCGCCTGGTAACTGGCACCGGCAGCACTGACGCCAAGGATGATCGAGGCCGTCGAAATCACGCCATCGTTGCTGCCCAGCACGGATGCGCGTAGCCAGCCAAAGCGCTCGGTTGTGTGGTGTTCGCGATGGCGTCTGGTCATTGATCGGCACCTGCACTGCTCGATATCTGCAATGTGAATTCGCCGTCGGCTACACGCGCCAGAATGTTCTTGCCGCGCGTGGCCTGGGATATCGAACGCACAACGCTTCCGCTGTCGATATCGATCAGGATCGCGTAACCGCGCTGCAATGTGGCGAGAGGGCTGACGGCATTGAGCGCCCGGGCCAATTCTCCTGCCTTGCGCATACGATTTTCCAGACCATGCGCCATTGCAATTCGCAGGCGCTGTTGCAGCTTGACGGTGTCGGTTTTGCGTCGTTCGAGCTTTACTGTCGGATGTTGCGCTTGCAGGCGCGCGCGCAATTGCCCCAGACGCTGGTTTCCGCCGGTCAAACGCAAGTGCGGATGCTGGGCACGCAGGCGCGCCCAGGCGTGATCGCTGCGCTGTGCCAGCGCACGCAGGCGCTGACGAATTTGTTGACGCAACCGTTCGCTGCTGTGGCGCAGTCCGCGCGCCAAAGCCACTGAATCCGGGACCAGCAGTTCCGCCGCGGCCGATGGCGTTGGTGCGCGCAGGTCCGCAGCAAAATCGGCAATCGTGAAATCCACTTCGTGGCCGACAGCGCTTACCACCGGCACTGCGCTGGCACGAATGGCGCGAGCCAGTGATTCGTCGTTGAATGCCCACAAATCTTCCAGCGAACCACCGCCGCGCGTGAGCAGGATCACGTCGTAGCGTCCTGAGGCTGCCGCTGCCGTTAGCATCTTCGCGATCGCTGCAGCGGCAGTGTTGCCCTGTACGGGCACAGGCAACACATCAACTTGCGCCAGCGCGAAGCGGCGCCCAATCACATTGAGCACATCACGGATTGCGGCGCCTGTGGGCGAGGTGATCGCCGCAATGCGTCGCGGCAACGCAGGCAATGCGCGCTTGCGCGATGCATCGAAAAGGCCCTCGGCCGCGAGGCGCGCTTTGAGCAGCTCGAATTCCCGCAGCAAGGCACCTTCGCCGGCTTGCTCCATGTGTTCGACGATGAGTTGGAATTCGCCGCGCGCTTCATACAGGCTGACGCGTACGCGCGCCAAAACGCGCATGCCATCCGCAGGTCGAAAGCGCAAAAAACTACTTTTTGGCTTGAACATCGCACAACGTACTTGCGCGTTCGCGTCCTTCAGGCTGAAGTACAAATGACCGGATGCAGGACGCGCGAAGTTGGAGATTTCTCCTTCCACCCAGATCAGCGCAAATCGCTGTTCCAGCGTCGCGCGCGCAAGCCGCGCCAGCTCACTGGGCGAAAATATTTCGCGATCGGCGGCTGGGACGATTGCTGATTCAGGCATCGGATACGGTACACGCACGTGGAACGGCAGGGTACCCGCTAGTGTTCGCGTGCGCCAGCAGGCGTCGCAATGCCAATGTCTTTGTGGCGACGGGTTGTCGGTCGCATGCGCATCGGTAAATAATTTTGGACGACTTAAGGATGCGCCGAACAAGCCCAGACAAGCATTATGATGCCCAGAAGATTCGCACATTGGAGTGCGTGGCGCCGCCAATGCGGGTTGCCTTGGCAAGCCGTGCGTGCCGTTAGGCGGGTCTTCTGGACATCACCCCATCATTTGAAATCAATCGGTGGGGGCCGATTTGTTTGCCTGCACCTCCGCGTCGCGCCAGCTCGAAAGACGGCCCGTCTGACTTCGCCGACGCGCCTTGATCTTCGAGCAGACAGATCGGTGACGCCTACGCGGACTTGTTCAGCGCATCCTTAATACAATTGCGCGGAGTTACCCAGCCGACACAGGTTATAGTACGTGCACGCCTAATCAATTCGTATTCATGTCCGGTACCGTCGAAAACAACCCAACCGTCGAAGACTCCGCCGCACCGGGAAGTGGTGATCGCGCTTTGCGCCAGCGTGTGCAGCGATTTGTCGACGACTGGCGCACAACGCTGGGTAAAAACTGGCAATCCGAACGCGCCGATGCGCTTTACGAGGACCTCGAACGCCTTGCTGCAGAAGCCGAAGCGCAATCGGCAATCCGCATCGCCGGGCCAGCGCTGGAACTGGTGGTTTACCTGTGTTCTTTCGTCGATGGCGCCGCCATACCCAATGCCTCACAACGCCAGGGTCTGGATCGACAAATCGAGACGCTCGCGGCAGCCAGCGGCGAAACGGCCGTGCGGCGCACGGCGCGTAAATCCACCCGCAGCGACGAAACGACCCATCGCCAGGCTTTTTACTTGCGCAGCGCGGAACGCGACATGCCCGGACTTGCCGCGGCCCTGGGTCGACAGCACTACATCGTGCGCCCGTTCGAATCTACCCAGAATCTGCTCCATGCGCTGGAAGACATCTGCCCGGACGTCTTGCTCATCGACGACGCGTTCGCCTCGGAAATCCACGCGTTGAGCGAAGCCGCGCAGAGTCGACGTCCAGCGCACAAGGATACGTTGCTATGCCTGGTGCTGGGCGACGAGATCGACAACACGCATACCTTGTTTGCGCAACGTGCGGGCGCTGACGCCATCGTCAACGGACGCGATCCGGTGGTGGTGATTGCGCGCATGGACGAACTGTGGGCGCAGCGCCGCGCTTTGGGCTATCGCGTGTTGATCGTGGAAGACGATGCAGGACAGGCCAAGTTTTGCGAATCCATCCTGCGCCACCGTGGCGTGATCACCAGTGTCTGCGAGGATCCGGCGCGCGTACCTGCAGTCATCGAGGAATTCAAGCCGGACCTGGTGCTGCTGGACTTGTACCTGCCCGGTAGCAACGGCATCGAAGTTGCTCAAGGAATACGAAATTCCGGCCAAGCGTTTCTGCCAATCGTGTTCTTGTCCGGGGAGCTTGATCCGGATTTGCGTTTCGACGCGATTCGCGTGGGTGCCGATGACTTCATCACCAAACCGGTCAAACCGCGGCATCTGGTAACCACGGTGGAAAGTCGCATCAAGCGTGCCCGCCAGCTCAATGCACCGCAATCCGATCGTCGTGGCGAACGCCGTGGCACGCTTTCCGGACGCGACGTGTTGGCACGCGAGATCGTGCGCAGCCTGCGTGAAGAACAGGAGCGCTGTCCGGCGCTTGCCATGATCGTGGTGGACGATGTCGACAGCGTGCAACACAGCATTGGGTTTAGTGCAGGAGGCGTTCTCGCACAGCAACTGGCGGCAGCCTTGGCCGCCGAAATACACGGCGCGCGTACCCTGTGTGCATGTGGCGAGCTGAAATTTCTGGTGCTGCTGCATGCCGAAGACGAACTCCAGGCGCGTGAACAGTTCCAAACACTGCGTCAGACACTCGAAGCACGGGCATGGCTTTCAGACGAATTGCAGGTGCGTTTGCATTTCAGCATCGGGGCCAGCCGCTTGAATCCGGATATGGCCGACGTCGATGCGGCACTGGATCGCGTGCGCGCGTTATTGGCCAAGGCGGAGCAAGCCGGTGGCGCATGCGGTGAATACGACTTGCGCGTTCCGCGCGCGCCGAGCAATGAAGACCCCCGTTTGCGTATGGTGCGTGCAATATTGCGTGCGCCAAGCGTGCGCGAGACGGCGCAATTCGACTTCCAGCCGCTGATCTCGCTGAGCGGTCAAATCGTCGGCCAATATGAGGCGCGCATGATCCTCAAGCCGCCCAAGTCGTCGCAGGCGTTGGCGTTGCCTCGTCGCGACTATCTGGCAATCGCGCGCAAACTGGATCTGGTTGCGCATGCCGACCGCCATCAATTGCGCGGCATCATCGAACTGGTTCGTGACAAGCGTGAGCCGGGTCAGGAGTTGCGACTGCATGTGCCGGTAGCGGTCGAAAGCCTGTTTGATCCCGCGTTCGCGCCGTGGCTGGCGGCTGAGCTGGGAGCAAATGCAGTTCCGAGCAACGTACTGGCGCTGGAATTCGACGCCGGTGAAGCTCGCGACCAGCTCGCACGACTGCGCAGTGCGCTGGATTCGCTACAGCGCGTTGGTGTTCGTCTTGTGCTTGATGCAAATCCTGCGGATGGCACGGACATCGAAAAGCTATTGGCGGTCAATGCGTTCAGTTCGGTCAAGCTCAGACGTGGAGGCGATGCTACAACTAAAGCTGATGCGGCATGGGAGCCTTGGTCGGGCGCCATCAACAACGCGCGAACGCTGGGCAAGATCGTCGTGGCCGCCGATATTGCCGGCATCGCCGACCTGAGCGTCCTATTGCGACTGGGTGTGCATTACGTACAAGGTGATGCCCTGTGCACATGGCTGCCGGGCTGGACGTTCGATTTCAGTGAAGCGGTTTCCTGACGATCGTATGGGATCGTCTTGATTTACTGGCTCGGTACAGGGGCTGCTACTGCTTGATTGGCCTGGAGCGTTTTGCGCCTGCACCGATGAATTCAACGCGCCGGAATCGCAATGCCGTCCAGTCGTCGTCGATGGCAATCTGGCGCACCGTGTCGAAGCCAGCCTGGCGCATCGCGTCCCAGCCTGTATCGCGATTGAACTCGCATTGGTATTTCTTCGATGTACCTTTCGGGTAGGCGAACCAGAGCAGGGCATCGCCTTTGGCTTTGCGTGGCAGCGAAGTGGTTAACGTTTCAAGCTCGGCGATGCGGGTGACAAACGCCAGGCAAAAACCAATCTGCTTGGCGGCCTTTGCGTCTCGAAGGATTGCAATGTCGCCAAGGGTTACCAACTCCGCTTCGAACGACGCTGGCGCATTGATGACCAGGATTTCGCGCTGGTCTTTCAAATTCAACTTGTCGAAGATCGTTGCCATGGCTGCCTTGGCCGGTTTGGTGGGTGGACTTTAGCAAGCTTGCGTCTGCCGCGCACGAGCACGCCTGGGCAATCCTGACAAGGACCGAGCACAGACGCCGAATGATCGCGAAAACACACGATCCTGCGACTTCGTGTACTGGCACCTTCAGGTATCGTCGCGCCAAGCCAAGCGAGGACCCGGTTCGTAAGTCAGCCGGTTGAAGTAATATGAGTCACTGACAGAAGATCGAGGGGAAATGTCGTGTCGTCCATGTTTTTGCGTAATGGGTTCGTATTGATTGCATCTGCGGTTGTCCTGATGGTCGTCGGCGCTCAGCCTCTTTGCGCAGCTTCGAAGCCGGCAAAGGAATCTGCCGATCAACCGGCGAAGAAGGCCGATACCGGACCGATGCAATCAGCGACGTTTGCGGGCCTGAAAATGCGCAGTATCGGTCCGGCGATGATTTCCGGGCGCATTTCTGATCTGGCGGTGAACCCTCGCGACAAGGCCACGTGGTATATCGCTGTGGCTTCCGGCGGACTCTGGAAAACCGTCAATGCCGGCGCGAGTTGGAATCCGGTATTTGATCATGAGGGTTCGTATTCGATCGGTTGCGTGACGATCGATCCGAACAATCCGTTGGTGGTTTGGGTGGGCACGGGCGAGAACAACTCGCAACGCAGCGTGTCCTATGGCGACGGCGTGTACAAGTCGATCGATGGTGGCACGACGTGGACCAACATGGGGCTGAAGCACTCCGAACACGTTTCGATGATCGCGGTCGATCCGCGCGATTCGAACGTGGTCTGGGTTGCCGCGCAAGGACCGTTGTGGTCGGCCGGTGGAGACCGCGGATTGTTCGTCACGCGCGACGGCGGCAAGACCTGGAACAAGGCATTCGAGACCTCGCAGAATACCGGCGTGACCGAAGTGCTGCTCGATCCACGCAATCCTGATGTCATGTTCGCCTCGACCTACCAGCGTCGTCGTCACGTGTGGGGCGTGATTGCCGGAGGTCCCGAAACCGGATTGCGCAAGTCGACCGACGGCGGCAAGACATGGCGCAAGATTACCAATGGTTTGCCGAAAACCGACATGGGTCGCATCGGCCTGGCGATCTCGCCGGTCGATCCGGATACGGTTTACGCCGTGCTGGATGCGCAAGACAAGAAAGGCGGCTTCTACCGATCCACCGATTCCGGCGAGAACTGGGAAAAGCGCGGCGACTATCAGCCATCGACCAGCCAATACTACATGGAGCTTTTTGCCGATCCAAAGGACCTGGACCGCGTGTATTCCATGGACACTTTCATGCACGTCAGCGAAGACGGTGGCAAGAGCTTCCATCGCGTCGACGAGAAGCATAAGCACGTCGACAATCATGTGCTGTGGATCGACCCGGCGAACAACAAACATCTGCTCGCCGGCTGCGACGGTGGCCTGTACCAGAGCTTCGATCGTGGCGCGACCTGGATCTGGAGTCAGAACCTCCCATTGTCGCAGTTCTACAATGTCGCCGTCGACAATGCGCTGCCGTTCTACAACATTTACGGCGGCACCCAGGACAACAATTCCGTCGGCGGTCCGTCGCAAACGCGCAGCAAGAACGGCATCGTCAATTCGGATTGGTTCATCACCCAGGAAGGCGACGGCTTTCACAGCGTGGTCGATCCCACCGATCCGAACATCGTCTACGCCGAATCGCAGTTCGGCGTGCTCGCAAGATTTGACCGCAAGACCGGTGTCGGCACCGATATTCAGCCGCAGCCGGGCGCGGATGAACCGGCGTTGCGCTGGAACTGGAATTCGCCGGTGATCGTCAGTCCGCACGATCACAAGCGCCTGTATTTCGCTGCCCAGCGCATATTTCGCAGCGACGACCGCGGCGATTCGTGGACGCCAGTCAGCCCCGACCTCACCCGCCAGATCGACCGCAACAAACTCAAGATCATGGGCCGTGTCTGGAGTGTGGACGCAATCGGCAAGAACGCATCGACTTCGTTCTACGGCAGCATCGTCACGCTGGCGGAAAGCCCGACCAAGGAAGGCTTGCTCGCAATCGGCACGGACGACGGCTTGATCCGGATTTCCAATGACGGCGGCGGTAGCTGGAACAAGATCGAGCGGTTCTCCGGCGTGCCGGACACGACCTACGTTTCGCGTGTCGTGTTCTCCTCGCACAATGCAAATACACTCTACGCGACGTTCGACAACCACAAGCGCGGCGATTTCAAACCGTACGTGTTACGCAGCACCGATCTCGGAAAGTCCTGGACGTCGATTGCCAGCGATCTGCCGCAGCGCGGCTCGACGTTCGTAATCGCCGAAGATCCCGGCGACGCCAATCTGTTGTTCGTCGGTACCGAGTTCGGCCTGTTTTTCAGCCCGGATGCAGGCAAGCGATGGGTGCAGCTCAAGGCTGGGCTTCCGACGATTGCCATTCGCGATCTTGCCATCCAGCAGCGCGAAAACGATCTCGTGGCTGCGAGTTTTGGTCGAGGTTTCTACGTACTCGACGACTACACGCCATTGCGGCACGTCAATGATCAATTACTGTCGAAAAAAGCCGAGCTGTTTGCCGTAAAGACGGCGCACACGTTCACGCTGAGCTCGCCGTTCGGCGGCGAAGGCAAGGGCTTCAACGGCGATCAATTCTTTACCGCGCCGAATCCACCGTCGGGTGCGGTATTCACGTACTACCTTAAGCAAGAGTTGAAGTCGCCAACCGAACAGCGTCGGGATGCGGAAAAGAAACTCGAGAAGAAGGATGGCGATGCGACCTATCCGTCATGGTCCGAATTGCGCAACGAGGATCGCGCCGAAGCACCGGCCGTTGTGCTCACCGTGAGCGACGAAGCGGGTAACGTCGTGCGTCGAATTGATGGCGCCCCCAAGGCCGGCATCCAGCGCGCCACTTGGGACTTGCGCTATCCGCCGGCCGAGCCAACGTCGTTGAAAAAGGTGGAACGCGCTCCGTGGGACCCCGAACCAGTCGGGCCGCTGGTGGCACCAGGCACCTACAAGGTGGCGCTGGCCGAGAGCATTGATGGCAAACTCGTGCCCATGGGCGAAGCGCAGAGCTTTATGGCGGTGCCGCTTGGCGGCGAAAGCTTGCCACCTGGGGATCGAGTCAAACTGGTCGCATTTGAAAAGCAGACCGGGAGTTTGCAGCGTGCCGCGCTGGGTGCCGTGCGGGCAGCGGCGGAAGCACAAACGCGCATCGATTTCCTGAAGAAAGCCTTGACCGATACGCCACGAGCAGATCCTGCGTTACGCGAAAATCTGCGCTCGATCGAGTTGCGCCTGAAAGATATCGAAGTCGCGCTGAGCGGTGATTCGACCATCGCGCGTCGCAACGAACCAACGCCGCCGTCGATTGTGGATCGTATCAATCAGATCGTTTACGGCTCGTGGTATACAACCGAAGGTTCAACACAAACACACCGCAAGAACTACGAAATCGCAGCAGCCGAGTTCGGCCCTGTGCTTGCGCGGTTGCGCACGCTGATCCTCGTGGATCTGGCTAAAGTCGAGTCTGCCGCCGAAGCGGCCGGGGCGCCATGGACGCCGGGACGCGTGCCGGAGTGGAAGCCATAGGGAGGGTTTCCTATCCTCCCGCGAGCGAGGGGCATTTCTATTTCCCTTCCCCCGCAAGCGGGGTGCATTTCTATTTCCCTTCCCCCGAAAGCGGGGGTGCATCTCTATTTCCCATCCTCCGCAAGCGGGGGAAGGGGCCGAAGGCGGAAGGGGGATGCTCTTGATCTTGATCGGGAGGGCAAAGAGCGCGCCCATCAGCCCCATATTTGATGGAAGCCGGGGCAGCTTGTTCGGCGTCGACGGGGAAGCAAAGTTAACGTCTTGCTGACTCTGCATCCCACAACGGCAGTAAGTCGTGCCGACATCAAATGTTATGTGGCTGCAAAGATTCAGTCTGCGAAACGACGATCGAGTTTGACCTGACCGGGCTCGGTGCAGCCAATTCATTGATTGCCATGTCCGTTTGCGGTCACTGGTACGTAGGCCGTGCATTGCAGCTCGACCCGTGCGCCAAGCGCCAGGCCTGTCGAACCCGTAGCGCTGCGTGCAGGAAATGGTGCCTTGAAGTAATCCCGGTAGACGGTGTTAAAGGCCGGCCAGTCTTTCATGTCGGCGAGGAATACTGTGCACTGGACCACGTCGGCCAAGCTGGCACCGTGGCGCTGCAATATTCCACGTACATTTTCAATCGTCTGCCGCGATTCCCCCGTGATGCCACCGGGTGCCAACGTCATCTTGCCGGGTAGTGCGCCGATCTCACCCGATACGATCAACAGATCACCGGCACGCACTGCTTCAGAGAACGGCATCGACTTCAACGCCGGATCGGTCGACGGGTAAAACTTTGCATGTGCAGCAGCTTGCGACGTTGGTGAGGCGGCGCAGGCAACAACCGGCAATAACAGGCTCGCCAACAGTGCAGCGACAGGTGTGACGCGATTGGAATTCATGGGTGGCGATCCAGTGGGGTGATACCGCACCCGGTCGGGCGCGGCCTGCGCTGTATACACCCGCAGACCCACCCGAACAACGAACCCAATTTCGAAACGCTCGCAAGTACTCGAACGTCCAAGGATTGCGACGATTGGCTTACCCTGCGCGCGGCTTTCTGACCGAGCAACTATTTCTTCAGTGCTTTCACTGCATCGAGCATTTCCTGCACGTGCTTTTTCGGGCTCATCGACGAGTATGCAAACGCAATGGACCCGGATGGCGCGATGACGTACGAAGTGCGGCTGGACCAACCGGGCTTGAGCGTCATCGTTGCGTCGTATTGCTTGGCAACTTTCGCACCATCGTCGGCTGCGACCGGAAACTTGCCGCCGCAATGCTCGGTTTCTTTCGAGAAGTCGGCCAGTTGATCGATGTTGCCCGCGGTGACGCCGATCACGGTGGCATTTTCCGCCTTGAACTTGTCAATGGCCTCGGAGAACAGATGCGCTTCGACGTTGCAGCCGGGCGTGTGGGCTGCCGGGAAAAAGTAGACCACGACCGGGCCCTTCTTCAAGGCGCTGGCCAGATCGAACGTGAACGGCTTGCCGGCGAGGTAGGCGGGCAGGGTGAAATCGGGTGCGTGCGCGCCGACTTTCAATTCCGCGCTGGCTGATGTCGAAAACCCGGCGATACAGACGGCGGTGATCGCGGCGATTTTTGCAAGATGTTTCATGCGGAAGACTCCATGATTGAAGATGGGTACTTTACACGCTGGCTGGTGAAAACGGAGCGACATCGCCTCGCTTTGTACGCTTTTGCCACGTTTCGACACGTACTCTGAACAACTTGTACCGAAGCGGTGTAGAATCCGCGCCGCTGCGCGCCGTGGGTGCGTTCAAGACACCAACATGAATCACCCGTGCCTGCGCTGTGGCGCCTGTTGCGCCTACTTCCGCGTAGCTTTTCATTGGTCCGAATCAGCCACCTTCCTGGGTGGCGTGGTGCCGGAAACATTGACCGCCAAGCTCGATGCCCATCGCGTGGCCATGCGCGGCACCGATCGTCCCGGTCCGCGCTGCGTTGCTTTGCAAGGCGAGGTGGCCGTCGATGCATCGTGTTCGATCTACGCGCAGCGCCCTTCGGTATGTCGCGAACTCGTGCCCGCCTGGGAGCAAGGCGCACCTAGTCCGCAATGCGACCGGGCGCGTCACGCGCATGGGATGCCGCCGCTGCGGCCGCAGGATTGGGCCGGCCCCGAGAATCCCGGTTGACGCCATTGCCGCGCGTTGCGTACGTTGCAAGCCAATTCAACGCAGACGACACACCTGTCCATCGCCAAAACTTGACTTTCACTTCGCTCAATCCACGGCGCGAATCGTGGTTCGTGGATTCTCAGGTTCTGATTTCAATGCCTTGGTCGAATCGGCAAGCGCGCGGTCCAACGTTATCCGCAACGCCTGCAACGCCTGCAGCAACGCGGTCGGTTCGCGCAAACATTTGCGCGCGGCGCCAATGGCACGACGCACTTCGGCAGGCCGTACGCCGCTTTCGATCAAGTTCAGCGCATTGAATCGCATTTGAACGAGCGCGTCGATCCAGTCGGCAGGCTGGGTGCTGCGACGCCGGTGCAAGAATCGCGCAACACGGCGGCGTGCGCGGAATGCTGGCGCGAGTTGATCAACGCCGGCAATCGCTGAACAAAAATTCGATGGCGTCGATTGCTCGGTCGCGGGATCAACGGCGACAGCGAACGCCGCCAATGCATCGGCCATGCGCCGCCGCAACACGTCGGTGGAGCGCACTGGAAATACGAACCAGGCGCTGGCGACACTGATGGCCGCGCCAATGACGATTTCTTCCAGACGCAGCATCAGGATTTGTGAAGTCGGTGCATCGCCGAAGCCCTGCAACAGTGCCAATGCGACCGTCACGAACAGCGCCCACCATATGTAATTCAGTGGGCGCAGCCATACGCCCATGAAGATTGCCGCGAGAATCAGCGCCGCCATAGCCATGCCATGCTCGCCGACGTGAACGCTGATCGACAGTGCCAGGATTGTTCCGGCCGCCGCTCCACCAATACGCAACGCACTCTTGTATGCGACGTCCAGGCGGCCGCGGTTACCACTGATGACGATGAACGCGGTCAATACGATCCATGCCCAGCGGTTTGCAAAAAGAACGTAGCCAACGACGAAGGATACGGCAAGCGCAACGGCCATCTGGATGGCCATACGGGTGCTGGCGACGGGTCGCAAGGTACTTTCGCGGGTCTGCTGTAGCGTCGTGGGTGTTGCATGCGCGGTTGCGGGTTCCGGCAAGAAACCGATGCGCTGCGCCAGCGCATGCAGTACACCGACCCACATCAAAGCAAGCAACGCAATGATAATCGGAAGCAAAAGCGCAGGGATCGAGCTGCCGGGTGCAAGCCGGATCGGTGGCGTGACCAGCAACGCTACGAAGGGCAGTGCGATGAGCGACCCTGCACGTTGCGCGTCGGGCCCGAAGCGGCGCAGCCAGATTGACAAGAACATCCCGACAACAAACACGCCGGCACCGAGCCATGGAAGATGCTGCAGTAGTGTGCCCACGGCGATGGCCGCTAGTCCGACAAACGGAAGAACGATGCCCGCCTCGATGCGGTGCCGCCAGTCGCAATCAAGTTGGCTTCGCGCCAGCGACAAGCTGAGCACGACCGCCAGCACCGCAGGCCCTGGCCCTTTTGCGATGGTGAAGGTGCATAACAACGCGCCCATCGCGGCCAGCATCGTCACAACCGCTTCGCGCAGGGCGCTGGCGAGGGTTGCGCGGCCGGTGCCGAATGGCGCGGGGTGGACAGATGCGACTGCGACCAAGTTTGCGCGCCCTACTCTATGGAAGCGTCAATTTTAGCCTGCAAACGCTTTGATTATGGAACCGGCCGCCATTAACGAATTACCGTTCGTGCATAGCCCGTCAACAGGCTCAGGACAGGCTACGCTTAGCGAAGTCGAAGCACTCGCTTCGACTTCGTGCCGTCGGCACTACACTCCGAGCCTGCCCCGGACTTGATCCGTGGACGAACGGAAACGGGTCGATAATTCGTGCCGATTCAACAAATGATCCATGTGTCCAATTGATTCAATGGCAACGGATTGGCGATGGCTATTCCCGCAAACTCACCGTCTGGCTTTTCCAGGTCGGATCCTGCCAACGATAGAACCCACTGAGCGACGAAGGTTGATCGGCGTGCTTGAGTGCGGCAAGCGAGCGCATGTCCAGAATTTCGAAGCGTCGGATGAAGCGTCCATCGACGCGGGTTTCGCGCGCGGCCAGCATTTTCTTGTCGCCCGGTACCCAGCCTGCGAATTCGATGTAACCCAGTTGTGGATCATCGTACGCCGGTGGCACTACATCGATCGTCCACTGGCTGCCGTTTTTGCGGAACAGCCATAGTTCGCGCCAACTCGACATTGGCTGCACAGCCAGTGCCAGTGCGGTGCTGTGCGCATTGATGCGCGCGGAGTTGGCCCAAACCGTGGCGTAAGTGCAGCGTCGTGCCAGTGGTGATTTCTCGTCGTGTTTGCCATCGAGCAGCGTGATGCAGGTTTCGCCGGGCTGCCCAGGACGGGTGACGATGCGCAGGCCTTTGCTCTCAGGCTTCGGTGGTTCTGCTGCCCAGCGCGAAGCGCCCACGCGGATGGCCGCATTATTGTACGTGGCACGATCTTCATCGCCGAGTTCGTGCGCGTTGACGGCCGTCAATTCAGCGATGGCGCGTTGCGCGGCACGATGGGTCGGTTCGTTGCGCCGGCTTTGTTCGAACACGATGGCCGACCACACGGATGCGGCGCGCATGTGCAGGCGATTTTGCATGTACGTGGGCAAATTGCCGATCGCCACGCGGTCGATGAGGTCGGCTCGCCATGTGTCGTATGCAGCACGCTCGATTGGCGTCTGCTTCGGATCGACGCATTCGGATTCCGTCAATGCCAACGCGGCATGCGCCTTGTCCAGGTCACGGGCGTTCAGAGCCATCACGCGACGGAATGCGTCGCCGTCGTAGCACAGGCGCATCTTGCCATCGCGATCGATACTCTTGATCGTAACGCCGTATTCGGCGGCAACTTCGAGCTGACCTGAAAAGCGTTCCTCGCTGGACTTGCGTGTATTCGCCGAGGCACGCTCGGCCAGGCGTTGCGCCATGGTCCCCAGCGCGGCAAAGGGTTCGGGTCCGATCGCGGTGGTTGGTGCCGCGCGCAAGTAGGCCGCGGTGTAGGCAATGCCCAGCGATTCGGAGCCCGGCAGATCGCGCAGGAAGCGCACCACGGCGAGCAGGTCGGGGGCAGCGTCTGGCTTGAGGGAGACGATGCGCACCTGCGAGGCGCGCACAAAACCGGCGCGCTCGATGCGGTGGTCGTAGACCTGCAGATAGTCGAGCACCTGGCCACGCACCTCGAGGCTTTCGCCCTGCCAGAGGATCGCATGGCGCGGCGCCGAAGTACGCGCCTGTGCAAGCAGCGTGACGCCATCTTGCGCGACGATCGCCAGGGATGTCTCTGCCGCGCGTGACGCGTGAGTCAGGCTCAATCCGACGACAAGCAGCATCAAGGCAACAGTTTTCATGGCGCACCTGCATTGGATGTGTCGGCCGAAGCGGTCGGGTGTTGTGTGCTACCCAGCAGGGTCTGCCCGATGAATCCGCCATCGGTCGGTGGTGGCGCAATGATCACGGAAATCTTGTCGGACAATTTGTCGGCCAGCGTCTTCTGAATCAGCAACGGGTGCTTGCTGATGAGATCTCCATCGCGCGCCATCTGTTCGCTGTTGGCCTTGCCAACCTGTTCCAGGCGATACGCCTCGGCGTCGGCCAGCTTGCGGCGCGAATCCGCTTCGCCGGAAGCTTCGATGCGCCGCGCCTCGGCATTGCCTTTGGCGACCTGGATGCGTGAGGCGCTTTCCGCATCGGCTTCAAGTTTGCGTTGTTCGATCTGCTTGCGCTTGAACGGCAGCACATGCTTCATTGCTTCTTCCTGGCCCTTGGCAGCGATGATCTGTTCGTCGGCTGCCGCCTCGGCTTCCGTGTCGCGGCGTGCCTTGTCGGCCTTGGCCTGCAGTTCGGCTTCTGTGACCTGTTTTTCCTTGAGCTGCAGCGTGTATTGCATTTGTTCGGTTTGCAGTTCGGTCGCAAGCACCTTGTTCATGCCTTCGCGATATTCCGGCGGCAGGTCCACATTGCCCATCATAACGTTGCGCAGGGTGATGCCATCGGCAGCCAGCATCGGTTTGAGTTCGTTCTCGATCACCTCCTGGATTTGTTGGCGCTTGGTCGAAAAGATTTCACGCACGCTGTAGCGGGTGAACACTTTGTAAATCACACCTTGCACCAGCGGCTCGACCAGATCGTGATCGATGTCGGTCGGCAACAGTTTCGCGACCTGTGGCAGTTTTGCCGGGTCCATGGCGTAGCGGATTGCCAGTTCGACACCGATCGACAGCCCTTCGGACGATTGGAACGGCGCCGGCCCATTGGCCTTGGTGCTGCGCTCGGGCCTGTAAACCTTGTCCTGCAACGGGAACAAACGCAGCGAATGAACGCCGGGAATCATCAGGCAGATGCCTTCGCCCATTGCGGTGACCGACCCGGTCACGCGATTCAGGCGCAGGCCGACCTGCTGGCGCCCGATGGTTTCGATCGGTGGGTGCTGGTACACCTCGTATCCGCACACCAGGATGATTGCCAAAGCCAGCACCTTGCGGTTAAGCACGCGCGGCATTGTTCTTTTCAGCGACTCCGAATAGTTGGTCATGATTGCTGCCCCTCGTTTGTTT
>JBDTLA010000024.1:0-4847 GCA_039935035.1 Rudaea sp. | reverse complement strand
GCGCGCGAATCGCCTTACTTCATCACCCCAGGCAAGAGTGATTGCCAGCGAACGCTGGCGGGATTCTTGGGAATGTTGGCAGTGCCAGGAGCCGCGGTGTGTTCGGCAGCGGTGGCTTGATGTGCGGGGCTTGCGTGTATCGGGCGGGCCAGGGCGTTGTTGACCGGGGCACGGGTCGGGCTCGGAGCATCGCCTGCATCATCATCACCGGAGACGATGGTTGCGCGAGTAGAGCCGACACTGTTGTCTTCGTCGCGCGCGGTTGTTGCGACCGAATCCAAATCATTGACCGACGAATTGCTGGCGACGCGGTAACCGTCGCTGGGCATCGCCATCATGTCATCAGCTTGCGCAATCGTGGAACAAACAACCGAGCCGGCAACAAGCGCCAGCACGGCAGCTAGATACTTGAACATGGGGTTCTCCCACAAAAGGTTGCTTTGGAAAGCATCCAAGCCGGACATGCTCGCATATCCGCCGGGGTGTTGCCAGTGACCGTAGCAGCAAGCGTGCCAGATGGTTGATCGGGCGAAACAGCGCGTATTCGCGGGCGTCAATGGCGATGGTGACGTCGAAAGTGTCCGTTGGCGGACACCGCGGACACATTGCGGACAGCCGTCTGCCGCTGGGTCATGGCTTCGGGCTAAACTTCCCGCGGATGAAGCACGCCTCGCAAAATTTGCGCATTCGTATTGAGCGGGCGATTGTTCGCCTTGCGCCGACGCGACACGGTCCATGAGCATTCAGCCCCGAACGGTTCTTACGGCGCTGTCGTGCGAGCAGCCCGTGTCCGGTAGCGCGCTGGCGCATCGGCTCGGCGTTACGCGTGCGGCGGTGTGGAAGCAGATCGAAGCCTTGCGCGCACTGGGTGCGCCGATTCAAGGTGCAGCAGGTAGCGGATATCGGTTGGCGTGGCCGCTGGAATTGCTCGATGTCGCCAACATTCATGCCGAACTCGATGCGACATTGCGCGCGCGCCTGGGCGATCTGCAAGTGCATTGGCAGATCGACTCGACCAGCAGCACGTTGCTGCGACTCGCCGGTGATGGCGCGCAGGATTTGACGGTATGCATCGCCGAGACCCAGAGTGCGGGTCGCGGGCGGCGAGGGCGCCTGTGGCAATCGCGGCTGGGCGGCAACATCTACTTTTCGTTGCTGCGACGATTTGCCTGTGGCATGGGCGCGCTATCCGGCTTGAGCCTGGTCGCAGGTGTTGCCTTGATGCAGTCGCTGAACGATTGCGGCGTTGCCGGCATCGGCCTGAAATGGCCGAACGACGTGCTTGCCGATGGGCACAAATTGGCGGGCATCCTGGTTGAACTCGGCGGTGAGTTTCTCGGCCCATGCTTTGCGGTGATCGGCATTGGCGTCAATCTGCGCTTGCCCGAGGAAACTGGTATCGATCAGCCCTACACAGATTTGGCGCGACTGTGTGGCAGTGAACTGCCTTCGCGCAATCGACTGATCGCGCGATTGATCACGCGGTTGAGCGCGGCGCTGGATCGTTTCGAGCGCGATGGTTTTGCCGGATTCCGCGAACACTACGCGCGCTACGATGCTCTCGTAGGCCATCCAGTCAACGTCCGCACAAGCGCAGGAACGGTGTCCGGCATTGCCGATGGCGTCGATGCGCGCGGTGCGTTGCGCGTGCGCCAGAACGGTCAAGTTTTGACGTTCGATAGCGCCGAAGTCAGCGTGAGGCACGCATGAAACTGCTGATCGACATTGGCAACACACGATTGAAACGCGCTGTCTGGGATGGCCGGTCGTTGCGCGATGCGCACGCGATTGCACATGATGAATCACGCACGATCGAGTTTGATGCATTGTGGAAGGGTATAGAAAATATTGAATCCGCGTGGATCGCATCGGTCGCGTCGCCGGCATTGGATGCTGAAATCGCCGATTCGCTGCGCGCACGATTTGGATGCCCATTGAGTTTCGTGCGCAGTCAGGCGCGCGCTTGCGGGGTCACCAGCGCTTACCCTCGTCCTGGCGATCTGGGCGTGGATCGATTTCTCAGCGTAATTGCCGCGCATGTGATGGAAAAGCGCGCGAGTGTCGTCGTCAGTTGTGGGACGGCGTTGACGCTCGACGCGCTCACTGCCGACGGTACGCACTTGGGCGGGCTGATTGTTCCTGGCATGCGATTGATGCATGAAGTATTGCGCAAGGGCACGGCACGATTGGGCGAAGTTCAGGCTGCGCGCGTGGTTGAAATAGCCGACAACACCGCCGACGCGATCGAGTCCGGTATTCAATTGGCCGCCGTCGCCGTGATCGAACGTTTCGTTGCCCGCGCAGCGGTGCGCATGGGCGCTAAACCAGTAGTCATCTTGAGTGGAGGCGACGCGACTCAAGTCAGTGCGACGCTGGCAATCCCGCACCGAATCGAGACGGACGTCGTCCTGCGCGGTCTTGCGATATTCGCCGATTCCGGAACCCTCGCTGGTTAGGCCACTGCGTGTGAAGGCATCCCCTTCAAGGGGAGGGTTGGGTGGGGATGGTGTTGAAACGGGTGTAACCAAGCAAGATCAAGAGCGCCCCCTTCCGCCTGCGGCACCCCGCTTGCGGGGGAAGGGAAATAGAAATGCGCCCCGCTTTCGGGGGGAAGGGAAATCACGGCACGGCTTTCCCGGCAGCATGTCGAGGGCCTGTTAGAATGTCTGCGGCCGAAACAGCCGACTTCCCCTTGCCGCGAAAGAATCCCGCATGCTCGTACGCATGTTGTTCCTGCTCCTGCTGGCGCTGAATATCGGCGTTGCGTGCTGGCTATATTTTGCCCCGCATCCACAGGAACGCGCGTTTGCCGCGACCGATCCAGGCGTGGCCAAGCTGATGCTGCTGTCGGAGAACGAAAAGTCCGGACAATCCGCCGATGCAGAACTGGCCAGCGCACCGGAGTCCAGCGCTGACCTGAAAAACGATATTTGCGTGAGCATTGGACCGTTCCCGACACAGGCCGATATGCGTGCGACCATGAATGCGCTCACGCCCCTGGTTTCGCGCATCCAATATCGCGAAGCGCACGCCACCGAAACCCGCGGTTACTGGGTGTACCTACCAGCACAACCCAATCGCGAACAGGCGCTGGCGATGGCACGCAAGTTGTCGACGCACGGCGTGCGCGACTATTACGTTGTCACCGCCGGCGATCAGCAGAACACCATTTCGCTGGGCCTGTTCCATGCCGAAGCCAACGCCGAAAAGCGCCAGAAGGAAATTGCCGCGATGGGATTCCAGCCGCAAATGATCGCCCGCACCGAAGAACTGCCGGTGTACTGGATCGATTTTGCGCAGAACTCCACGAAACCCGTTGACTGGCGACCACTCGTATCCTCGCAGCTGACGCTGCGACAGCAGTCGATCACCTGTTTTTGAGTGCGGTCGGAAATGCGTATGGCCCTTTCGTCCATTGCACGTTTGCGACCGTCGATTTCCGCCGTACCCTGATTCGTGCGAAAATCCGCACCCACGCAGGTTCAGCCATTGCCGGCATAGCTCAGTTGGTAGAGCAACTGATTTGTAATCAGTAGGTCACGGGTTCGACTCCTGTTGCCGGCACCATAAAATCAATAGCTTACGTGTTGGCATCCTCGTGTCGCTGTCCACTATTCCGGGGGGTTCCACTATCGGACCGGTTTTACCGGGTCTGCCTTGGCTCTGTAGCCCCGTTGTGTGATCGCCTTATCGGTGTGACGGAGCAGCGCTTGGGCATGTTCAAGCGGCAGGTCGCTGGCCGCTTTGCGACGTAAATCGTGAAGCCTCACGTCCGGAATTTTCGCCTGTTTGCGCACGCGGTCCCATGTCGATTCGAGATCACGGCGCCATCGCTGGGGAAGCCGCCGTGATTGTTGATCACCCTGCGCATCCAGTCAGCTCGCCAGCTCGGGCTGATGTCCGCATATTTGGCGTCCCAGTGCTCGAAAAAAAGGCATTCATTGCCGTGTGATATGACGTCAAAAAATTCGGCGCGCCGATGTGGTTGCACGGACGTACCTAAATAGGTACACTACCTTTGTGCTCCCACTTCCACTCGTCCTTGAAGTCCGCTTTTTTGCCACGGATCACGGTCGTGAACCGGTTCGAGAGTGGCTGAGGTCTCTTTCGCCAGATGCGCGCAAAGCCATTGGTGAGGATATCAAGACTGTTCAGTTCGGCTGGCCTCTGGGCATGCCGCTGGTACGGAAAATGGATCCGGGACTATGGGAAGTGCGAAGCACGATCGACGCGGGGATTGCCCGCGTGTTGTTTACGACGACCGGGTCGGTCATGGTGCTCGTGCATGGCTTCATCAAGAAGTCCGACAAGACACCCAAGGATGCCCTGAAGTTGGCTCTGCGTCGCGCGAAGGAGATTCATCATGGCTAAGCACATGACTCATATTGGCAGCAGCTTGGACGACCTACTGTCCGAAGATGGCGTACTCGAGGAAGTATCGGCGCGTGCGATCAAGCGCGTGATTGCCTGGCAATTGCTCGAGGCCATGAAGGCCCAAGGCATAACCAAGACGGCGATGGCCGCGCGGATGCATACGAGCCGCTCCATGCTTGATCGCCTGCTCAACGAAACCGATACGGGTCTGACCATTGATACGCTCAGCCGCGCCGCCCAAGCACTGGGTTATCGGGTCAGGGTCGAGTTGGCAGCCGCGTAACCCGCATGTTGGCGCTCGCGTGAATTTGACCAGGCTGCTTGTTTTGCACTGACCGGTCGCCCTGTTGTAGGGTGCGCATGGCCGCGAAGATTGCTTGGCTCGTCCCATGGTCAGTACAAAACGAAAAACCTGGTCAATCCGTTGCGCAATTCAACACATCAAAGCCTTCGGGCTGCTGCTCGGCCGCGTT
>JBDTLA010000023.1:0-5743 GCA_039935035.1 Rudaea sp. | reverse complement strand
GATTCCTGACCGATCGCACGCAAATGGGAGAGTCGATGATGCGTTTATGGCGCTATCGATTCTGCTGCTGGACGACTTTGTACGAGTTCAACGGAACGGTGCACTAACAGACGCGACTCTCCGACTTCGCATCAAAAAAGTGGATCGCATCCGTCCGATATTCAAGAGTCATCGCGGAGCCTGGCTCGGGCAATTCGCGCGGAGGGATGCGTGCGACGATTTCTTGCTTGCCGTAGCGCAGGTTGATGAAGGTTTCGTTACCTACGGGTTCGACCAGTTCGACGACGGCTTCGATATGGGGCGTCGATGGCGATTGCACGTCCACTGGGTGCAGATCCTCGGGGCGGAGGCCGGCGACGATCTCGCCGCCGACCATCGAATTCAGTCGTCGCGCCAGTTCGACGTCGCTTCCGAGCGACAATTTCAGTCCATCGCCGTCGATGTGCAGGCCGCCCTCACGGCTCAGGCGACCGCGGAAGAAATTCATTCCCGGGCTGCCGATGAAGCCGGCGACGAACAGATTGGCAGGGCGTGCGTACAAATTCATCGGTGTGTCGATCTGCTGGATATGGCCGCGGTTGAATACGACGATGCGTTGGCCCAGTGTCATCGCTTCAATCTGGTCGTGGGTAACGTAAACCATGGTCGCATTCAAGCGTCGGTGCAGGCGCGCGATCTCTGCACGCACCGTCAAGCGCAGTTTCGCATCGAGATTCGAGAGCGGTTCGTCGAGCAGGAATACTTTCGGCTGGCGCACCATGGCGCGGCCGAGCGCCACTCGCTGACGTTGGCCGCCGGACAACGCCCTGGGCAGGCTTTTGAGTACGCCATCCAGTCCGAGCAATTGCGCAGCCTCGGCAATGAGCTTGTCGATGGTTTCGCGAGGTTCGCCCCGCAGCTTCAGGCCGAAAGCCAGGTTTTCGGCCACGCTCATGTGCGGATACAGCGCGTAATTCTGAAACACCATCGCGATATCACGATCTTTGGGCGCAACATCGTTGACGACGCGCCCGCCAATCGAAACCGTGCCCGACGTGATCGATTCCAATCCCGCGATCATGCGCAGCGTGGTCGTCTTGCCGCACCCGGAAGGTCCGACCAGCACCAGCAATTCGCCGTCTGCCACGCTAAAGCTGGCCGTATCGACAGCAACCACGCCACCGGGATAAACCTTGCGCACGTTGTCGAGGATTACCTGGCTCATAGGGACTCAATTGGCTGTAATGGGCCACGTTTTCTGCCCGACCGACGCAAGCATCCCATGTAGGTGACGTTCGGTCTACAAATTGGCCATAGCTTGCGGTATTCTGCCATGTAATCGTTTTCATTCCAGCGATTGCCACCTCCACCGGAAACAAGAAATGACCGAAAAAATCGAATTTCCGGATGGCTTTGTCTGGGGCGCGGCGACGTCTGCCTACCAGATTGAAGGATCTCCACTCGCCGATGGCGCCGGTCCGAGCATCTGGCAACGCTTTGCCCACACGCCGGGCATGATGAACAACGGCGACACCGGCGATGTCGCCTGCGACCACTACCGGCGCATGCCGGAGGATGTCGCGCTCATGCGCGATCTCGGGCTCAAAGCGTATCGCTTCAGCGTTGCCTGGGCGCGCGTGTTGCCGCAGGGCACCGGCAAGGTGAACCCACGTGGCCTGGATTTTTACGAACGCCTGGTCGATACCTTGCTGGCCAACGGCATCGAGCCCATGCCGACCCTGTACCACTGGGATTTGCCGGCGGCGCTGGATGATCGTGGCGGCTGGTTGAATCCCGACATCGCCGAATGGTTTGCGGAATACACCAGCGTGATGGTTCGCAAGCTCGACGATCGCGTCAAGCGCTGGGTCACGTTGAACGAACCGTGGGTGGTTACCGACGGCGGGTACCTGCATGGCGCATTGGCGCCGGGTCATCGCAGCCGTTTCGAGGCTCCAATTGCCAGCCATCAACTGCTGCGCGCGCACGGTGCGGCCGTGAAGGCCTACCGCGCGCTTGGCAAACATCAAATCGGCATCGTGGTGAACATCGAGCCGAAATATGCGGCTTCCGATAGCGCCGAAGACTTGGCTGCCACGCGGCGCGCCGAAGCCTACATGAATCGCCAATACCTCGATCCGGTTTTTCTCGGCGCGTATCCAGAGGAAATGCGCGAGATTTTCGGCGAGGCGTGGCCGGATTGGCCGGCGCAGGATTTCGAGTTGATCAAGCAGCCGATCGACTTCCTCGGCGTCAACTATTACACGCGCGCGGTCACGCGTCATCAGTCCGACGTCTATCCGCTGAACGCGTTGACGGTGCGTCAACCGCAGTCCACGTACACTGAGACAGGTTGGGAAGTGCATGCGCAGGGGTTCGTCGATACCCTGCTTCGGATCAAGCAGCGCTATGGCAATCCACCCGTATACATCACTGAAAACGGTTCGGCGTTTTATGATCCGCCGGTCGTTGATGGCGAGGTTCACGAAGATCCGCTACGTGTGGACTACTTGCGCAAGCATCTCAAAGCGTTGCATGCGGCCATTCAGGCCGGGGCGGATGTGCGCGGTTACATGGCGTGGTCTCTGATGGACAACCTTGAATGGTCGCTGGGATTTTCCAAACGCTTTGGCATCCTGCATGTGGATTTCGCCACTCAGAAGCGCACGCCGAAAGCCAGTGCGAAACTCTATTCGCAGATAATTGCGTCCAACGGCGGCGCGCTGGGCTAAAAAAACGTCACGGCTACCGCTTCAAAGCATCTGGTATTTCGTTCCAGTTCGCGTCAGGCGCGTATGGCGCCACCGACTTCGAGTCTTGATCAAGACCCACTTGCGTCGATTCTGATCATTGGCTTGTGACTCGCTAGAGGCGCCTCTAAATCGGACAAATTGAGCCTTCGCTCGTTTGGCGATTGGCCGCCGTGGCGCACAAATCTTTTCGCTCATTTAGCGCATCCTTCACAACGCAGCCCGTATCCGGCATAAAATGAGCGGCCGGATCGGGGGCGGGATCGAATATCAGGACTGATTGAGTTTATGTCTCAAGTACCACTGCCCCCCACTGTCGAAGGCGAAGTTGCGGTGCCTGGCGCTTCGAGGGGGGCGCCTTCGATCGGATATCTCGCGCAATTGTCGACGACACGAGCGAATGCCATTGTGGGGCTTGTCGCGGATTCCTCAGTCGCTGTGCTGCTGCTTGCGGCCGGAGCCTACACGAACACCACTGGCCTGTTTGTCGCGCTTGCGACGTTGGCTACAGGCCTTTTGGTTTTCACTTTTGCCGAATATGCCGTGCACCGTTGGCTGTTTCACGGGCGTGGCGGAGCCATGGTGGAGGGGCACGACAAGCACCACGTCGATCCAAAGGGTTACGACGCGTTGCCTTTCTTTGGGCCGCCACTGGGAATGCTCGCACTGGCCGGTCTGCTCGCGCTTTTCCTGCCGGGCGGCATTGCGCTGCTGCTGGCAGGTTCAACTGCTGCCGGCTACGCTGCCTATGGGCTTGGGCATAACGCGATTCATTTCATTCGGTTCCGCCAGCGCTTGCCCCTGCACTGGGCCGCGCACCACCACATTCACCACCATCACCCGGGGTTCAATTTTGGCGTGACCACGTCGCTGTGGGATCACCTACTCCACACGCGCTACGTGCCGGCGCGCCAGCGAGTCGTCCGCAGCGACGAAGGCGGCCAGAGTGCGTCAGTGTGGTCATCCAACAAACTACGTCGCGCCGGAATGCTCATTGCCTTGGCGGTACTGGCGACTTTGGCCGTGCCGATTTTGCTCGGTGGCAGTGCCGCAGTTGCCCAGGTCATGGATTTCCCCGCGCGTAGTTATGCGCTGTTGCTCGTGTTGCTTGGAACGAGTTGGATTGCTCGTGCATGGAAGCTGCAGGTGTTGCTGCAGCGAATCGGCACTCGCCAGAATTTCCTGCGCACCTTGGTGATCTCCCTTGCGATCGACTTTGCCTTCATCAGTACGCCTGCCGGCGTTGGTGGTTATGCGGCGAGTATTTTCTATGTGCGTCGCAGTGGCGCGTCGTCGAGCGCCGCGACCACGGTGACGGCTGTGGATCAGTTGCTTGATCTGGCGTTTTTTGCGCTGATCCTGCCAATCGCTGGTATGAGTCTGCTGTGGTCCGAGTTGCCGACGGCGTTGGCGGTACTCGCGTTTTCCACCAGCGCACTGATGATCGCTGCGGGTATCGTCGCGTTTTTCATGCGCCACGCACTGGTACGCTGGCTGTTAGGGGAAAACCTGCTGGTGCGTCGCTGGCCATCACTGCGCCGCCATCAGGATTCGTTGCAGAAATTTCTGGTTAGCTTGACTGCCGATGCGCGCCTGTTGATGTCGGGAGGCATTCGTGGCGCCATCGGTATTTGCGCATTGACTGCGCTGCAATGGGTAACGCGCTATGGAATCCTTTGGGCAGTATTGCTGCTGCTGGGTCATCGCGTGTCGTATGCGCTGACGTTGCTGTTGCAGTCGCTGATCCTGCACGCGGCGCTTTGGACCGGCGTTCCTTCCGGCGGTGGCAGTGCGGAAGTCGGCCTGAGTGCCGCGCTGGCGGCCTGGGTGCCAGCTACGAGCATGGCAACGGCGTTGCTGCTGTGGCGCCTGATCACATTGGATGTGTGCCTGCTGGTTGGCATCATCGCCGTGGTGTGGCTGGCGCGTCGGGGTAATGCGATGCGAACTACGCCGACGAATATTTCAGAATCCGCAGCGCAACACGCCGATTGAGCACGCCGCAACGGTCACCTCGTTCCTCACGGTAGTTTGCCGGACTTCGGGCGCTTGCCTGCGCTGACCCAGGTCGCGAGCTCATCGAACGCGCGGCCAATTTCGGCCGGCGTGAATACGCAATGGCCCTCCTTGTTCACGTACTGCTGCACGAAGTTGTCGCCGTGTCCCGCGCGTTGCGCGATCAGTGCATATTCAAACGTGCTTGACGCCGGCACGAGCGGGTCGCCGGTGTCGTGCAGTTCCAGCATTGGCCGCGTGAGATTGCCGTTGGGCGTGTGCCAGCGTGCTAGTGCGACCTGCGCGCGCGATTCGCCGCGATAGCGCTGGACGCCGTCGTTCAAGGCGTAGTCGTCTTCGGTGCCGGTGTAAATCAGGACGTCATTGCCGAACGGATTGCCGTGTAGACGCTGCTGCAATTCTTTCGTGTCGTCCGTCACGTCGGCAATAATCGGCGCCAGATTGGCGGCCTCAGCGGCGCCGTAAAAGCCGAGCAGGGCGCGAACCGCTTTGGGGTTCGACGCCAGCGCAGCGGAAATCCTGCTCACGACCACATCGTCCGAACGGTAGTCCGCCGGCACCGGCACGAGCGACCCAAGCAGGTTGGGAAAGTAGTAGTCGAAGGCCGCGCGCAGGGCGAAGTCGCGTTGCATGATCCGGTCGGTCGGTTCGATCGCGCCGCACATGGACAACGCGCCCGCGTAGATATCGGCGCGTTGCTCGATGGTCATTACGGTCAATGTGCCGCCCATCGACATGCCCATCACGAACGTCTTCGCAGGCTTGCCGTGTTTGGACACGAAGAACTTGCGCAGCAGTTCGGTATCGGTAGATGCCTGTTCGACGGCCCAACCGGTTTGCGAATAGGCGGATTGCAACACGGCAAAGCCTTGCGCCAGCATCGGATCGAACATGGGCGATATTTTCTCGCTGGAAGGAAATGTTACCGGATCGAGTGTGTAGCCGTGAAAGAACACAATCAGTTGCCGATTCCAGTTCGCCGGAATATCGATGCGGTA
>JBDTLA010000022.1:0-5832 GCA_039935035.1 Rudaea sp. | reverse complement strand
ACGCTGCCACGTCGGCTTCAACGCCAGCATCGCGATAGTTGTTCCGGGTCTGGTCCAGATGTTTCGCGCCACATTGATGGCGCACTTGCAGCGACGCCGTCGCAGGGTGATCGCGCAACATGTTCGGCACTGCCGCATTGAGGCTTTGCGCGCCTTGGCTACCGCCAAGTACCAGCAAGCAAATCGGCCCGTTGCGCGTCGCGAAACGCAGCGCAGGAGCATCCAATGCCGCGATTTCGCGCCGCACCGGATTGCCCACCCAGGTTGCGTCGGCGAATGCACCATCGAATCCACAAAGTAACGTTGCGGAGAAATGCGCAAGGATGCGATTGGTTGCGCCTGGGACGCGGTTCTGTTCGTGCACCAGCAGCGGAACACGCCGCAGCCATGCAGCAATGCCGCCCGGACCCGAAGCAAAGCCGCCGAGCGCCAGCGCACTTTGCGGGCGCACGCGAGCAAACACGCGCCCAGCCGCGAGTAACGCGCGAGCGATTCGCCATGGTGCTGCGAGCAACGCCATCAGACCCTTGCCGCGTACACCACCAATTTTGAGTGTTTCGATGGTCAAGCCAGCCTGTGGCACCAGACGTGTTTCCAGTCCGCCGACGCTGCCCATCCACACGACCGGTACATCGCGCGCGCGCAACTCCTGCGCCACGGCGATACCGGGAAAAATATGTCCGCCGGTCCCACCAGCCATGATCATGACCGGAGCATGCCGGGTCGATGCACTGATGCCTGGCGCGTTGATGGGCGAGACGCTCATGCGTGCAATCCCGTGACCGGATCAAGCGCCTGTGCCTGGCTTTCGTGTTTTCGCGTGACTTCGTAACTGATGCGCAACAACATGCCGATCGCCGCGCAGGTCATCAGCACGCTGGAGCCGCCGGAGCTGATCAACGGCAACGTCAGGCCTTTGGTCGGCAACACGCCCAGGTTGACACCGATGGATACCAGCGTCTGCAAGCCAAGCCACAGGCCGATACCAAACGCGCAGAATCCCGCGAAACGCTGACCGCGTTCGACTGCCTGCAAGCCCAGCATGAAGGCCCGCCCGACCAGCAACGCGAACAGGCACAGCACCATAAGTACGCCGACGAGGCCGAGTTCTTCGGCGATCACGGCAAAAATGAAATCGGTGTGCGCTTCGGGCAGGTAGAACAGTTTCTGCACGCTCGCGCCCAGACCTACGCCAAACCATTCACCACGTCCGATCGCGATCAATGCCTGGGTCAACTGGAACCCGGCGTCGAACGGATGCTGCCAAGGGTCCATGAATGAGGTCAGGCGCTTGACGCGGTAGTCCTGGGTCAATGCCGCCCAAGCCAACGCCGGCATCGCAAAGCTGCCAAGCACGATCAGGTTGCGCAAGCGCGCACCACCCAGCCAGACCATGCCAATGGTAATCGCGATGATCAGCGCCGCACTGCCAAAATCCGGTTGCAGCAACAGCAGCACCACCATCACGCCGGCCACGCCAATCGGTTTGATCACACCGAGCAACTGGCCTTGCACGCTTTCACGCTGGCGCACCAGATAGCTGGCCATGTAGACGATGAACAGCAACTTCACCAGTTCCACCGATTGAAAACCGGCAACGCCCAACCGCACCCATCGGCGCGCGCCATTGACACGCATGCCAAGGCCCGGCACGAACACCAGCAACAAGGCGATCACCGCAAACAACAGCAATGTGAACGCATGGCGCTCGAACCAGGACAACTCGATTTGCATGATCAGGGCGCAGATGCCGATGCCCAGACCGAGAAACACCAGATGCCGGAACAGGTAATGGAATGGACCGACATGCTGGCCATCGGCGATCGCGATCGAGCTCGATGCGATCATCACCACACCAATGCTGGCCAATGCAATGGCAGCCAACGCCAGGCCCAGATCGTATCGACCTGCGTTGGCGTCGCGGCGTTTGGCCTGTGTGGAGAATCGGAACATCAGCGCACCTTCAGCGTGGCCAGGCCGATCAAGACCAGCACCACGGAAATAATCCAGAAGCGCACGATCACGCGCGGCTCCGGCCAGCCTTTCAATTCAAAATGATGGTGAATCGGCGCCATGCGAAACAGGCGCTTGCCGGTCAACTTGTAGCTGGCGACTTGCAGGATCACAGACGCGGTTTCCATGACGAATACGCCGCCCATGATCAACAGCACGATTTCCTGTCGCACGATGACCGCGACCGTGCCCAGAGCGGCGCCGACCGCGAGCGCACCGACATCGCCCATGAACACTTGCGCCGGATATGCGTTGAACCACAGGAAGCCGAGTCCTGCTCCGGCCAGCGCACCGCAAAAAATGCACAGTTCGCCGGCGCCGTGCACAACCGGAATCTGCAGGTACGTGGAGAACACGCTGTGCCCGGTCACGTAAGCGAACACACCCAGCGCCGCAGCCACCAGCACCGTCGGCATGATGGCCAATCCGTCCAGACCATCGGTCAGGTTCACCGCGTTGGAAAAGCCCACGATGATGAAATAGGCGATGACGATGAACATCGCGCCCAGCGGAATCGCGATGTGCTTGAAGAAGGGCAGATACAGCGCCACCGCATCCGGAGAATCCTGGCGCATCACGTAGTACAGGCCCACTGCCGCGGCCAATCCACAAATCGATTGCCAGAAGTATTTCCAGCGTGCTGGCAGGCCGCGACTGTCGCGCATGACCAGCTTCCTGTAGTCATCGTAAAAACCGATGACTCCGAACGCCAGCATCGTGCCCAGTGCGATCCACATGTAGCGGTTGTGCAAGTCCGACCACAGCAGCGTTGCCACGGCGACGGCAAGCAGGATTAGCGCACCGCCCATCGTCGGCGTGCCGGCCTTGGCCAGATGCGATTGCGGACCATCGCTGCGAATCACCTGACCGGCCTTGACCGCGGTGAGCCGGCGAATCGCGTCCGGCCCGAGCAGCAGCGCAACCGCCAGCGCCGTCAGCGCGCTCATGATGGTGCGGAAGCTGATGTACTGGAACAGATGCAGGGCGCTCAGGTGCCCGCGCAGCAATTCGGCCAATTCAAGCAACATGACGCGCGCCTCCCCCGTTGCCTTCGCGGTCGCCACGCAAGGCGCGTACGACGCGTTCCATCGCCGAGCCGCGCGAACCCTTGATGAGTACCTGCACGCCGGCGTGGAGGTCTGCGTGCAGTGCTGCGGCAAGTGCGACCTGATCCGGAAAATGTCGCTTGCCGTTGTCGAATGCCTGTGCGGCGGCTGCCGCCAGTTCGCCGACTGTGTACAAGCGGCTGATGCCTGCGCTGCGTGCCAGCTCGCCAATCTGTGCGTGCAGGTCACGTGCGTTCCGGCCCAGTTCGCGCATGTCGCCGAGCACCAGCCACGTTTGACCGGGCTCAGCCGACAACAGGGCGATCGCTGCGGCAGTCGAGCCGGGATTCGCGTTGTAGCTGTCGTCGATCAGCGTCCAGCCGCCCGGCATTGCGTGACGGATCATCCGCCCGGCCACCGGTTGCGCGCTTTCCAATCCTTGTTTGATCGTCGCGATCGGCACATCCAGCGCATGCGCCACGCTTGCAGCCGCCAGCGCGTTCATCACGTTGTGGCGGCCACCCAGCGGCAGATCGATGGCGATACGCTCGGCGCCGATCACCAAGGTGAATTTTGCTTGCGCAGCCAACGTCGATATTTGCGCCGTAACGTCGGCCGGATTATCCAGGCCGAAACGCACTACTTGGCGCTTGCCAGCCATGCCCACGAACATTGGCGCGAACGCGTCGTCGGCATTGATCACGGCGATGCCATGCGTCGGCAACGATGTATACAATGCGCCCTTTGTTTCCGCGATACCTTCGAGCGTGCCCATGCGCTCAAGATGAGCGGGTGCGATGTTGTTGACGAGGCCGATTTCTGGCCGTGCGATGGCAGCCAGTTCGGCGATGTCGCCGGGTTTGCCCGCGCCCATTTCAAGCACCGCATACTGCGCGTCTTCCGGCATGGCCAGGACCGATAACGGCAAGCCGATTTCGTTGTTGAAATTCCCCGCATTGACGTGGGTTTTGCCGTGCAAGGCGAGAATCGAGGCGAGCAGGGTCTTGACCGTGGTCTTGCCGTTGGAGCCGGTAATTCCGATGACCCGCGCCCGGCGCTGCGCCCGCACCGCGCTGGCCAGGTCGCCAAGAGCGATCAAGGTGTCGTCGACCACCACTTGCGGCAAATCGACCGGCTGCACACGCGCAACCAGCGCAGCAGCCGCGCCCGCTTGCCTGGCCGCAGCAACGAATTCGTGCGCGTCGAAGTTTTCACCTTTGATCGCGACGAACAAGGCACCGCCGACCGGCGCACGCGTGTCCGTGAATACGCCATGCACGGCGACGTCCGCACCCTGCAACGTACCGTGCGTCCACATGGCGACATCGGCCAGCTTCAGGCTCAGCATGGCCTCGCCTCCAATGCGTTTTGCGCGACTTTGATGTCGTCGAAAGCATGTTTGATTCCAGCGACTTCCTGATAGGGCTCATGGCCCTTGCCGGCAATGAGCACGACGTCACCGGGACCGGCTGCGCGCACAGCCGTTGCTATCGCCGCCGCGCGATCGCGCTGAATGCTGGCATTTTTCGGCCGCTTCAATCCGGCGACGATCTGGGCGACGATGACATCACCATTCTCAGCGCGAGGATTGTCGTCGGTGACGATGATCCAATCAGCCAGACGTTCGGCGATTTCGCCCATCAACGGCCGCTTGCCCTGGTCACGCTCGCCGCCACAACCGAACACACAGATCAATTGTCCGGCGCAATGATTGCGCAGATTTTCCAGTGCCTGTTCCAGCGCATCGGGTGTGTGCGCGTAGTCGATCACGATGAGCGGCGTCGTTGCATTGCCGCCGAGTCGGCTCATGCGGCCGCTTACCGGCTGCAAGCGCGAAAGCACATCGGGAATTTGTGCAAAATCATAGCCGAGCGTGCCCAGGCAACCGGCAACGCCGAGTAGATTGTAGATATTGAATCGTCCCAGCAAGGACGAATGAACGTTGCCTTCGCCCCACGGGGTACGCAGAACAAACGTCAGGCCATTGCCGTCGCTATGCACGTTGGCAGCAGTGATCTCCGCGTACGTGTCGTCGAGCGCGTAGCGCAGACGACGTACACCTGCCGGCAGATTCGCGCTCAGTTCTCGCCCAAATGCGTCATCGCTGTCGATGACCGCACAGCGCAAACCAGGCCACGCAAACAGTTTGGCCTTGGCCGCGCCGTAAGCTTGCATGCTGCCGTGATAGTCCAGATGATCGCGACTCAAATTGGTGAAAACCGCAACGTCGAAATCCACGCCGTTGACGCGGCCCTGATCCAGCGCGTGTGAGGAAACTTCCATTGCCACGTGACTGGCGCCGGCATCGCGAAATTGTGCGAGCAACGCGTGCACGCTGACCGCATCGGGCGTGGTACGTTGCGCCGCGACGATTTCGCCGACCAATCCTGCACCAAGCGTGCCGATGGTTGCTGCGCGCGCGCCGAGCAGTTGCAGCGCGCAAGCCAACAATTGCACCGTCGATGTTTTTCCGTTAGTGCCGGTCACGCCAATCACTTGCAGCGCCGCAGACGGATGATCGAAAAACCGCGCCGCGATTTCGCCAACCTGTTCGCGCAAGCCGTCGATCCACACGATCGGGCGGGTGTCGTTATCGCCGATTACCTCAGCGCCTGCGGCGCTGCCCCCTTCCGCCCTCCGGGCACCTTCCCCCGCTTGCGGGGGAAGGGAAGAAGGAATGCTCCCCGCTTGCGGGGGAAGGGAAGAAGGAATGCTCCCCGCTTGCGGGGGAAGGGAAGAAGGAATGCTCCCCGCTTGCGGGGGAAGGGAAGAA
>JBDTLA010000021.1:0-8940 GCA_039935035.1 Rudaea sp. | reverse complement strand
ACCATGCCCTTGATGATTTCTCCGCTGCGGGGATCGGCAATTTGCTGACCGTACGACCAGCCGCGCGTGGCGCGATCGACCCAGTTGACGACGTTGTAGCGCACGTCCATCGGATCGACATCGGCGGGAAGCAGTTTGACCTGGAACGCATCGATGTAACCCGCCGCATCGAACGCCTTGCTCCACCAGCCGATGCCTTGCATCAGCGCGGTGCGAATCGGCTCGGGCGCATTTCGATCGACGTAGTAGACGATCGGCTTGCGCACCTTGGAACGCGGCGCGGCAGGATCAATCTTTTCCAACCGGAAGCGATTGGCAAAATCGCGCACCACATCGCTGCCCAGCGGTTCGCCGAAATCCACGACTTGGGTGGAGAAGCCGCCGATCCGTGGATCAAAATGTCGTGGATGGAAGCCTGGTCCGGGCAGACGCACAAAACTGTTGTGCACGGTGAAGCTGACTTTGTTTGCGTCAGGCGCGATGTTGGCCACTTCATCGCCCGGCGTTTTCGACGCATAGGTTTGCACAGCATCGACTTCAAGATTGTCCGGGAACAGCTTCACCGAAGACGCATCCGCCGTGCTGAGTTTGGCGTCAAGCGCAAAGTCCTTGCCCGCGCCAGTACCTGCGCCGACGCCGAACGTATCGGCACTCTGGTTGAGCGAGGCGGCAATGCCCAGCGTATCGGCGCTGAGAAAGCCCGACAGGTCCACCACCACGCGCCCATCGGGCAAGGTCGCCGCGATGTCGCCCATCCACACGATCGAGGTGACGAAGTCGCGGCTCGCCGCACCGGTGTTGCCAGCAGCGCGGAAGCGCGGATTCTCGAACAGCGCAGCCATCTTGTTGCCGTAGCGACGGAATGCGATCACTTGCGTGTTGCCGATGCGGCCACGATCAAGGAACGTGGGCGCGGCACCCAGCCCGGTGCGCAATGCCGTGCTGTACAGAAAGCGCGCCGAGACACCGTCGACTTGCGCGGGCGGCAAGGTGATCAGGATGCGTCCAGCGTGCGCATCCACATGCACTGGTAAAAGGCCGTTCATCTCCACCGTGCGCTTGAAAACTTCGGCCGCCGTCGCTTCGTGATGCGGGGTGGAATTTTGTACGGGCTGCGTCGCGGCGATAGCGAACAAGGTGTTGCACATCAATGTAAGCGCCAGCAGCGGCGCTGCAACGGACTTGCGGTGGAAACCGGGCATGGGGATTTCCTTGCGATGAGTACGAATTAGAAAAACAGGGAACCGCCTTTGATACAACACAAGCGCCATTCACAGCGAGCGGTTGCTTGTGCGGTCTTTCTAGCAAATAACCAGCAAGGTTGCACCTGCAAGGCCATCATGGCGAAGCTGCCAGCACGCTCCGGGACCAACGGACTACGCATTTGACGCGTAATGATGACAAAATCGGCGTTTCGCAATTCTGGAGACGGCGATGAAATCCATGGCTTTGATGGCATTGGTGGGATTGACGCTGGCAATGAGCATGATTGCACCGGCAACCGCTGCCAAGCCTGAATCGGCTGATGCGCGCTTCAAGGCCTTGTACACCGCCGAGTGGACGTGGCGCCAAGCACAATTTCCCGGCCAGGATGACGACAGCGACAGCGGTAACCAGGCGGATCGCTTGCCGGCGGTGGATGCCAAGTCGCAAGCCGCGCGACTGACTTACTGGAACGACGTGCTGCGCCAGCTCGTCGCGATTCCGTACAAGCAGCTCTCTGCGGAAAACCAGGTCAATTACGAAGTCTACAAACCGCAGATCGAAAGTCTGGCGGCGGACATTCGCTTTCGCGGTTACGAGATGCCGTTCAACAGCGACTCGCAGTTCTGGTCGGATCTGGGTTTCATGGCCAGCGCGCATTTCACCAACGCCAAGCAGGCGCAGCATTACATCGCGCGCCTGAACGATTTTCCACGTTACTTCGACGAGAATATCGACAACATGCGCGCCGGTCTCAAGCGCGGATTTTCGGTGCCGCAGGCGGTACTCGCCGGGCGCGACGTATCGATCGCCACCTACGCCGATGCAAAGTCGCCGCAAGATAGCGTGTTCTACAAACCGTTCAAGCAATTGCCCGCGACGATGTCCGCCGACGAGCAGGCAAAACTGCGCGTCGAATGTGCGGCGGCGATTACCAAACACGTGATCCCGGCCTACACAAACTTGCTCACGTTCTTCCGCAACGATTACATGCCCAACGCGCGCAAGACGCTGGCCGCCGAAGCATTGCCGGATGGCAAGGCGTACTACCGCGAGCAGATCATCACCTACACCACGCTGGACATGGATCCGGAGGCGATCCACAAGATTGGTCTCGACGAAGTTGCGCGCATCCAGATGGAAATGAATGCGACGATGGCTTCGACCGGCTTCAAGGGCGACATGCCCGCGTTCCTGCATTTCCTGCGCACCGATTCGCAGTTCTATGTGAAGACGCCGGATGAATTATTGATGCACGCGGCGTGGATCGCCAAGCAGGTCGACGGCAAACTGTCGCAATTCTTCGGCCTGCTGCCGCGCGGACGTTTCGGTATCGAACCGGTGCCGGAATCGATCGCACCGTTCTGGACGGCCGGTCGTGGCGGCGCGCACACCTATTGGGTGAACACGTACGATCTTCCGTCGCGCCCGCTGTATAACCTCACCGCGTTGACCTTGCATGAGTCTGCACCCGGGCATGCCCTGCAAGGCGAACTGGTCGAGGAACAGAAAGGCTTGCCGGCGTTCCGCAAGCAATACATCTCCGCCTACGGCGAAGGCTGGGCGCTGTATTGCGAATGGCTTGGCCAGGAAATGGGCATGTATCACACGCCTTACGACAAATTCGGGCGCGAGTCGTACGACATGTGGCGCGCCGCGCGCCTGGTCATCGATACCGGCGTCCATCACGAAGGCTGGACGCGCGCGCAGGCGATCACCTATCTGGCCGAGCACACCGCATTATCCGAACATGAGGTCGAAACCGAAGTCGACCGCTATATCTCATGGCCGGGCCAGGCGCTAAGTTACAAACTCGGCGAATTGAAAATTCTCGAACTGCGTCGTCTTGCAGAAAAGCAACTCGGCGCCCAGTTCGATCTCCGCAAGTTTCACGATGCGGTACTGAATATCGGCTCAGTACCGCTGCCGGTTTTGGAGCAGCACATCAAGGCGTTTATCGCGGCGCAGCAGTCCAAGACTTGAGCCAAGGAACATTGTCGGCAGCGCACGGTCTGACAGCCGTGCGTCGAGGACTGTACGGCAGAGTACATCAACAGGGATTCAGGGCAGATGGTTGAACTGGAAGATGTAACCCGTCGCTATCGTGTCGGCGGACAAATCGTCGACGCGCTCGCCGGCGTGAGTATCGTCGTGCCACAAGGGCAATTCCTCGCTATCGTCGGGCCATCCGGTTCGGGCAAGTCGACGTTGCTCAACATCCTCGGCTGTCTGGATCGACCGAGCTCGGGTAGTTATCACCTTGACGCCACCGATGTGTCGACGTTCGACGACGAGCGCGCCAGTGACTTCCGCAATCGCCGCATCGGTTTCGTGTTCCAGTCGTTCCATCTGCTGCCACGCTTGACCGTGCTGGAAAACGTGTTGTTGCCACGCCGTTTCCTGCACGTCCCCAATCGCGCCGCGAATGATCACGGTCCGGATCTCGAAAAACGCGCGCGCCATTTGCTCGATCGCATGGACATGAGCCAGCGCCTGGATCATCGCCCCGAACAACTGTCCGGCGGACAGATGCAGCGTGTAGCGATCGCGCGTGCGTTGCTGATGCAGCCGGCGCTGCTGCTAGCCGACGAGCCGACCGGCAATCTCGATTCAAAAAGCGCCGCCGCCGTCCTCGGCCTGCTCGAAGAAGTGCACAGTCAAGGCCAGACCGTCGTACTCGTCACCCACGACAACGATGTTGCCGGGCGCGCCCAGCGCCGCGTGCACTTGCGCGACGGTCGGGTGGAGCGCGACGATGCGGCATAAGCTCATCGCATTGCTGCTTTTGCTGGCGCCGCTATCGGCAATGGCTGTGGTGTTCAGCGGCGAGGTTCGCTCGGATGATTCGCAGTCGATACTCGTGCCACCATCGAATTCGTCGCCCGTGGTGTTGCGTTATTACATGGCCGATGGCGCAAAGGTGAAGCCTGGCGATGTCGTGCTGCGCATCGATGCCGGCGAAGCGGCCACGCAGATCATCAGTCTTGATGCGCAAATCACCCAGACCACCACCACTACCGAAAAGGATGTCGCCGAACTACAGGTCAAGGCCGTTGAAGCGCAGCAGGCGTTGGCCAGCGCACAAGCGGCGTTTGATACCGCCAAGGTCGACGCGGCGATACCGAAAAAGCTCATTTCCGCACTGGACTTCGACAAATACCATGCCGAACTATTGCGCAGTCAGAACGACCTGGCGCTCAAGCAGCACAATCTTGACGATGCGCGCGCAGCTGTCGGGCGCAGCGGCAAGGATGGCAAGCTGCAACTGGATAAGCTGCATATGCAGCACGATTTCTACAAGAAGCTGGTTGATGCTGCCGCGGTTCACGCCAATCGAGCGGGAATTCTCGTTCATGGCTTCGACAACGTTTTCGGCGGAGGCGGTCGCTATGAGGAAGGCTCAACCGTCTTTCCCGGTCACGAGGTTGGCGAGGTTGTCGGCACTGGCGCGATGACGGTGCACGCCTGGATATTGGCACCGGATCGTGCGGGACTATCGATGGGCGAGAACGCGTGCCTGACTTTCGACGCATTGCCCGGGCGCTACGTACGCGCCAGCATCAAGGCCTTGTCCGGCGCATCCGAGGAACGCGCCGAGTGGGGCGATGGGCGTTACTTCGTCGTCGATCTCGATGTACCGGACGCCGCGACGTTGCCGTTGAAATCTGGCATGAACGTACGCGTGCAAACGATGGCGGCCTCAGACACCTGCGTCAGCCCGAAACGGGTCAACGCAACGGATAGCGCGCCAGTGCGTGCCAGTGGCGAATTCTATGCGCGCGAAAGCCTCGCCGTTTCGCCACCACAAATTGAAGACTTGTGGCAGTTGACCGTCACCCAGATGGCCGACGACGGCGGTATGGTCAAGAAAGGAGATCCTGTCGTCTCATTTGATGGCTCCGAATTGATGAAGCAGCTGGTCGCCAAGAAGAGCGAGCTTGAAGAAAAGCTGCGCACTCAGGAAAAATTGCGCCTGGAACTGGCGGTAAAAGCGCGCACCGAAGGGGTAAGCGTTGCCGAAGCTGGCGCCGATGCGACCAAGGCGCAACGCAAAGCCAGCGAACCGGCCGATTACGTGCCTGGTGTGGAATACAAGAAATTGCTGATCAACCGAACCAAGGCACAAACGCTTAACACGTTGAGCGTTGCTCATGCCAAAGCCAGCGCAGACGAGCGTCGCGCCGAACAACATCAGGCCGATGCGGATGTAGCGCGGCTGAAGGTCGACGTCGCGCGGTTGAGCGAAGAGGTTGCGTCATTGAACATAACCGCGCCGCGTGCGGGAATTTTTCTGCACGCCAACAATCCCTTCGACGGCAGCAAGATCGATGTCGGCAAACAGATTTGGCGAGGACAGATGGTCGCAAACATACCCGATCTGAAATCGCTTGGTGTCACCGCACGTCTGCCCGAACGCGACCTGACCCGTATTCACATTGGCGATAGCGTACGCGTCATTGTTGAAGGCGGCGGTGGCCGCACCCTGTCCGGTCGAGTCGATGCGATCGGGCTGAGCGTGCACAGCAAATCACGCGTCGAGCCCGTGCCGGTCGTCGATGTTGATGTCACGCTGGATGCGACTGCGGCGGCATTGAAGCCGGGTCAACCGGTCAGTGTCGAATGGACCACGACAGCGCCGACCCACGGAGCCAGTCCATGAAGTACGCCGCTATCGTCCTGTTCGTTGCGGTTCTCGCTGGTTGCGGCGGCCACGGCGGTGGGTCTGCGGTACTTGAACGCGTCGTCGAGGGTCCAGCATTGCTCGACGTACACGCGCTAGGCGAATTGCAGTCGTCGAAGTCCACCCCATTGAACGTACCCGGCCAGGGTTGGTCGCCACGTCAGCTCCAATGGATGCTGCCGGATGGCAGTTTGGTCAAGAAAGATGAAGTCGTAGCGCGGTTTTCTGCGGACAACAGCCAACTACAATTATCCGATGCCCTCATCGATCTGCAACGCAACGAGCTGGCGCGGGTCGCCAAAAGCGTCCAGCTCGGGGCGACGCAAGGCCAGCTTCAAGTCGATCTATCGCAGGTCGACGGGCAATTAGCCATCGCCCGCCGCTATGCCAACGCCAGCCAGGATGCCCTCGCCCGCAATACGATTCTAGACGCGGTCCAGGACGAACATTTTCTTGGCGTCAAACAAGACACGCTGAACTGGCGCGAAGGTACGGCGAGCAAACGCGGCAGTGCGGAACTTGCGTTGATCGATGCGCAGAAATCCACCAACAGCCTGGTCGCCAAACAGCGGCGCGCGGATCTCGACGCACTGGAACTGCGGGCCCCGCACGCCGGTGTTTTTGTATTGCACACCGATTGGAGCGGAAACAAACCAAGCATCGGCGCCACCATGTGGGCCGGTACTCAACTGGCCGATCTGCCGGACACGCAGCACATGGAAGTGCTGCTGACGCTTGCGCAAACGCAGGCCCAGTCGATTAAAACCGGATTGGTCGTGGAACTGGCGCCGCTTGGCGCGCCGACGCAAAAAATCGCATCGACGATTTCCTGGGTCGCTGCGGCCGCGGCAGTGCGCGATCGGCAATCGCCAGTCAAATACCTGTCGATGAAAGCACTGGTGCCCGCCGATGCCGTCGCGCGCTACCAATGGACGCCAGGGCAGAGTTTCGTTGCCGACATCATTTTGCTGAAATCCGGCAAGACGATTGCGATTCCGAACATCGCGATACATTCGAGCGACGCCAATTCCAGCGTCAAGGTTCGCGTTGGCAACCACGACGAAACCCGCGAGTTGCAACTGGGCGTACGTGGACCGGCGCGTTCGCAGGTGCTCAAAGGCTTGCAGCCGGGCGATGCGATCGTGATCAACGCCGCAGAACCGGCGGCGACCAAGGTCGCGTCGAAACCGACGCCGCCTTTGGCAAAGCCTGGCAAGGCGGAATCATGATCCAGTCGGCATGGCGTGAAACCATCGAAGAATTATGGCGGCGCAAACTGCGCACGCTGTTAACCTTGCTTGGCCTGATTTTCGGCGTCGGCGCGATCGTGGCCATGCTCGGTGTTGGCGAAGGCAGCCGGCGCGAAGCGCTGCGACTGGTGGAAAGCCTGGGCTTGCACAACCTCATCGTCGAGCGCGTGGTGCAAGACGCCGACACACTCAAGGAAACCCGTGCACGCAGTTTGGGCTTGACCTTCGACGATGCGAGCGCGGCATTGAGCGTGGTTCCCGGCGCGCAACAGGTCGGCGCCGACAAAGCTGTGCGCACCTACGCCGCATTCAGCGACGAAGGCTCAAGCGATGCGCAAGCGATGGGTGTCGACCCCGACTATTTTTCGTTGACGTCATTACACGTTGCGCAAGGCCGCGCGTTGCAACCCGAAGACGATTCAAGTCTGGCTGCCGTCGCCGTACTCGGTTCGCAGGCTGCGCACGACCTGTTCCCGGACGGTCATGCGCTGGACCAGATGGTAAAGGTCGATCATGTCTGGTTGCGCGTCGTCGGCGTGCTGGCCGATCGCGACCTGGGCAACAACAAGTTCGAGGGCGTGTCGCTCGGCGGCGAGAGCAATCGCATCTTCCTGCCGCTGACCAGCGCTCGTACCCGCTTTCGCTTCACCCCACTGGAAGACGAAATCGATCGCTTCATTCTCAGCATCGACGATCCGGCGCGCCTGGCCGATTCGGCGCGGGTGCTCAAAGCGGTGCTTGATCAACGCCACGCTGGCGCCACCGATTACCGTCTCGTCGTGCCGCAGCAGTTGTATCGGCAAAACCAGCAGACGCAGCGCATCTTCAGTATCGTCATGGGCGCGATTGCCGGTGTCAGCCTTCTGGTCGGCGGCATCGGCATCATGAACATCATGCTCGCCAACGTCCTTGAACGCCGCCGCGAAATTGGCTTGCTACGCGCGCTTGGCGCACGCCGCCGCGACATCGTCGTGCGCTTTCTGCGCGAAGCCGTGGTCATCTGCGTGACCGGCGCCGTGCTCGGCCTGATCTTCGGCGCCGCATTGGCCTACCTCATCGCTGCATTTGCCGGCTGGAAAGTGGCCTGGTCGCCGTTGCTCACCCTGGCTTCGGCATCGGTATGCGCACTGATTGGCATGGCCTTCGCCGTCTACCCCGCCCGCCAGGCCGCGGCCCTCGATCCGATTACCGCGATCAGGGCGGAGTAGCTTGAGAGCCGGGAATGCGGAATCGTACTAATTTTCCGACTTGCGACTCAGCCCTCAGCCCTCAGCCCTTTCTCGTAGCGCCATGCATGCGCCCCGCTCTCGTAATATGCGTGGCGCCAAGCGAAGCGTGCATACCCGGCGCTTTCATACAGCGCAATTGCCGCCGAGTTGCTGACCTGCACTTCCAGCCGCAGCCAGTGACGTCGATGGCGCAACGCATACTGCTCTGCGGCGAGCAATAGCGCGCGCCCCAGGCCGCGCCCGCGTCCATTCGGGGCAATGACCAGCGAATACAACCGCGCAACCCGCGAGCCGCGACGCAGAAACACCACGACGTCGCCCAACAACATCCCCGCCTCGGTGCAAACCAGTATTTGTGCGCTGTCGCTATCCAGATGCCGGCGAAATTGCGCGCGACTGATGCGATCGCTTTTGAATACGCGTTGTTCGAGCGCGACCAGCGCATCCAGATCCACCGCATCGGCGCGACGGATATGAAAGGACGTTCGTTGTGCACTGGCGGCAGACATGGCCGCGCGAGTTTAATCTTCGCAATGTTTACGGGCAATGCCAGATTCAGCCTTCTCCCCCTGAGCTT
>JBDTLA010000020.1:0-7714 GCA_039935035.1 Rudaea sp. | reverse complement strand
ACGCTTACGCAACCGGTTATCACAACAAGACCAGTTCCGGCTTCCAGTTGGCCCCGGCGCTGTTCGGTCCGATTTACGGTGCGAATATTTCCAAAGACAACCTATACAACCCGTTCGGCGTGGATTTCAACGCCAACGGCTACGACTACCGCGCCCGTCTAGTTCCGGCTGGCAATCGCGCCCTGCGCACCAACAACACCACTGACCAGTTCAACGTCGGCTTCAAGGGCAACTTCAGCGTCCTGGATCAGGACTGGAGCTGGAATGCCGGTTACAACTACGGGCACCAGTCGACGGTCGACGTAACGCTAGGTCTGCCCAACCAGGGCCCGCTCAACGTGGCCTCGGGTCCTTCCATGCTCGTCAATGGCGTTCCGACTTGCGTAGGCACAGCGGGCGATCCGAGCACGGCGATCGCAGGTTGTACCCCGTTCGATCCGTTCAATCTGTTTTCCGACGTGTCCAAGCAGGTACTGGCGTCGGTCGCATCACCAGCGCTTACCAACATCTACGCCATCGAGAAGACCGAGCACGTGGATTTCAGCGGCGGCGTGTTCAATCTGCCGGCCGGTACGGCGCAGTTGGCCGTCGGCGGTTCATATCGCAAGGAATACACCCACTCCGTCATCGATCCGGTGCTATTGATCAATCCGGATACCGGCAACTGCACCCTGGGTAGCCAGTGCAGCTCCAGCTTGCAGGGTGGTTATACCGTGAAAGAGGTTTACGGCGAATTGTTCGTGCCGATCCTCAAGGACATGCCGTTCGCCAATGCGTTGAACCTCACCCTGGGTGACCGTTATTCCAAGTACAGCACGTTCGGCAGCACCAGCAACTGGAAGGCCTCGATCGAATACCGTCCGTTGGAAGACCTGCTATTGCGCGGCACGGTGTCCAAGGTATTTCGTGCACCGGGCGTGAACGACGTGTTCGGCAACCCGGTCAGTTCCGCACCGAAGCTCAATTCCGATCCCTGCGATCACATCACCGTGGCCAATCCGGCCTGCGTGGGCGTGCCGCTGGATGGCAGCTTTGTAAATACCGATGTGGCACTGAATCAGCAGATCAAGGCGGTGAACGCCGGCTCGAAATACTCCAACTTCCCACTGGGTCCGGAAAACGGCAAGTCGTTCGACTTCGGCTTCGTCTATTCGCCGCATTGGGTTGAAGGTTTGTCGATCAGCGCTGACATGTTCCGCGTCTATCTGCTCAATACGATCACCTCGATCGGCGTGCAGAACGTGGTCGATTTGTGCTTCAACGGTCAGACGCAATATTGTCCGTTGATCAGCCGTAAGTCGGCGACCAGTACCGATCCGGGCCAGCTCCTACAGATCATCCAACCGAAAGGTAACCTGGGCCGCACCGATACCAAAGGTGTGGACATGTCGATCAAGTATCGCCTGCCGCAGTTCGCGTTCGGTCAGTTCAACGTCGGACTGGATGCAACCTACCTGAGCGAGTACAACCTGCAGACCGCACCGGGTACCAATGCCAATACGGTCCTGCACGGTGCTGGCCAGTTCGGCAGCTTCGGTTCGCCGCTGGCGTCGGCCTGCCCAACCGGCGGTGGTGGACTGTGCCTGTTCCCGCGCTGGAAGGCACAAACCTTCCTCAACTGGAATCTGGGTGCGTTTGATGCCTCATGGCGGATGCGCTATATCGGCCGTTTCCAGACCGGTTCGCACAATCTGTCGCAAGGCAGCTCAGCTGTACCCGGCTATCCTGGCTACGTGATCCGGTACGGTGCGACGACGTATAACGACATTCAGGCCGGCTACAACCTCGAAGCGCTCAACACCCGCTTCGATATCGGTGTGGACAATGTCGGCGACAAACAGCCGCCGTTCCTGTATGCCAACAACACGCTTAACGCCAATACCGATCCGGCCGACTTCGACCTGCAAGGCCGCTACTATTGGGCTCGCGTGACGGTCAAGTTCTGATCGATAATTTTCGGCTGAAAGCTTAACCTTGACGAGCCGCGCGAGTTGATCGCGCGGCTCTTTTTTTTGCGAACGACATGACCTCGATCCAGACCATCATCACCCTTCTGCAAAGCGGAAATCCCGCGGAAGCCGAACGCCTGTCTCGCCAATGGCTTGCGCAAACCACGAACGATGAAAATGGTTTGTTGATGCTCGCAATGAGCTTGCAGTTCCAATCCAAGTTGGCCGAAGCCACGCAGGCTTACCGGCAGCTCACCCAGTTACACCCGGAAAGCAGCGTGCATTGGAGCAACTACGCGACCGCCCTAAGCCAGGCAGGCAACGATTCCGATGCCGACGCCGCATTCGCCATTGCACTCAAACTCGAACCAGGCAACGTCGATACCCACGTCAACCTGGGTTTGCTGCAATTGCGCCGTCGCGAATTCATGGATGCCTACCGCACCCTGCTGAGCGCATACGATCTGGACCCCAATTCTGCGCGCGTACGAATTCACGCCGCTCGCGCGTGCACGATGAGTCGCGACCCTTTCGCCGACGAATTACTCAAGCCCTGGCGAACCTGGCTGCCACTGGAAGAGACCTTGCATCTCGAACTGGCCAACCTGCTGCTCACGAGCGGCGATGCCAATGCTGCCCAATATTTGCTCGAAGATCTGATTTCGCAAAACCCAGGCAATCTGGAGGCCAAGTTGCAGCTTGCCAGCGTCTACGAACGCCAGAACCAACCTGACAAAGCCGCAGTACTGCTTGGACAGATCGCCCTCAGCCATCCAACACTGGATGCCGGCGCACAGCGTGAAATCGAACATCAACACGCGACCCTGGCGCTGAGAAAGCACGATCTGGAACGCAGCAGGCAACTGCTCGAACATGCCGGAGCACGTGACGCCAACGACTTCGCCCATTACTTTACGTTGGCCGACGTTTGCGACAAGCAAGGCGACACCAAGGCCGCCATGCGCGCGTTGGACGTCGCGCACGCGCGACAAATCGACGAACTACGGCTGGCTCGACCGGCACGTTTCTCGCCAGATTCGCCAATCCTGCCGAGTGCGGCTTCGAGCATCAGCGTAGAGCAATATGCACAGTGGCCTGAATTGACCGCTCCCGATGCACAGCAATCGCCGGTGTTCATAGTTGGCTTTCCGCGCTCAGGCACGACGCTACTAGAACAAATGCTGGATGCCCACCCGTCGCTGCAATCGATGGATGAACGGCCGTTCTTCAATATCCTGTCCGATGAACTGAACAAGATCGACGTGAACGTGCCGCAAGACCTGTATCGCTTCAACCAGCGTGATTGCGACGAATTGCGCAAGCGTTACGTGCTGCTTGCCTGCGAAAAAATTCCCCGTGACTGGAAAAAGCAGTTGGTCGACAAGAACCCCTTGAACATGATGTGGCTGCCGTTCATCCACCGATTGTTTCCGAAGGCCAAATTCATTTTGGCGCTGCGCCATCCGTGCGATGTATTGCTCAGCTGCTACATGCAGAATTTTCGATCGAGCGTGTTGATAAAAGCGAGCGCCTCGCTGCACGAACTGGCGACAGCCTACGACACGGCAATGCGACACTGGTTGCACCACGTCGAGGTATTTCAACCGGACATCTTGATCTCACGTTACGAAGATCTGGTCGCAGACCCCGTCAGTCGAACGCAACGCATCGCCGAGTTTCTTCAACTCGAAGACGCAACACCATTGATGACCTTCGACCAACGTGCGCGCGAAAAAGGCTATATCGCCACGCCCAGCTATACCCAGGTGATCCAGCCGGTAAACAAGAAAGGCTTGAATCGCTGGCATCGCTACCGCGAATATTTCGAGCCGGCTCTGCCAATACTCGAACCGATGCTCAAGCATTGGGGCTACGACATCGACTAGGTGGGTGGCCGACAAAAGCGCAGGCATTTACCACGCAAGACATCAAAGAAAGATCCGTAACAGCTTGCCTTTGTGTCCTTCGTTGTGAAAATCTTGTTGCCGTAGGTTGCGTGTGAGCGCAGGCGAACCCCAACATCGGCACACCCGATAGCCTGATGCGCATATCCGGATAAAAGCCTACCGGAATCGATTCGGAACCAGACTCACTCGATCCGGCCAAAGCTCCATCAGATATCCGCCACGCTGTCGGAGAATTCCATCAACTCGGCAACATGCGCTGCGTAATTGCGCCAGCGCCCGATCGAACGCGTGTAAATCGGTTGCCGCGCCTGCCACAGACTGGCGGTACTAATCGTGGTTGTGGATTCCTTGCCGGCGGAATCTTCTTCGGGTGCAGGTAATTGCAGCCAGCCCGACAACTCCGCGATTACCCGCTGCGGTTCGCTTACAAGCTGTTCGTAGGTCACGCAACGTATTGAATCGCGGTGACCTTTGCGCCAATGCGCCATCAAGCGTTGTTCGTCGCGCATGACCACCGCGATATCGTCGAAGCTGTAGGCAAAACCCTGAACATCTTCGAGAAACGATTGCATCCAAAGCGACAATGCCGTGTCGCGCGGACTGCGCTGGCAGTGAATGATCCGCGCGTGCGGCCACAATGCCAGGATCAACCCGACGTAACGAAAGTTGAGCGGTTGTTTGTCGATGAACCAGCGCGCGTCGGAATCATCCTGGCGCGCTTGCGCAGCATAAATCGCGGCTATGCGTTCGAGTACCGCGCGATCCGGATCGCCTGTCAGCTCGGGCATCCGTGCCAGTCTGGCCAACCACGTCAATTCGCCGCGATTGCATACCTGCGGGTGCCGGGCCAATAGCGAAGCAGTCAACGTAGTGCCGGATCGCGGCAAACCAACAATGAAAATCGGTACAAAACCCGATGACGGCGCAAGCGTGTGCGTGAATGGTTTCGCCGACAACCGTGCCTGCTGTGCGCGCCGCCACTGCTTGCGCGACCAGGTAGTCGCCGCATGCGCCAACGCATTGGCGTCGCGCAGATACATCGCGGCGCTGGCGTAATCGCCGATATCGTCGTGGGCTTTGGCGATAGCGAACAACAAGGTGGAGCGTGCCTTGTCGCTCGAATCCGAACGCGCCAGGCAGTCGCGAAAAATCGCGAAGTCCGGATGTCGGTCGTCGACATAGCGTTGCGCCGACGACAAACCCAGCGGAATATTCCACTCGCAGGCTTGGTCGCTGTGTTGCAACGCAAACAGGTAATGCGCCCGCGCACGCTCGAACTGCCCAAGCTGGATTTCCAGCATGCCGGCGTAAGCGTGCAGGCGCGCATCGTTTGGATGAGCAGCGATTGCAGCGTCGGCGATCGTCGCGGCATCTGCTTTGCGCGCACAATCATCGAGCATTTCAATCGCCGCGATCGCCTGCTCCGCATCGTGCACACCTTGCGCGAAGCACTCGCGCAAAATCAAAGCGGCGGCATGATTGCGTCCATCGCCTATCAGCAATCGTGCCAAAGTAAACGCAGCAGCGACGTCGGCGGGGACTTGCCCCAACAACTGGCGCAGGAGCATTTCGGCTTGAGGCTGGCGTTGCGTCTGCAGAAATATGCCGGCCATGGCGCGACGCAATTCCTGCGAATCCGGAAACTGCCCGAGCGCTGCCGTCGCGCACCCTTCGGCCGAGGCCCAATCGCCGCGCAACACGAGCGCACGCATTTGCTCCATCCACTGCGCTTCGCAAATCGGTGCGTCAGTTGCCATCAGTCACCTGCTCATCACTCGTCGTCATTCCCAGTGCCGCGCGCAATGGGTCGAGCAATGCGCCGTAACGCGCCGCCCGCGCGGTGTCGCGACGCAAAGGTTGACGCACTTGCATCGCACTTGGCGAACCGATCTCGCGTTGCGTGCGATGGAACTCCAAACATTCGGGTTCGAACTCAAGACCGCAAAATTCCAACAATGCGCGAATGTGCGCTTGTGGATCGGCTACAAAGTCTTCGTAGACATGTTCGTGGACGCGATCCGGGCAAGTCTGCAACCAATGGCGGCAGGTACGATCGAAATCTCGCCAGTACGCCCCAAGATCGGCGTACGTGCGCGTGTAATCGTTGCCAGCCAAATGCTGGCGATAGCACGACAGACAGGTTTCCAGGGGATCGCGCCGACACACGACGATGCTGGCATCCGGCAGCATGGCGCGAATCGCGCCGATGTACAGCCAGTTGCCAGGCATTTTGTCCACGACGACGGGTCGATCACGCCGCCAATACGCGGTGCGTTGCAGGTAGCTCTGCCCCAATCGTTGCCAATCTGACGGTTGCATCGCGGCAACCCACTGGGGAAACGCGAGTTGCCGACGTGCCGACTCCTGCGCAATGACCAAAGCCATATCCGGCAGTTCGCCAGCGCCGATTACGCGTGAGTGCGAAGCAAGTATCTGTTCAACCAGCGTGGTTCCCGAGCGCGGAAGGCCCACGACAAAGATTGCACCGCGTCCGGTTTCCGAACTACCAGCGCCTTGCGGTTGCGGAGTGAACGCCGATTGGATCGCATTGACGGCGCCGCTGAACGCCGCCGCATTCCACTGCTTGCGTCGACGCGCCAACGCGTTGGCCTGCGCCAATGCATCCAGCGATTGCGCATAGTCGCCTTGATCGCCCAATGCGCGCGCCAGGGCAAACCCGATGGCGATGCGGTCGTCATCGCTAGCGCGCTGGTCGTTCAAAGCCGCACGCATCGCCACTACGTCGCCCGCGGTCAAGCGCAGGGTCTTGATGTCGGCTAACCCCCACCAGGCCATTCCAATCCATGGCTTTTCAGAGATCAGCTTGCGATATTCAGCAATTGCAGCATCGGCTTGACCTTGCATGCGCAGCAAATCCGCCAGTTGCGCGCGCGCGTAGACGTGTTCGGGTTCCAAAGCCAACACACGACGCAACGCCACAGTCGCTTCGGCATAGCGCACGCAACGCGAGAGCAGAATGCCGAGGTTGAACCACGCGGCCGACAACTGCGGTTGTAGTTCGCAGGCACGACGCAAACTATCCAGTGCGGCATCCAGTTCACCCGCATCCGCCAGCACCGTTGCCATGGTGTTGTGATACAGGCCGTCATCCGGTCGTTGTGTTAACGCACGTCGCATGGCGTGCGTCGCGCGTGCATGTGCGCCGCGCAAACGCAGGATCCCGGCATACAGGCGCAAGACTTCCGGATGATCCGGAAAATTGGCAAGCACGGTTTCCAATGCGCGTTCGGCCTCGTCGAGCCGGCCAGATTCCAGCGCCTGCGCGGCGGTCACGACACGCTGCACGGTAGCGGGATCCAGTCCCTTCAATCGTGAACTCATGGGCATGTCAGCATGGCCGCCTGTATTGGCCTGCGCGACGGACATGTCGTGTCTGGAATAAAACGTGCGAGTGCTTCAAAGCGGTCTCGTCAGTGAGTAAGATTGCCATTGTAGTATGCGCATCGAACATTGCTGGTCGCAGATTTGGTCCATCGCGATGGGTGTCGTATACGGGGTGCCGCGCAACGGTCGAGATCCGTTGCGCGATGCCGCCACATCGTGACGCATGCATCTCTTTGTGACCGAGTAGCGGAACGGACCAAGTATGGCAATTGCCCCATCCAACCACGCCGACGAGCAGTTTGCCCTCGCTCAATCGTTGTGGCAACACGACGAGGTGGCTCGCGCCGAAGCGATCCTGCGCGACCTCGTTGCCCGCAACCCCGCGCGCGAAGATGCCGCAATGTTGCTGGCTCACCTGCTGCGTAGCCAGGGCCGCTTCGATGCCGCTGCCGCAACGGTATTCAACGGGTGCCGCGAAAACTTGTTTGCGCCCGGACCAAGCCTGCGGGGCGC
>JBDTLA010000019.1:0-37990 GCA_039935035.1 Rudaea sp. | reverse complement strand
CGAGAGCCAGCCGACAATAAAGCAAAGACCGCCGAGCGGCGTGATCGCGCCGATGTTGTGCGGCGCGCCCAGTGCGAGCGCATACAGGCTGCCGCAGAACGCGACAATACCGGCGACGAAAGCGATTGCCGCGATGCGCCATGCCAGTGCTTTGGAGTCACCCGCCAATGTTGCAACGGCGAGCAATGCCAGCACGTGCCAGAACTGGTATTCGACTGCCGTGTGCCAAACCTGCATCGAATTTGCGTCGAGTGTGTCGCGCAAGGCATGCGCACCGAACGCACCCAATGCGACTGCCGCAGCACCCAATATGGCCGCGACTGCCGCAAATCGATCCAGGCTGGAGCGCATCTACTGGCGCGCTTTTGGCGATGCTTTCTTCGTGGGCTTTTCTGCGGGCTTCTTTTCCGGTAACGGCTTGAGCATGTCGTCCATGGTCTTGGACATGTCAGTGAATTTGTAATTCGGCAGCGCGAACGTCCAGCCGGAAAACGTCTTGTTCAACGCCGCAACTTCGGTATTCAACGCAGCGAGTTTCTGCTGTCGATCCTTGACCGGATTGCTCACCGCCATTGGCTTTTCGACTTCAGCGGTCGATGCGGCAGTCGCGTTGGCTTGTGCCTGCTTGCCGGTCGTGGGCTTTTCATCGGCGACTTTCTTGTTGGCTTGTTGCACTGCTGCCTCGTAATCAGCCTTGGTCTTGGCTTGTTCTGCGTCGATGTCGGCATTGGCGGCTGCGGTGTCGAGCGATGCCGTGAATTGCGCATGGTTCTTGCCGTCTTTTTCCCAGCCGATCGCATCGATGGTCAAGCCGTCGAATGTGGTGTATTTCGCCTTCACGGCTTTGTCAGACGGCGTTTCTTCACTTGCTGGAAACGCGTCGTCTGCCTTGAGATCCGAAAGCACCGACGCAAGTTCGTTGGCGACGAATTGCGAGCTGACTTCGCGCCCCTTGGGCACGTCGACGACCTTGAAATTCGCATCGCCGGATGCGTCTTTGTATACTTTTAACGATTTGCCGTCGGCCGCGGTCAGTTGCACGGATTTCACGCGGCTCGATGGAATCTCGGCGAGGTCGCGTTTTTCCCAGTCGCTGGCTTGCTTGGCGACGGTCAGGTTGCCGTTTGCCAACCAGCTCTGCGCTTCGCCGTTGCGGCGCACGAATGTGCCGCCACCGCCACTGCCGTTGTAGTTGCCGATGATCAACTTGATTGGCGGAGTGATGCCTCCGAGTTCGACCAGCGTGCCGGTGGCGCTTTTATCTTTTACGTCGTCAACGCCGAGCTTGGAATACAGCTTCGCAGTGGACGTCTTGGCTTCGATCAGTTTGGCCTGGTCTAGCTTGATCAGGAATTCGCGAATCTTGGCCAGATCCGCCGGATAACCGGATTTCTCGGCGACACCCCAGCCATCGTTCCCACGTTTGAGCGTGACCAATACCTTGTCGCCGGCACCGGTCAGGGTGATGCTGGTCACGTCGTTGACGTGCGCATGCAACTGCGGCAACAGCGCCTTGTCTTGCGCGGCCACATTGGTTTGTGGCTTGTTGGATGAGTTGATCAGCCACGCGGCAATCAGTGCCAGCACGGCAACGCCGATCAGGACGAGTAGTTTCTTGGCATTCATCGCAATAACCTCAGACAGTCCGACGACGGCGCTTCCACGCCGCGAACAACAACGCAACGATCGTGATCAGGATGGGCATCAGGGCGATATTGATGAACTTCAGGCGCGTACCCAGTGCATCGATGTTCTCGTCGAGACGGTGCCGCACCTCGCGTAGTTGCTTGCGGATTTCAACCTTCTTGTTGAGGAAGCTCTGCAACTCGGTTTGTTGCTGCGGCGACAGGATCATCTCGCTGCCCTTGCTCTTGCCGCTTTGCAGTTGGGTGAGTTTTTGCTCGGTATCCTTGAGCTGCTGTTGCAGTTCGGTTTCCTTGCCGCGGAAATTGTCTTCGGCGGCGCGCTTCATGTCTTCGACGCGCGTGAATGGGCGTTGCGAGGTGGCGCGACCGCGGATCGAAATCAGATCCGACGAACCGGTGAGGTTGTCCACGGCGTTGATGAAGAAGTCGCCGTTGTTGGCGAACGCATTCATCAGTTTCTGACCGAAGAACGGCTGGATCTGCACCCACAAGCGATCGGTGAGCATGTCGGTATCGCCGACGAGGATGATCTCGCCCGGTTTCGCCGCTTCGGCCAGGTGACCCGCATCCTTGCGATCCGGAAACGCGCTGGCGAACTTGCCTTCAAGACGACCGGCAACCACGTAGTTCGTTTGCGTCGGCTGGTAACCGGCGAGCAACTGGCTGGGATCTGGCAGGAATTTCACCCGCTGAGTCGGTACCACCATCGCGTCGTTGCTGGTCTGGATCAGCGGCACGAGCTTGTTTTTCGAATCCTTGGCCAGCTCGAAGAAGCCGGCGGTGGAGACGTTAATGCTGGCCAGGTTCGCCGTCACAACATCGTCGCTGTTCAGATCGCGCTTGTCAAAACCGAGGATGGCCGGATCGCGTACCGGCGGCGCGCCCTGGGTGACGCTGATTTGCAATGCGTGCTCGCGATCCAGCACGACTTTGTTCGGATCGTATTCCACACCCCAGGCCTTGAACAAACGCGGCAGATTCGAGGATTTGTCTGCGAACATCGCAGCCTGCGGATTGCTCGGGTTCGCGCCGGATTCATCAGATTCAGCATTCGGATCGACAAACACGAGCAGATGCCCGCCGCGCATGACGAACTGATCGATCGCGTAGGCGGCATCGTCGCTCAATTTCTTCGGATGCACCAACACGACGACACCAATGTCCTTGTCGATGGTTTTGAGCGAGCCCGCATTCATCGTGCGCACATCGAACTGCTGGGTGAGTTGCTGGTCGACTGCCCAAGGGTCGCGCATCGAACGCGTCTGTGGATCGAAGCCGGCCGCGATCGGCAGATCCGACAAGAGTCCGACGACGGGTTTCTTTGACTCGGTCAATTCGTGGATCAACTTGGCGACGTCGTATTCGAGGAACGCCTCCTTGTTCGGCTGCAAAAACGGAATCACCGATTTGCCGTTGGTGGAATTGGTGCCAACCAGGCCCAGGAACACCTTGCCTTCATCGGCACCTGTCGGAACGGCCTGCAAGCCGTAGCCGGTCGCGCGGTCTTCGTCTTCAGAGAATGGTTGCGGGTCGATGACTTCGAGCTTGATCTTGCCGTTCGCGCGCGATGCCATTTCCTGCAGCATCTCGCGAACGCGTTGGGCATACACGCGCAACTGCGGCAGGTTCTGTGATTCCTTGTCGGAATAGAACAGATACAGGTGAATCGGTTCTTCGATGTCGGACAGGATGTTCTTGGTGCCCTGCGACAGCGTGTACAGATGATTGCTGGTCAGATCCAGACGCGCGCCACGAAACAGCGTGTTGCTGAGCAGGATCGCCGCCACGAACAGGATGGCGAGTACCGCGAGTGCGCTGCCGGTAAGGAGTTTGCGGTTTGAGGTCATGGTGAATTAGTCCGCTTTCTTGAGATCGATAACCACGGCGCTGGCATAAAGCCAGAACGCGATGGTGAGCAGGAAGTAGACGACGTCGCGCAGTTCAATCACACCTTTGCCGATCGATGAGAAATGGGTGAGGAAGCTCAATCCCGAAATGGCGTCGACGAGGCCTTGCGGTGCCCACGCACTGAAAAAATTCAGCACCAGCGGGAAACCCGCAAGCAGGAACACGAAGCACACCACCGCCGTCAGGATGAACGCGATCACCTGGTTGCGTGTGCACGCGGAAATGCACGATCCGATCGCAAGAAACGCACCGGCCATGAGGAAGCTGCCGATGTAACTGGCGAAGATCACGCCGTTGTCCGGAGAGCCTAAATAGTTGACCGTAATCCAGATCGGAAATGTCAGCACCAGTGCGATGCCGATGAACGCCCAGGCTGCGAAAAACTTGCCAGCGACCGCCTGCCACATGGTCAACGGCAACGTCAGCAACAGTTCGATCGTGCCGCTCTTGCGTTCCTCCGACCACAGGCGCATGCCAACGGCAGGTACCAGGAACAAATACAGCCACGGATGGAAATTGAAGAACGGCAACAGGTCGGCCTGACCGCGCTCGTAGAAGTTACCGAGATAGAACGTGAAGGTTCCGGCCAACACCAGGAAGATCACGATGAACACGTAGGCGACGGGCGTGACGAAATAGCTCGACAGTTCGCGCTTGAATACAGTGAGGATGTTGTTCATGCGTGCGCCCCTGTCTCCGATTCCCGAGTAATCGTGCGGAACACTTCGTCAAGCCGCCCGCTTTCCAGTTGCAACTCGCTCACCTGAATACCCTGCGCCTTGAGCAGTTCGCTGATCGGGCCAAAAATCTGCTTGCCCGGTTTCGGGAACGCGGTGATGCGATGATCCTGGCGATCGATCTCGACCGCGGCGACATCGGCTACACGCGACATCGCTTCTTTGGCTGCGGCAACATTCGGCGTGGTCAACGACACCGCCTGGTAATAGCGCGAGCGCGCTTCGAGTTCAGCCGGTGTCGCATCGGCAAGAATTTTCCCCGAGGCGATGATGATCGCGCGTCCGCACACCGCATGCACTTCCTCAAGGATGTGCGTCGACACGATGATGGTCTTGTCTTTCGCCATCGCGTTGATCAGGGCACGCACTTCGTGCTTCTGGTTCGGATCAAGGCCATCGGTTGGTTCATCGAGCACCAGCACTGCCGGATCGTGCACGATCGCCTGGGCCAGTCCGACGCGGCGCTTGAAACCCTTCGAAAGCGTTTCGATGGGTTGTCCCAACACGCCGTTGAGGTGCAGACGCTCGATCACGTCATCGATGCGCTGGGTCCGCCGCGCACCGCTCAAGCCACGCACATCGGCGACGAATCGCAGAAACTGCAGCGGGGTCATCTCGCCGTAACTCGGCGCGCCTTCGGGCAGATAGCCGATCACGCGCTTGGCCGCGATGGCATCGGCCACAACGTCATGGCCGCAGACGCTGGCACTGCCTGACGTTGGCGTCAGGAAGCCGGCGAGCATTTTCATCGTGGTGGATTTGCCGGCGCCATTAGGGCCGAGGAAACCGAGCACGCGCCCGGGTTCGAGTTTGAAGGTTATGCCATCGACGGCGGTCAGGCCGCCGTAACGCTTGGTCAACTGTCGGGTTTCGATCATGCTCAGGTCACCGGTTGGGTTGTGTTGATCTGAAGACGCGAAAAGCGGCGCTTGGTCGGTTTGTATCGGCGCGCGTCAGATGCTGAAAAATCGGTTTTCAGCAAATGATCGGCGCGTGGAAAAACCCCAAGTGCCGGGGGAAATACCACAAACTTTCGAAAAAGTTCCCCGTATAAACAAGAAAGGCGGCTTGCGCCGCCCTTCTTCGATCCACGCCATGCCTTACTAAGACTGGATCGGCAGGAACACGCTGTAGGTTTGCTGATCCGGCGCCGTGTTCGGATCGGTCGTGGTGTTTTCGTCGAAGAAACGACCACTGCCTTCCGAACTTTCGTCGAAAACGTAACCGTGCGTATAGGCGTAAGCCTTCAGCATTAGTCGTACCAGGGGCAATTGCACGGCTGTGCCCGTGAACGAGGTGACCAGTGCCTTGCCCTCATAGCCGGTACCCACCTCAACCGGGTTGGCCACGGCTGCATCGGCGCTGTCGACGGGAAGTGCCACATCGAAATCGTAATTCTCATCGCCCCAGTTGGTGGTAATGATCCGGGCCGGGCCGGTGGCTGTGAGTTTGTCTTTCTTGACGGTGGCCTTCAACAGTTCCTTGGCCTTGTCTTCCGCGTCGGCGATGTCGTCAAGATTGCGCTTGGCGGTCGTGGACACAAAAATGACGGGAACGGCGACTACGTCCTGAATCGCGATGTTCTGATCCGAGTAGTCCACGTTCGGGAACGTGGCCAGCATATTCTGCAGACGCGTCAACTGAATCTGGATCTGGGTCGCCGGCTCTCCTTGCAGGTACAGGCCGGAAATACGCGAAATCAGGTTCCAACCGTAATCGACGTCGTAACCCATCGTGACCTTGACGGTTTTGCCGTTCTCGGAAGGATCGATGGTGATGGTAAATTTCTTGTTGTCGCCCATCCAGCTGTTCTTCACCTCCCAGGTAATCGAGCGATCCTGTTGCGGTGGGGGAGTGTCCAAGATCGTCAAGCTGCCATTGCCGACACGGTCATCGTTGCTGTACCAGTTGAGCTTGGCACCCGGGCCCATCGCTGGCCCCTCGTAGGTCATCTGCGTTTTCGAATCGTAGACCTGGAACGGGTTCCACGACGGGTAGGTATGGAAACCATCCACAACATCGAATACCAGGCGCGCCGGCGAACTGACCACGACCGAACGATCGACATGGCGGTGATCGGGCAGCGCAATAGCGAACAAGACGCCCAGAACGAGGACGATGACGATGGCAACTAGCAGCTCAAACAGACGGGTCATTCAACGAATCTCCGAGATGACATTGATCTTGGCGCCAGTCCCCAGGCGCAACGACGGCACATGATACGTGTTTCCGGCGATCTTTGGCACTTGCATGCCCGAACACGATGCATGACGCCGAATGTTACTTGCTCGGCTGCGGGAACGCCATGGGAAAGTGGGAAGAGGTAGCGGCGACCGGTAGCGCCATTAAACCTTCTTCTTTCCAGCGGCTCTCAACAGCCGTAGGGCTGGTCAAGCGGGAATACAGTTCTTTCTTTTGCCTTTTGGGCTGGCAAATCAAGAGCAAGGACTGGATTGCTGCCGTCGCAGGAATGACGGGCCCTAAATTCTCCCAATCCCAACCCCAATCCCGAATCCCCGCCTTTCAAACAATCCCCAATTCGAACGCCTTGAGTACAGCGCGGGTACGGTCACGTACGCCGAGCTTTGAAAGAATGTTGGAAACGTGATTCTTGACCGTGCCTTCGGCCACGCCGAGCGAATTGGCGATTTCCTTGTTACTGTAGCCGCCGGCCATCAGGCGCAGGATTTCGGTTTCGCGCTCGGTCAGGGGATCTGGTCGATCCAGGCTGGTGAATTCGTTATGCATGCGCTGCAGGCCAGCCAGCAATCGTTGGGTGACAACCGGCGCCACCAGCGAACCGCCGCCGGCAACCGTTTTCACCGCGTCGACCAGTTGCTCAAGCGATACGTCCTTGAGCAGATAGCCACGCGCGCCGGCCTTGAGTCCGGCCAGCACGAGCTGATCGTCGTCGAAGGTGGTCAGAATGATGGTCGGCGGCAACGCATCGCGTTGCGCAAGTGCGTTGAGCACATCCAGGCCGGACATGCCTGGCATGCGCATGTCCAACAAGACGACATCGGGCTTGATCTGCGGAATGATTTCGACCGCCTGTGCACCATCGCCTGCTTCGCCGGCAACATGGATTTCATCGGCCAGTTCCAGCAATGAGCGGATGCCCTGACGCACCAGGGTTTGATCGTCGACCAGACAAACCGAAATCGTCATTGCGCAGTCTCCAGCGGTACCCACGCGTCCAGCGAGAAGCCGCGGTCGCGTGCGGTGGTGATATTCAAGCGCCCGCCGATTTGGGTCAGACGCTCGCGCATGCCGGTCAATCCGTTGCCGTGACGCAAATTGCCGGCTCCGTGACCGTCATCGCGCGCATGAATGGCCAATTCGTTGGATGCGGTGCGCTCGAACCGCAACCACAGGTTGCGTGCGCCCGCGTGGCGTACTGTATTGGTGATGATTTCCTGCGCGCAACGCAGCAGGACTTGCGCGCGACGCGGATCGTCGACGGCAAAGCGCGGCGGCAGTTCCAGGTGGATCGCCAACCCCGGCACGCCTTCGACAAGCGTCTTGAGAACCTCGGTAAGATCGATGGCGTCGTCATCGCGCAATTGGCTGACCACTTCACGCACGTCGGATAGCAACAGCCGCGCCACAGACTGCGCCTTGCGCACATGCTCACGCGCACCACCGCTGACCAAATGGCTGGCTACTTCCAGATTCAGGCTCAGCGCGGTCAGGTGATGGCCGATCAAATCATGCAGCTCGCGTGAAATACGCATGCGCTCGCCGATGCGGCTGGATTCGGTCACCAATGTTCGCGTCGCGCGCAATTCGGAGTTCAGGCGGCGCAGCTCCTCACGCGAATCGGTCTGCTGCTTGGCCACCAGCGAGGTGGCGTAGGTGAATACCGAAAATCCGAGATACAACGTACACAGCACGAGCGCATCGACCACCGAATAATTCGGCGCGCGTGCAAAAACCGGCACCAGGGTGAAATTCTGCAAGAGCACCCACAGCACTCCCGGCCAGAACGGCAATGTCCACGGCACCACGCCGGCGATGACCAGGAACAGGACTGCGGAAATGCCACTCAGGCTGAACCAGCCGATGGCAAACGCAGCGATATTCATGGCGATCAGCAACGGTACGCGTTGCCAGCGTGAATCACGACGCCCGAGCCCGCGGGTCGCAAGCCAGTAAGCGATGCCGAAACAGCCGTAGGCGACGCACCAGCCGATGTAGTCGGCCGAGCCCGTTGCGACCCCTTCGGAACGAAACGAACTGCTCAACAACGGCACGCCGGCGCAGGCGTAGGTGAACAGCCCCGCGAAGCGCAGCAGTTGGATATGGTTGCTGGTGGAGAACCGCATGCGCGCATCATAACCCGCGCAGCGCTACCGACACCTGCCCGAAGTCATTGGGCTTGGCAGTGGGATTGGCATTGGGGCAACCGGTGAAGCGAAATGACCTTGCTCGCTGCCTGTGCCCGATTCCCGAATCCCGGCTCTTAACGAAAAAGCCATTCTTTCGACATGGTTTGCGTCCGGCGCGCATGGCATAATCGCGCCCCTCTAAAAAGCGCGCCTCTCGGAAACGCACGTTCGTCGAAAACGCACGTCCTCTCGAAAAGGCACACCCCTCGAAAAGGGCGTCGTCGTCGCCAGCAACGTGGAGCCAAACACGCATGACTTTGAACATTCGCGACGTCCGCGAACACGAGCTGGATGTCGTGCTCGCATTGAACAACGCCGCAGGCGATTCGATCCTGCCGTTGGACATGTCGCAATTGCAAGCTCTGGCAGATCATGCTGCGTATTTTCGCGTAGCCGAAGTCGATGGCCAACTCGCGGGGTTTCTCGTCGCGCTGCGTGAGGATGCCGATTATGCCAGTCCGAATTTTCGCTGGTTCCGCGAACGTTACGAGCAATTCCTGTACATCGACCGCATCGTGATTGCAAGCGGTTATCGGCGCGTTGGCCTGGGTCGCGTGTTCTACGCTGATGTCACCAGTTTTGCCGAAGTGCGCGTGCCGTTGCTTGCGTGCGAGGTTTTTCTGGAACCGCGCGACGACGTCGTCGTACTGTTCCACGGCATCTACGGTTTTCAGGAAGTCGGGCAGCAATTGATGCCGGGAGTGAATCGTCGCGTCGCATTGTTGGGCAAAGAACTTCCCAGCTTCGCGTATGTGCGCGACAACTACCTGCACGGCCCATCGGGCGGCCTGCCCGCTCAGCCGTGGCTGGCCGAACGCGCATATTCCGCTGACCTGCCATGCGTGCACGCATCCGGCGGACACGGACAATAGTGCATTGCAACAAATCAATCGACAGCACCTTGTTGGGGCTGTGGTCGTCTGGTTTGAACTTCGCTCAGCCCATTACGTTGGCAATTGGCCTTGCGCCTGGTTGGCGGCAGCCACCCACAGCCTGGCGCGATCTATCTAACGCTTCCTCTGTTACAGGCCATTAGAAGACACGGATGCAAGCCGAGCCCGGAAACACCGTCGAACCGATTTTCGAGCTCAAATTCGGTCAAGTCGGCATTGCCAACCTGCGTTTGCGCGTGAGCGATGCCCAAACGCTGCATGCCGAAATCAAGCGTCGAGTAAAAACCGCGCCAACCTTGTTCGAGCGGGCACCGCTGGTGCTCGATCTGGGCAGCTTGGCGACGTTGCCCGACATCGATGCAACCCGCGCCTTGCTCGATGCCGTGCGCACTGCCGGCATGCTCCCAGTTGGTCTCGCCTACGGCACGCCGGAAAACGAACAGCTCGCGCGTCAGCTCAAGCTGCCATTGTTCGCAAAATTCCGGGCGGCGGCATCTAGTGGCGTTGAAAAAGAATTGCCCGCTCTGCAAGCACAAGCCGCGCCGGCAGCAAGCCTGTGTAGCCAGCACCACGACAAACCGGTGCGTTCCGGGCAACAGATCTACGCGCAGGGTCGCGACCTGGTGCTCAATGCCAGCGTCGGCAACGGCGCCGAAGTCATTGCCGACGGTTCAATTCATGTGTATGGCCGCCTCAGCGGCCGTGCCATGGCTGGCGCACAGGGCAACACAAACGCACGTATCTACTGCACGGATTTTCGGGCCGAACTGGTTTCAATCGCCGGCTGTTATCGCGTATTCGAGGAATTCCCCGCCGCATTGCGCGGCAAGCCGGTGCAGGCGTGGCTGGATGGGGAAAAGCTGCTTTTAGCAGCATTGTGAACATTGTTTACTTAGTGACAAACTATAATCGGAGATTGCATTTTGACTGAATTCATCGTCGTCACTTCAGGCAAGGGCGGAGTCGGCAAGACTACCAGCAGCGCCAGCGTTGCCGTGGGCCTGGCGCGCCACGGCAAGAAAGTCGCCGTCATCGACTTCGACGTCGGTCTGCGCAACCTTGATTTGATCATGGGATGCGAACGCCGCGTGGTCTACGATTTCGTCAACGTCATCATGGGTGACTGCACGCTCAAGCAAGCGCTGATCAAGGACAAGCGTCACGACAACCTATATGTACTCGCTGCATCGCAGACCCGCGACAAGGAAGCACTGACCCAGGACGGCGTCGAACGCGTGCTCAACGAACTGCGCGACGACGGCTTCGATTACGTCGTGTGCGATTCCCCTGCCGGCATCGAAAAAGGCGCGTTCCTGGCAATGTACTTCGCCGATCGCGCCATCGTCGTGGTCAATCCCGAAGTGTCCTCGGTGCGCGACTCAGATCGCATTCTCGGCCTGCTCGCAAGCAAGACCCGGCGTGCCGAACTCGGCGTGGCCCCGATTGAACAGCATTTGTTGCTGACCCGTTACAACCCGACGCGCGTGGCTAACGGCGATATGCTCAGCATCGACGACGTCAAGGAAATCCTCGGCATCGAAATCATCGGCGTGATTCCCGAATCCGAAGGCGTGTTGAGCGCATCCAATGCCGGCGTGCCGGTGATCCTCGACGAGGAATCCAACGCCGGCCAGGCCTATGTCGATGCAGTCGCCCGGTTGCTCGGCGAACAACGGCCGATGCGGTTTCTCGATGTGCCGAAGAAAGGTTTCCTATCACGCATGTTCGGAGGTTGACATGGGCATCTTCGATTTCTTGCGCTCGCGCCCAAAGCACACCGCCTCAATCGCCAAGGAACGCCTGCGCATCATCGTCGCGCAAGAACGCGCCGAACGCGACAGCCCGGATTATCTGCCACTGCTGCGCCGCGAACTACTTGAAGTCATCAAGAAATACGTCAACGTCGATCCGGACGCTGTCACCGTCAACGTCGAACGCGACGGCGAGCACGAAGTGCTGGAGTTGAGCGTGGCGTTGCCGGAACACGCTGTGGGACGGAAGATCGGGTGAGCAGAGAAGCAGGCGCAGGGAAATCACAAAGATTCGTCATTGCCGCATGCACTTGGAGGGAATCCAGCGACTTTGCTTTTCGCCAGGTGCGGTCGGCGCAAGGCAACGTCACTGGATTCCCGCTTTCGTGGGAATGAGGAGCAATTGATATTTCCGATTCCCGATTCCCGAATTAGGCCTCACGCCCCGACCCCGAACGCCTCACGACTACCCCATGCTCCTCCTCTCCCACATCGACATCAACGTCGCCACGACCTTGCTCGCCCACCATGGCGTGAAACTCGTACTGGTGGCGGATGGCGAACCCATCCCCGGAAGTTATTGGGGCGAGCCCGAAGCCGGCGTAGTCGGCAACCGCGTCTACGTGCACCGCGACACGCCCGTGCATTCTTTATTGCACGAAGCCTGTCACTTGATCGTGGCCGCACCGGATCGACGCGCGCAAATCCACACCGATGCCTCTGATTCGCAAGCCGAGGAAGATGCCACGTGTTATCTGCAAATTCTGCTGGCCGATGTCCTGCCCGGCGTCGGCAGCGTGCGGCTGATGACAGACATGGATGCGTGGGGTTACAGCTTTCGCCTGGGATCGGCGCGTGCGTGGTTTGAAACCGACGCCGACGATGCGCGCGAATGGCTGCAACAACGCGGGTTGCTCCACGTTGCGGCATCCGATCCGCGCGTATCCTGAACGTCCGCCAGGCGACGGTGCGCCGACCGCCGCGGCGCTGTTGTGACCCCGGCTAAGCCGCTTGCCCCACGGCGAGCGCCTGCACATCGGATGCTTTCAGCGCCTTGCCGCCGATGGCCCAGTCACCACCTTCGAACTCTTTGATGCGTACCCAGGTGACACCGCGCAGACCTTCGCCTTCGACCGCGACCATGGCGTCGGTCACCTTGGCGATCAGGTCCTGCTTCTGCCTGGGCGTGAATACGTCTTTGATTACATCGATGGTTACCAGTGGCATGTCGTTTCTCCGAGTGCGTTGGGATGTCCGCGCCGGAACGGTTCCGGTGCGGTGCGAGCAGTTGACCACGCCGCGGCGGCTGATGCTTGCAGACTGCGTGTAGAAAGTCTGGAGATCTCTGGGAGAATGCAGTTCGGTGTTCTATGCTGGCTGCATGATTTACCGATTCGGTCCCTTCGAGCTGGATTTAGCCAAGGTTGAACTGCGCGCCGATGGCCAGGTGCGATCTATCGAGCCTCAGGTATTCGCCCTGCTTGCCCTGCTTGTTGAAAATCGCGAACGTTTGGTTTCCAGGGATGAACTCATCGAGAAAGTGTGGGATGGACGCGTGGTCTCCGACGCTGCTGTCGCGAGCCGGATCAAGTCGGCGCGCAAGGCCCTGGGCGACGATGGCACAAACCAGCGCTTGATCAAGACGATCCATGGTCAGGGTTTTCGCTTTCTGGCGGAAACGACGGTGGCGAGCGTCCCGGGCCCGGATCTGGAACGTGCGCAGCCTGCTTCCCGGCCTGCGGATCAAATCTCACGACCCTCGATCGCGGTGCTTCCGTTTCGCTGTATCGGCGACGCGGGCGTTCATGCCACCATCGCCGATGCCCTGCCGCATGAACTCATTTCCGAACTGGCGCGGTTACGCTGGCTATTCGTCACGGCGCGCGGCTCTTCATTCCGCCTACGCGGATGGGACGCGGACATGCGCGAGGTCGGCCGCCTGCTCGGCGTGCGCTACTGCCTTTCCGGCACGGTGGAGGTGGCCAATGCAAGCCTGGCCGTGACCATTGAACTGATCGACACACGCGAGGGCAACATCGTCTGGGCCGAACGCTTTGCAGGCTCGATAGATGCCGTACATCGGATTCGCGAAGACATCCGTTCGCGGATCCTGTCTGTCCTGGAAATCCAGATCCCGCTGCACGAGGCAGCCCTGGCACGACTGACCGTGACCGAGAATCTCGACGCCTGGTCGGCCTATCACCTCGGTCTGCAGCACATGTACCGTTTCAACCGCCGGGACAATGCCGAAGCCACCGCCCTGTTCAAACGATCCGTCGCTCTGGATCCAGGTTTCGCGCGCGCGCATGCAGGGCTGTCGTTCGTGCATTTCCAGACAGCGTTCATGCACCACAGCGACGATCTGGCCGGTGAGATCGCGCTGGCGCGTAGATTTGCGCAACAAGGCCTGGACCTGGACCCCATCGACCCCTTCGTCAATTTCACAATGGGCCGCAGCTACTGGCTCGAAGGCGATTTGGAGGGCAGCCTTGCCTGGCTTGAACGCGCCACTTCGATCAGTCCGAACTATGCCCAAGGCATCTACGCCCGCGCCTGGACCGAAACGTTGGCCGAGCGCAGCATGGAGGGTCGCCGGCACGTCGATCTGGCGATGCGTCTGAGCCCGCTCGATCCCCTGTATTACGCGATGCTGGGTACGCGAGCCTTCACCCATATGATGCTTCGCGAAGACGCCGCGGCGGCGCACTGGGCCGAGCGCGCCGCGTGCGCTCCGGGTGCCCATGTTCTGATTTCGCTGATTGCAGTTGCTGCCCATGTTCTGCAGGGCAACGAAGCCCGGGCCGCCACGTGGGCCGCGAACGTACGTTCACGCAACCCGGCACTGACCCGCGACGATTTCTTCCGCGCCTTTCCCATGCAATCGGAAGGTACGAGGCTTCGAGTCGCCAAAGCACTTGCAGGCTTTGGATTTTGAGAGCGGTTCATGGCATGTGTGTCCATTCGTTCGGAAAACAGCTGCGCATGCGCTATAGCGATCAGACTTGCCAACGCCCAGCCGCTTGCGCCGGAACAGTACGCGCACTAGCCTGCGCATTCCACACTCAGGAATCGACCCATGCAACGCTGGCTGAAACTTCCCGACGGTCGTTATCTCGACGCCAACAGCATCGTGTATGTGAGCAAGGTGGAAACCTATCCGCGTCTGGACGACGACGGCAATGAAGCGGGTCAAGGCTACGTCGTGAATCTCGGCACCGGCATCCCGCGCGAGCAGCAAGTCACTGCGATGGGCACGAAAGAAGAAATCCTGGCGCTGTTGAAATCGCTGCTCGGCGCTGGCGTGGCGACAAGCTGAACAACAGCACGATCCAACCCGAACGCGGGCGTATTGCGGCGCAAGCGACGGCGCGACCGGCGACGTGAGCGAATCTTTCGATGTTCTGATCGTCGGCGCCGGTGCTGCAGGGCTGATGTGCGCGATCGCGGCTGGCCGGCGCGGGCGCCGCGTAGTCGTCGTCGACCATGCCAATCGCATCGGCAAGAAGATCCTGATGTCCGGCGGTGGGCGCTGCAATTTCACCAACCTGGGCACGGCCCCGGCGAACTTTCTTTCCGCGAATCCACATTTCTGCAAGTCGGCGCTGGCGCGCTTTCGCCCCGACGATTTCATCGCCATGGTGCAACATCACGGTATTGCCTATCACGAAAAAGAACTCGGCCAATTGTTCTGCGACGACTCATCCAAGCAGATCGTGCGCATGCTGCTGGACGAGTGCGCTACGGCAAACGTGCGCATTCTGACCAGTTGCACAGTGGCCGGCGTGCAACATGGTGAATCCGGATTTCGCCTTGATACCAATCTGGGAAAATTCAGCACGAACGCGCTGGTCGTCGCCAGCGGTGGCTTGTCAATTCCGCGCATGGGCGCGAGCGGTTTCGGCTACGACCTCGCCCGTCAATTCGGTCACCACATCGTACCAACGCGCGCAGGGCTGGTGCCACTGACCTTGAGCGGAACCCATCAGCAGCGGCTAGCCGATCTTGCCGGAGTCGCAGTGCCGATCGAAGCGCACTGCAACGGCATCAGCTTTCGCAATTTCATGTTGATCACGCATCGCGGCATCAGCGGACCGGCAATCCTTCAGATTTCCTCATACTGGAATCCCGGCGATGATTTGCGCCTGGACCTGCTGCCAGACACGACACCGCTGGATTGGTTGCTTGAGCAACAGGCCGAACGCCCGGCCGCAGAATTGAAGACCGTGCTTGCCGAGCGCCTTCCAAAGCGCTTCGCCCAACGCCTGTGCGAGCACTGGCTGCCGAACAAACCACTTCGCCAATTCGGACAAACGCAATTGCGCGAGATCGCGGAACAACTCGCGCACTGGCCTCTGATCGCCAGCGGCACCGAAGGCTATCGCACCGCCGAGGTGACGATGGGTGGCGTGGACACAGACGAACTTTCCTCGAGCGACATGCAGTCCCGGCGCGTACCCGGCTTGTATTTCATCGGCGAAGTAGTCGACGTGACGGGATGGCTGGGCGGCTATAACTTCCAATGGGCTTGGGCGTCCGGGCATGCATGTGGCAGTTCCCTTTAAATCCAGGCATTGCCTTGACACTTTCACCAGGCAATGCGCTACCATTCACCGATTGTTGGGAGATGGCATTCCTCCCTGAACCGCCGCAGTTAACGCGTGCTGATGATGCCTACCCGAGCCGGGCAATCCGGCGCGCGTAGGTGTCGCCGCAAAACGACAGCTTCGCACGCTCGGTTCCCGCATTGAATTGCAACGCGAGGAATCGATATGCCCTTAACTGCTTTCCTGGTCACCGGCTGCGGTGCTTTTTTCGGTGCCTGCCTGCGTTATGCGTTCGGCCTGGCGCTCAATCCGGTTTTTCCGACGATCCCGTTGGGTACGCTTGCCGCCAATCTACTGGGCGGCTTGGTCGTGGGCGCCATGATGGCGCTGTTCATGCAATTCCAAACGCTATCTCCCGAGCTTCGCCTGTTCATCGTCACTGGATTCCTCGGCGGCCTTACCACGTTCTCCACGTTTTCCGCAGAGACCGTCACCTTGCTACTGCGACGCGAATACCTTTGGGCGTTCGGCATCATCGGCGCGCATTTGATCGGCTCACTGGTGATGACACTGGTTGGCTTTTTCCTCGTACAAACCATCACAAGGACATGGACATGAGTAGCAGCGGCGCTTACCTGCGTTTTTTCATGCTTGAGAATCGTCAGCATCGCGGCATCTTGTTGTATGAATGGTTGCTGGAACAGGCGAAGAAAATGGGAATCCATGGCGGTAGCGCGTTTCGAGCCATTGCCGGATTTGGACGCCATGGCGTGATCCACGAACAGCACTTCTTCGAGCTTGCGGGCGACCTCACAGTGCGCGTGGATTTCGTAGTCAGCGATGCCGATGCCGATCGACTGCTCGAATTGGTCAACAGCGAAAAACAGTCGATTTTCTATGCGCGTCTTGCCACCGAATTCGGTGTGACCGGTGAGGAGTAAACGCAGCCGCGCCGGTGCAAACACGCATTGAATAGTTCGGGAACTTGCCGCGCCTGACGACTCACGGCGATGCGGTTGCATCGCCATAAACGGCCATGTCCCCCGGTTTGACCGAAAAAAGGCGCCACAGAATGGTAGCCTTGGCCAAGCCGATATCAAGGAGATGGAATCGATGTCGCACCCAAAAATCACAAGCTTGCTGGCGCAAGCCGGGCTCAGATTGAATGGTCACGCAGCGTACGATCCACAAATCCACAACGATCACTTTTTCGCACGCATCGTCGTGCACGGTTCGCTGGGGCTGGGTGAGTCGTACATGGATGGCTGGTGGGATGCGCAGGATCTGGATGGCATGCTGTTTCGCATGCTCACCGCGCGCCTGGATCAGCAGGTCCACGGACTGGATGATGCCTGGCTGTGGCTCAAATCCACATTATTGAACCTGCAGCGTGGGCGCCGCGCGTACGTGATCGGCGAGCGCCACTATGATACCGGCAACGACCTGTTCCAGGCCATGCTCGGCAAGCGCCTTGTTTACAGTTGTGGATATTGGAACACCGCGACAAACCTCGACGATGCCCAGGAAGCCAAACTCGATCTGGTTTGCCGCAAACTCGAATTGAAGCCCGGCATGCGCGTGATCGACATTGGCTGTGGCTGGGGCGAAGCGTTGAAGTTCGCTGCGCAACGCTACGGTGTGAGCGGAGTCGGCATTACCGTTTCGCATGAGCAGGCCGATTTCGCGCGTAATTTGTGCAAGGACCTGCCGATCGAAATTCGGGTGCAGGATTATCGCGAGGTCGACGAAAAGTTCGACCGCAGCTGGTCGATCGGCATGTTCGAACATGTCGGCGTCAAGAACTATCGTGCCTACTTCGAGATGGTACGGCGTTGCCTCGTCGATGACGGCCTGTCGCTGTTGCATTGCATCGGCTCAAACGTATCGACCAACCGCACCGATCCATGGATCGCCAGGTACATTTTCCCCAACTCGATGCTGCCCTCGGCCGAGCAAATCGCGCACGCGCGCGAAGGATTGTTCGTCGTCGAGGACTGGCACAATTTTGGCGCTTTCTACGACCCTACCCTGATGGCTTGGCGAGCCAATTTCGATGCGGCGTGGCCGCAACTTCGCGATCAATACGGCGAACGCTTCCAGCGCATGTGGCGCTTTTATCTGTCGGCTTCGGCTGCCGTATTCCGCGCGCGCCGCGATCAGCTCTGGCAGCTTGTACTCAGCCCCAACGGCGTGCATGGTGGTTACCGCGCACCACGCTGATCGCCGGCCGGTCACGCAGCACCGAATTGACGCTGTCAACACATTTCCCGGAGTAAGCTTGGCGACTCGTTCGTCTGATTTTTCAGACGAACAACGGCAATTCGGTGAAAGCATCCATGGGCACTGCGGCACAGTCACCAGCAGTCACTGCGCAATCCAGCACCGGCAATGCGTTGCAGGTGCTGGTCCAGCGCATGCGCGATCGCGACCAAGCCGCACTGACGCAATTGTACGAGACCACGGTTTCCCGGGTTTTTGGCCTGGCAGTGCGCATTGCCGGCAACCATCACGATGCCGAAGAAATCACCTGCGATGTATACGCGCGGGCCTGGCAAAACGCGTATCGCTACGATGCGCAACGCGCGTCGGTCACTGCCTGGCTGATGCTGATGACACGCAGTCGCGCGCTGGACTTTCTGCGTGGGCGCGCCACACGAGCACCATCGCGCCTGCATCCAGTAGGCGCCGATTCTACGTACATACAATGCGCTGACCAGGCTGCCGATCGATTCGCCATGGCCAGCGAAGAATCGAGCCGACTGCGCGACGCGATGTCTGCGCTGACGCCCGCGCAATGCAAATTGATCGGTCTGGCTTTTTTTGAAGGCCTGTCGCACGAACAGCTCGCAGCACGTACGGGGATTGCTTTGGGTACGGTGAAATCGCATATTAGACGCGGGCTGTCCACTCTCAAACTAAAACTCGATGACTTCGGATTGGGCGATGACGAAAACAGCAACCAGCGTTACCAGCAGTCTCGACGAGACGACCATCGCCAAGCTGTGCGAGACGCTTGAACCGCTTGAGCCTTCGCCAGCGAGTCGCGTGCGCATGCGCGATCGAATTCTGCGCAGCACCGACAATATGGCGATCGAAGCGACCCATGCTGACGAGGGGCAATGGCGTGTGTTGCTTCCTGGCGTCAGCGTGAAGATTCTGCGCGCCGACACGCTCGCAGGCACACAGACTGCATTGTGGCAATTGGACGCCGGCGCGCGTATCCCGACGCATTCGCACGTGATGGAAGAAGAATGCCTGATTCTCCAGGGCGATCTGGAACATGCCGGCACACGTTATGCCGCTGGCGACTTTCTTTACACGCGCCCGGGTGGACACCATGAAGCAATCCACACATCACACGGCGCCATGCTGCTGATTCGGGGCGAGCGTATCGACAGCGCGTCAATACGTTGAAGGATCATAACAGCGTCCTGCGCACGGCTCTCCCCGTCCGCCTAAGGCCACATTCAACGTAACTGCGCGCGAACTGCATCCAAAAGCGCGTTTCATGCGTAATGCCTGAGGAATGTCCACTCAGGGGTTGCCATGAAGTACACACGCGCGGTCTTGTTGTTGCTGCTCGCATCCATCGTTGTCGGTTGCGCCAATGTGCCGACTCAAACCGCGCCGCCCATTGCCGCTACGCCCACAGCCGACACGCAAGCGCACAACGTGGACGCACCTGCGCCAGCAACCGCGACGCCCGCCCAGCGCGAGGTTGCCGCAGCACCGGCAGAACAAGTCACTGTGCCTGCCGTCAATGGTCCCGTGTCGGTCGCAGTGCCGCCGAAACCGATCAACGTCGCCGTCACGAGCAAGCGCAAGGTGACGGCAAAATCCATTTCGCACGCGCCAACTGCGGTGAAAGAGCTGCCGCCACCGCAGCGCACGACACCAGCATCCGACCCCGCGCCAATCACGGTGCCCGTGACGGCAGGCACCAGCGTGCGTGGTCACATCGATTTGATCGTCGGCCCCGGCCAGAACGTCTCCGGCGACGAAATTTCCGATGCAGTCGTGTACTTCATTCCCGCAACCGGGGTATCGAAACCGACTCCAGGGCGCTTCATCATCTACACACGCAACAAGCAATTCGATCCGACATCGCTGGTCATTCCCGTCGGCAGCACGGTGAGCTTCCCCAACCAGGATGAGATTCTGCACAACGTGTTTTCAGCCACACCAGGATCGAACTTCGATTTGGGAATCTACGGCGAGGGCACGAGCGCCTCCTACATTTTCACCAAACCGGGTTTGATCCTGATCAACTGCAATGTCCATCGTGCGATGCAAGCACAGGTATTGGTCCTGGATACGCCGTATTTCGTGCATCCGTCCGCCAACGGCGACTTCCGCTTGAAAGATTTGCCTAGCGGCGCCGGAAAATTGATGCTGTGGCATCCGCGCGCAGCCGTCCAGACCTCACTCATTCATGTGCCGACCGACGCGGCCATCGGCTTGCGACTTGAACTGACCAAGCCGCGCGTGGCTGCGCATTTGAACAAGGAAGGCCGCGCCTATCAACGCGACCGCAACTGAACCATGCAGTCGAAAATGGGATCGCGATTCAAACTCACGGCGGCGCTTTGCTTTGCGTCGTTGGCCGTGTTGATGATAAGCGTTGCGCTTGCCATTGGCGTTTTTCAATTTCGCGCCAGTGTCGACTTACTCGCTCGCAATCAGCTCGACAATGCCCAAACCGCGCAGAAGTATCTTTTTGCGCAACGCCAGTCCGACCTGCTGCGCGCCTCGGCCAGCATGGCGTCAAATCCGGCATTCATCGGCTACATGGCCCAGGCGCTGAGTCCGAGTGCGCTGACCGGCGCCATCGATATTGCATCGATTCGCGACCTGCTCGAAGAGCGCCGTGGCGAACATCATCTGGACATTGCTGCCATCGTCAGCCCGGCCGGGCGCGTCATCGCCGCCAGCGGCGACGCCAGCCTTGACGACAGCAATCTTGGCGCCGACCCTGTGTTGCAGGAGGCGCGCAAAGCCCTGAATAGTGCGTCAGGCATTCATCGCGACGCGCAGGGCATTGAACTGATTGCGTTCACACCGGTGTTGCGCGGCGGTAACCTGGAAGCATGGCTATTGACCGGCAACGGTTTGAATGCTGCCTACATCAAGAACCTGACCAGCGTCGCAAATGTCGACGCAGCACTTGTCGTCGCCAACCCGAGCACTGCCGCGACCGTGCTGGCCTCGAATCTGGGCGCGGACATCACCGCGCAATTGCCGGTGGCGCTCGCATCGACCGCACTGCCGGATAGCGACAAACAAACCGGAAAGACGCAACTCAACCTGGGCAATGCGCCGCGAATTGCGCGCATCACACCCCTGCCCGGCAGCCACGAAAACGTGTTCCTGGTCCTGCTGCAACCGATGGCGGCTGTCAACACGATGCGTTCGGCAATTGCAGTCCCACTTGCGATCGGAATTGCGGCCTTGTTGATCCTCGGATCAATGTTCGCGCTTTTGTTCTGGCTGCGTTGCGTACGTCCGCTGGCTGCGCTATCGCGGTTGTGCGATTACTCGCTCAACGGCGACTACGCGCTCACCGCAAGCCCCAGTGCCGGCCGCACGCTCGCACACGTGAACCGTGCGTTCAATCATCTGCTGGGTCTGGTGGATACCTATCGACCCAAGCCAGGGATTCCAAATCGACGCTCGGCGGATCGCAAATGAAACGCTCTAGCCTGTTCAAGGCAAAGCAGCTACCGACTCGCCAACATTCAATCTCGGGGGAATGAATTCAGATGAATCAATTACGACTATTCCATGCAACATTCTTTGCAGCCGTTTTTGTACTGTTGGGTACTCATGCCGTGTGTGCACGGGCTGACGATGGCGATGCGCCTGTCGATACCGACACCAGCGCCGCTACGGCGTACAGCAATGAATACGTGGTCGTCGGCGACAAACTGCTGCTGACCGGCGGCCTAAGCCAAGTCGAAGGCGCAGCGGGCGGTGGTTTGACGCCGTGGGCAATCATCGGCGGCTACGGTACGCGCGACCAGGTCGGCGGCAACGCCTACTACACGCGCGTCGATGTGCAGGATTACCATCTCGACGACGCCGGCGTGCTCATCGGTATCAACAATCGCATTGAGTTTTCGCTGGCAAAGCAGCGTTTCAACACCGAAGACGTCGGTGTTGCACTGGGCCTTGGAAAAAGCTTCACCCTGAGCCAGAACATTTTCGGCGTAAAGATGCGCATTGCTGGCGATGCCGTGCTCGAACAGGACAGTTGGCTGCCGCAAATCGCCATCGGCGCACAGTACAAACGTAACGACCAAAGCGCGGTGTTGCACGCGATTGGCGCGCAAAGCGCCAACGGCACCGATTTCTACATCAGTGCCACCAAACTTTACATGGCGCAAAGCTTGCTGCTGGATGCCACCGTACGCTTCACCAAGGCCAACCAGATTGGCCTGCTTGGTTTCGGCGGCGATCTGCACGACAGCTATCGGCCGCAATTCGAGGGTTCGCTTGCCTATTTGCTCAGCCGCAATCTCGCCATCGGCGCCGAGTACCGCAGCAAGCCCAACAATCTTGGAATCGCCAGGGAGAGCGATTGGTACGACGCATTCATCACCTGGGCGCCGACCAAGCATGTTTCGCTGACCCTGGCTTATGCGTACCTCGGCAACATCGTCATCAAGGACAACCAGCGCGGACTATATTTGTCCGTGCAGGTCGGGTTCTGAATTGCAACGTCTGGAGAAACCAATGAATATCTATCGCAAAACGCTGCGCGTCTTTATTGCCCCAGCGACGTTGCTGCTGGCCTGTTGCCTGACCGGCGTGCAAGCCGCTGAAAATCCCGCCCCTGCTAATGCCTCGCTGCACCCGGTCTACGTGCAATTCGGCGAGAAGGCCGGACTTGTCGCGATCGTCGACGATCTGATGATCAATCTGATCCGTGATCCGCGCACGCGCGCGTTCTTCGCCGACGCCGATCAAAAACACATCAAGATCGAACTCGTTGACCAGTTCTGCGTCATCCTCGGCGGACCGTGTACCTACACCGGCAAAGACATGGTCAAGACCCACGCAAAATTGAAGATTGATCGCGCCCAGTTCAATGCCCTGGTTGAAGACCTGCAAAACGCGATGGACAAGCACCACGTCCCGTTCCGCGCGCAGAACAAGCTGCTGGCCAAGCTCGCGCCGATGCATCGGGAAGTCGTCAATCAGCCATGACATCGCGCACGCATCCGCGTTGATCGCGCGTGCGTGCCGACCATCAGCACGAGCGCCGGTTCGAAAGGGTAGAATCGCGGCAAATCCATTTGTCGGGATACGTGTCCAAGTGACGGCCAGCATCGAGCCTACTGCGGATCTGCTGCGTCGCATTCGCACCGGCGAATCTGCGGCCAAGCAAGCCTTGTACGAACGCTGCCTGCCGTTGCTGCGGCGCTGGGCGCATGGGCGCATGCCGCACTATGCACGCGATATCGCCGACACCGACGATTTGGTTCAGGTGACACTGCTGCGCGCGCTCAATCGCCTCGACCACTTCGACGCCGGCAACGGCAGTGGCAGCTTCCTGGCGTACCTGCGCCAGATTCTGCTCAACGAGGTCCGCGGCGAATTGCGCAAACGCCAGGTCCGCGGTGACAAGCTCGATATCGACAATACGCCCGTGCCCGACGATAGCGCATCGGTGGTCGAACATCTGGTCGGCGAGCAACGCATCCAAAGCTACGAGTCGGCTCTGGCCACACTGGATCGCGAGCAGCAGGAACTAATCGTGATGCGCCTGGAGTTCGGCATGAGCTATCAGGAAATCGCCATTGAAACGGCCAGTTCGGCGGATGCTGTTCGGATGCGGGTTACTCGCGCATTAAAGTCAGTTGCCAGCCGCATTGCCGCGGACAGGAACTAGGCCCATGCCGAACAAACCCGAGCCGCAAACCCGACTCAACGAGGCCCTTTCGGCCATTGCCGACGGGGCGCCCGTGGCGTGGGCGAAGATTCAGAGCGATGTCGAGGATCCAGCCCAGATCGAAGTGCTGCGCCTGCTCAACGATGTCGCCAACGCCTATCGCGGCGAGCGCCCCACGGCCGTGACGCAGCCGCGACAAGTGCTGTTCCGCTGGGGCGCGCTTGAAGTCGAAGCAATGATTGGCGAAGGCAGCTACGGCAATGTCTACCGCGCGTTCGATCCGTGGCTGGACCGGCATGTGGCCTTGAAACTGGCACATGTAGCCGCCGGCACCGGCAGCGGGCTGGATGAAGCACGCCGGCTCGCGCGCTTGCGCCATCGCAACGTGCTTAGCGTATATGGCTGCGCGGTGCACGATGATCGACCAGGATTGTGGTGCGAACTAATCGAAGGACGCACGCTTGGCAACGTGGTAGCCGGCGATGGCGCGCTGAGTGCGGAAGAAACCCTGCGCATCGGCCGTGACCTTGCCCTGGCGCTGGCCGCCGTGCACGCGGCGGATCTCGTGCACGGTGACGTGAAAGCCGACAACGTGATGCGCGAAAGCGGGGGCCGCATCGTGTTGATGGATTTCGGCGCCGCCGGCAATCAACGCTTGCTCGCCAGCCGTAACCTGATTTCCGGCACGCCCGCCTACCTGCCACCGGAAGTGCTCGACGGAGCGCCGTTGAGTATACGCAGCGATATCTACGCATTCGGTGTGTTGTTGTATTTGCTGCTCAGCGGGCGTCATCCGTATGCGCAATCCGATGTCGCGGCGTTGCGCATTGCGCAGGAACATGGCGAGCGTGCCGAACTGCGCGCGCTGCGACCTGATGTCGATCCACAATTTTGCACGCTGATCGAAACCTGCATCGCCACGGACCCGGCGCGGCGCCCGCAAAGCGCGGCTTTGCTTGGCACACAACTGGCGCTACGCACCCAGTCCAAACCGCACACGTTCTCTGTCGCCCGACGCTGGATCGGCATCGCCGCGTGCGCCGCCGTCGTCGCCGTGGCCACACTGCTGGCCTGGTCGCATCTTTTTCCACCGCCGTGGACGAGCGCGATTCAATTTCAGCGCGTCGGTGCAGGCGGCGATATGCCCCTGAATGCGGACTCCACGCTGCGTGTGGGCGACCGCATGCGTCTGCTCGCGAGCAGTTCGCGCGACACCTTCCTCTACGTCCTCAACGAAGATGCCGCCGGCAACGCTACGGTACTGTTTCCACTCCGCGATGCGGCGAGCAACCCAATCCATGCCGGCGTGCAACTGCAGCTGCCCGGTGGTGAAGGATCGACGCAGGCTTATGAAGTTACAGCCGATTCCGCACGCGAGGAATTTCTCGTCGTGGCTTCGCTCGCGCCGCTGCCGGATCTGGAAGGCGAACTCAGCCGTTGGCGTCAAGCCTTAAGTGCCGATCCAGCTGTGACGCGCGGGGTCGGGGCGATCGTCAATGTTTCCCCGCCGCTGTTGCACAGTGCGCGCCTGCGCGCACTGGTCGATACTCTCGCCCGGGACCCGGCCCATGTGCGCTTGTGGCAATTCAGCTTCGCGCACCGCGACTGAGCGTCGCATGCGCTACGCGCACGAACGATTCTTCGCAACCCAAATCGTGCGCGAAGCGCACGCTTCGGCGACAGCAGGCTACGCCAGCGCATTGCGTCGGCGCCGTGCGCGTTTCTCCTTGCGGCGTTGCGAACCGCGCGCAAAAACCAGGTAGATCGCGGGGGTCGAGAGCAAGGTCAGGCTCTGCGAAAAGATCAGACCGCCGAGCATTGCGATACCGAGCGGGCGACGCAGGGCCGCGCCGGTACCGATGCCGATGACCAGCGGCACCGAGGCCAGGATCGCGACCATCGTGGTCATCATGATCGGGCGAAAACGCGCCAGGCAAGCCTCGCGCACCGCATCAAGCGGTGCCTTGCCTTCGCGCTCGGCAACCACGGCGAAGTCGATCATCATAATGGCGTTCTTTTTCACCAGGCCAATCAGCAACACCAGCGCCATGATCGCGACGATCGAAAGCGGCGTACCGGTCAGCAGCAACGCCAGCAGCGCCCCGACGCCAGCAGCAGGTAGTGTCGAAAGGATCGTCACCGGGTGGATGAGGTTCTCGTACAACATGCCGAGCACCAGATACACCGCGATAATCGCACCGAGCAGCAGCAGCGGCATTTGCGTCATCTGTTGCTGAAAGCGCCGGAATGAATCGCCAAAACCGAGTGTGATGTCGCCGGGCATGCGCATGTCGGTGATGGTTTTACGCACTTGCTGCGTCGCCTCGCCCATGCTGATGCCAGGCGCGAGATTGAAACTGACCGACATGCTGGTCATCTGGTTGGTGTGGCTGATCTGGCTGGGGGCAATGGTGGATTGCTGGTGTGCGATCGCGCTGATAGGAATCATCTGGCCGCTACTCGAACGCACATGGATGGTTTCGAGCGCGGCTGGCGAGGCCGTTTGCGAAGGCAACGCGGTCAGCACCACTTGATATTGGTTGGTGTCGGAGTATATCGTCGAGATCGCGCGTTGACCGAAGGCGTTGTAGAGCGCGTCGTCAACGTCCGCCATCGACAAGCCCAATCGCGCCGCCTTGGCGCGGTCCACGACCATATTCTGCAACAACGAGGCATCATCGAGATCCGTTCCGACTTGCGTGAACATCGGATTTTTTTGCAACTGCACCTGCAATTTTGGCAACCACTCTTCCAGTTCCGTCGCGCTGTTTCCCTGCAGTTCAACGCTGTATTGGCCGCCCTGACTGGTGCCGCCCGAGCCGCTCGGCAAATCTTCGTGGGCGCGCAGACGCACATCGAGGTCGGGATATAGCGACACCTTGGCCGACAAACGCGCCATGACCAATTGCGTGGATTGCTTGCGACCCTCACCCAACGCTTTCAACTGGATGCTGAACCAGCCGCTGGCGCCGCGCCGGCCCGTGCCGATGGACGCGCCGACATATTCGACATCCGGATCCTCGCGTAGCGCCTGCATGATGGTGCTGGTGCGTGCCTCAAGGTCGGCAAACGACATCGTGTTGCCGCCGCTGGCGCGACCCCAGATCAGGCCGCTGTCCTGCGGCGGGAAACTGGTGCCAGGAACCGCGGAGAACAGGTAGATGGTAATGATCAGCAGCGGCAGCGGCGACCACGCCATCAGCCGGTGATGCTTGTAAAGCGTCCAATCCAGCATGCGCGTGTACGCGGCCAACATGCCGACGTGGAAACGATCCAGCGCACGTTCCAGCCGCGATGGCGGAGCGCCGCCGGCGTTATGGTGATGCAAGAACAGCCCGCAAAGTGTCGGCGTAAGGGTCAAGGAAACGATCATCGACACGAAGATCGCGGCGACCAGCGTGACCGTGAACTCGCGGAAGAACATGCCGATAATGCCCGGCGCAAACAGGATCGGTGTGAATACGGCGATGAGCGACGCGGTGATCGCGACGATGGTGAAGCCGATTTCCTTCGCGCCCGCGAGCGCCGCCTGCATGCGCGTCTGGCCCGCATCCAGATGCCTGATGATGTTCTCGATCACCACAATGGCGTCATCCACCACGAAGGTCAGCGCAATCACCAATGCCAGCAGCGAAAGATTGTCCAGCGTGTAACCCATCACGTACATCACGCCGAACGCGCCGCACAACGACAGCGGTACCGCGGCCGCCGCAATCAGGGTCGGCGCCATGCGGCGCAGGAACAACGCCATTGTCAGAATCACCATCATGAGGCTGATCAACAGCGTGATCTGCACGTCGTTGACCGAGTCGCGTATGGTTGGCGTGCCGTCGAAATACGCCGTCAATTGCGTTCCCGGTGGCAGCAGGTTGCGCAGGCCAGGCAGCTCCGCCTTGATCGCGTCCACGGTCTGGATGACGTTGGCATCGGAGCGTTTGAATATCTGCAACTGGATCGAGCGCTTGCCGTTGAAGTAGGCAGCCTGGAAGCTGTCCTGTGCGCCCTGGTAAACATGGGCGACATCGCGCAGGTAGATCGGCGTGCCCGCGTGGTTGGCAATGACCAGGTCGGCGAATTCCTGCGCCGTGTGCAACTGGTCGGTCGCAACGATCGCGGTTGCAGTCTTGCCATCGCTGAGCATGCCTTGCGGAGACCGCACGTTCGCCGCGGTGACCGCGTTGCGAATCTGGTTGGTAGACAGGCCCAGCGCTTCGAGTTTGTGCAGGTCCACATCCACGCGCACGGCTGGTTGCGCGCTGCCGGAAACGTCAACCGAGGCGACGCCTGGCAATTGGCTTAGGCGCGGCTGCAACAAAGTGTTGGCAGCATCGTAAAGTTCAGACAACGGCTGCGTGTCAGAAGTGAGCGCCAGCTCAATTGCCGGATCATCGTTCGGGTTGGCCTTGTGCCACTGCGGCATCTGCAATCCGGCCGGCAGATCGGGTACCGCCGCATTGATCGCCGCGTCGACCTGCTGCGCGGCCGAATCGAGATTTACGTCGGAATCGAAGATGAGGATGACAAAGCCGCTGCCGTTGGAGCTGCGCGAGCGCATCATCGAGATGCCGGGAATCTGGCCGAGGTGACGCTCCAGCGGCGCGACCACCGTCGTCGACATGGTGTTGGCACTGGCGCCGGCTTCGCTCGCCGAGACCCAGATCGCGGGGAACGATACCTGAGGCAGCGCGCTGATGCCGAGCATCGTGTAGCAGATGGCACCGACCACCAGCACGCCCAGCGCCAGTAACGAGGTGCCGATCGGTCTGCTGATGAAGGGGCCGGAAATGTTCATGCGGCCGCACTCATCGCGCGCCTTGAGCCGCCAACTCGTCGCGCGGCGCACGCCGCGCGTGCAGCCAATCCTTGAAACGTTCCATGTAGAGATAGATCACCGGTGTCGTGTACAAAGTCACCAGTTGCGACAGCAGCAGACCACCTACGATCGCCACGCCCAGCGGACGCCGCAGTTCGGAACCGATGCCGGTGCCGAGCGCCAACGGCAGTGCGCCAAACAGTGCCGCAAACGTGGTCATCATGATCGGGCGGAAACGCAACAGGCAGGCGCGCCGTATCGCGTCATGCGCATTCATGCCCGCGCGTTGTGCGGTGATCGCGAAGTCGATCATCATGATCGCGTTCTTCTTGACAATGCCCACCAGCAGCACGATGCCGACGATGCCGTCGACCGACAGAGGCATGCCGAACAGCATCAGCGCCAGCAGCGCCCCGACACCGGCCGGCGGCAGCGACGAGAGTATCGTCAACGGGTGAATGTAGCTTTCGTACAGCACGCCGAGCACGATGTAGATGACGATGATCGCGGCGAGCACGAGCAGCAATTCGTTGCCGACCGAAGATGAGAATTCAGCGGCCTCGCCGATGAACCCGGCGCGTACCTGCGGCGGAAAGTTCATCGTCGCGGCGGTCTGGTTGATCGCATCCACGGCCTGTGAAAGCGAGTAGCCCGCAGCGACATTGAACGAGATGATGACCGCAGGCAGTTGATTCTGGTGGGCGATCACCAACTGCGCGTCGGTGATGCTGGCGCTGGCCAATGTCGCCAACGGAACGGTATTGCCGCCACCGGTCAGGATGCCGGTGTTGGATTGACCAATGCCGGTCGCGGTCGAGGAGTTGGCCGATTTCACCATGCCAAGACTCGTCGCGTTGCTGCCGGTCAGCGCACCGCTCGCGCCGTTGGAGCGGACCCGCAACATGTTCATGAGATCCGAACGGTTGCGGAATTGCGGCGCAACTTCCAGGACCACGCGATATTGATTCTGCTGGGTGAAGATGGTCGATATCTGGCGCTGGCCATAGGCGTCGTACAAGGTATCGTCGATGGTCTGCACCGGCACGCCAAGGCGGCTTGCCGTGGTGCGGTCGATATCGAGCAGCAGCGCGCGCCCATTCATTGCCAGGTTGCTGCCGACATCAGCCAGTTGCGGCAATTGCTTGACCGCCTGCTCCATTTTTTGTGCGTAGGGAATCAGATCCTTGGCATTGATCTCGGACAAGGCGTACTGGTAAGCCGTTGGCGCAACGGTGGAGTCCAGGGTGATGTCCTGCACGGGTTTCAGGAACAGTTGCACGCCGGCAATGTCGGCCACGTCGTGGTGCAGACTTTCCAGCACTTGGTTCAGGCTGCCGCGCTCACCACGCGGTTTCAGCACGATGCTGACCTGACCCTGGTTGAGGGTCGGATTGACGTCGCCAGCACCGATGAACGCAGCCACGCCCGCGACCGCAGGATCGCGACGCAATGCCGCAACCACGCTCTTGGTGTAATTTTCCATCGCCGGAAACGCGATGTCGCTGTCGGCCAACACCACGCCGGTAACGATGCCGGTGTCCTGCTCGGGCAGCAGGTCCTTCGGGATAATCACGTAAAGCAATCCGGTCAGCAGCAACGATGCGGTCGCGATCACCATGGTCGTGCGGCGACTGCGCAGCACCCAGTCCAAGCTTGTTTCGTACCAGCCCAGCATCCGCGCGTAGAACCCGCGTCGGTTCTCCAGCGCTGCTTCGTCACCGACTGGCAGCGAGCCGCGCTTGAGCAGGTATGCGCACATCATCGGCGTCAACGTCAGCGATACCACCATCGATATCGCGACCGCGATGGTGAGCACCCACGCGAATTCATGGAACAGCCGCCCGGTGACGCCCGGCATCAACAGCAACGGCAGGAACACGGCGATCAGCGAAACCGTCAGCGACAGCACCGTGAAGCCGATTTCTCGCGCGCCGATTTCGGCGGCTTCGCGCCCATCCTTGCCTTGTTCGAGGTAGCGCACGATGTTCTCGATCATCACGATCGCATCGTCCACCACGAACCCGGTGGCAACGGTCAACGCCATCAGCGACAGGTTGTCCAGCGAAAACCCGACCGCCGACATCACCGCGAACGTGCCCAGTAGCGAAAGCGGTACCGCAACCGCAGGAATCACCGTGGCCCACACGCGGCGCAGGAACATGAAGATCACCGCCACCACCAGCGCGATGGCGATCAGCAGCGACATCTCGACATCATGCACCGAGGCGCGAATGGTCACGGTGCGATCCGCGAATGCCTCCAGGTGCACACCGGCCGGGAGTGCCGAACGCAAAGCCGGCAAGGTCTGCTTGATCTGGTCGACGGTGTTGATGATGTTGGCGCCAGGCTGGCGCCGGATATCCAGCAATACGGCCGGTTTGCCATTGGCCCACGCCGCGAGTTGATCGTTCTCCACGCCCTCGACGACGGTGGCGACATCGGACAGTTTTACCGGCGCGTTGTTTTTGTAGGAGATGATCGTGTTGGCGTAGTCGGCCGCGCTTTGCAACTGGTCGTTGGTGCCGATCTGGTAGGTCTGCACCGCGCCGTTAAGCGAACCTTTTGCGGCATTGACGTTGGCTTGCGTCAATGCGCTGCGCACGTCTTCCAGGGTCAGGCCGAGGTTGCCGAGCTTGCCGGGGTCGACTTGTACGCGCACTGCCGGGCGTACGTTGCCGGCGATCGAGACAAGACCAACACCAGAAATTTGCGCGAGGCGCTGCGCCAGGATCGAGTCGGCGAAATCGTTGACGTCACGCAGCGGCAGGCTGTCGGACGTCAACGACAACGTCATGATTGGTGCATCGGCGGGATTGACGCGCTTGTAGATCGGCGGATACGGCAAACTGCCCGGCAGGCGCGCGGTACGCAATGCCGACTGCACGTCCTGCGCGGCGACATCGATATTGGTGTCCATCGCGAACTGCAAGATGATGCTCGACAAGCCCACCGAGCTGTTCGAGCTCATCATTGCAAGCCCGCTGATCTGGCCGAGCTGCTGCTCCAGTGGCGTGGTCACCAGCGTAGCGACGGTGTCCGCGCTGGCACCAGGGTATTGCGTGGTCACCACCAGGCTCGGCGCTTCAACCTCGGGCAACGCCGATACCGGCAATGACTGGTAGCCGATGATGCCGAGCAGCACCACGGCCGCCATCAACAGCGACGTCGCGATCGGACGGCGGATGAAGACGCTGGAAAAACCGCCCGGTTCCATGTTTGCCGGTTCCATGTTGGAATCTTCGCCGGTGCTCAATGCCGTCCGTGCCCGCGCTCGCTACCGGACTGCGCAGCCTTCTTGATCTCTTCGGCGGTCGGGGGCGCTGGCACCTCGCCAGGTTTCATCGGGAGTACTTTGGTGCCTTGTTTCAGGCGGAACTGCCCGGCGGTGACGACCAGATCGCCGGCCTTGAGGCCCTTGGTCACGATCAATCCGTTGTCACCGGCCTCGCCGCCCACGCTCACCAATTGCATTTGCACGGATTTGGACGGCTTGTCGTCATGTGCTGTGCCCCCGCGACCGCGCTGCGGCGATGCATTGCCCGGCGGGTTGGCAGTCACCGGCGCAGCGTCCGTGACCAGCCACACATATTCGCCATTGGGTCCGCGCTGCACTGCGGCCGTCGGCACCACCAGCGCGTCCGAGTTCACGCTAACTTGAATGCGGATATTGGCGTATTCCCCGGGATACAGGCGTCCGTCCGCATTCGGAAATTCGGCCTTCACCTTGAACTGCCCACTGCTGGGGTCGATCTGGTTGTCGATGACCTTCAATGTGCCATCGCCCGCAACCACGGCGTTGCTGGCATCCAGCACCGCCACCGACAAAGCAGTCTTGTCCTGCGCTGTCCGAACGCTGTCGAGATAGGTACCCGCCAGCGAAAAGACGACGTCAATCGGGCTCATCTGGGTAATCGTCACGAGTGTGCTGCTCGTGGTAATCACGTTGCCAGGGTCGACTTGGCGAATGCCGGCAACACCATCAATCGGCGAAGTGACTTTGGTGAATCCGAGTTGCACCCGGGTGCTGGCGATCGACGCATTGTCGGCAGCCAGTGCACCCTGATATTGAGCCACGGTATTCTGTTGCGTGATACGGTCGATTTGAGCCACGTACTGGCGGTACTGCGGACTTTCGGAACGCTCCAGATTGGCTTTTGCCGTCGACAGCAGCGTCGCATCCTGCGCGCGCTTGGCCAGCGCCTGGTCGAGCTGCGCCTGAAGTGTGCGCGGATCGATCTCGGCCAGAACCTGGCCTTTCGTCACCGGCTTGCCTTCGACGAATCCCAATTTGAGCAACTGACCGCCGACTTGCGGCTGCAAGTTGACCGTGTTGATCGGCTGAACCGTACCTTGGGTGGAGAGATACACCGGTACGTTTGCCGATGTGGCAGGCACAACCGTGACCGGCACCGGAGCGTCGGCGCCGGCCCCGGCGGAACCCGCCGAGCCACGGTTTCCGCCGAAAACGCGCCATAGGATCAGGGCCAGAATGACGACGCCGATCAGCGTCAAGATCCATTTGCTTCGCGACATGGGAGGTGGCGTCCGGGAATCTGCGGAAATAGTACCGGTTTCGACCGCTCGCAGGATGATCGGTTCACCGCGCGCGCGGCTGTCGGGCTACGGCCATATTACCGGATACAAGGCATTACGCGCCTGTGACATTCGGCACAGGCACGCAAGGCCAGACACGACACCCGTGTGTTTTTTAGCGGTTCGTTGTTGCAACAGGCCAGGCTGATGTCGTGATGCAATTGTTCGCAGCGTGGGTATTTCCACGCAGGAAGTCGCAGGTGTGGGTCCTTCGCGACGCTATACTGACCCTCGCATGCTGCAAGGAATCACCTTGGTCGCGACGATTCGTTGGATATTCCTGCTCGGTTTCACGACGGCCAGCACCTTTGCCGCGACACTACCCCCGCGCTATGTCGCTGTGCTCGCGCACGAGGATGACACGGCTGCGATCGCAATGTCGGATGCCGAACTGGCAGCGTTCAAGACCCCGCACGACGCGCATGCGCACGCCTACTGCACGACCCTCGAACGCCGGGTACGTATCGATTTTTTCAATCAGGTCGAACCCATTGCGACGATGCGGCAATTCGTCGAACGCGCAATCGAATGTCGGCATGGGCAACCGAAAAACGCACATGACCACGCGCAAGTCGCATGGTTGCAAGCGCGCCTGCTTGCGCTGCTGACGTTCAGCGGCGAGCACAAGCGTACGCTGGCAATGTTTGCAGACGTACAGTCGCAATTGAATGCCAATCGCGCGCGAATCGCGCCGGCCGATTACGCAATCGCCGCCGCCGCTCTCGGCGATGCGGCTTTCGCCGGCAACAATATCGAGGCTGCCTACAGCTGGATTGAAGCGTCCGTCGATGCCACACAAAATGGCGACGCGTTCACACGCATGATCCATGCGCGCCAACTGAAATACGCTTGTTACATCCGCGGCCGCCTGAGTCGTTTCGCCGAGGCACAACTCGCCGGCACGCAGGCAGTCGCTGTTGCCGGCCAAATTTTTGGCATCCCGAGCCTTGCGCATACGGATGCACTGTTCACCCTCGGGGAGGTGCAATATTTTGCCAACGATTTTGGCCAGGCACGCGCAACGCTGACGCAGTCGATCGCCGAAGCCCGGCACCTGGGTATCCGCGGACAAGGCGCACTGGCCTCAAGTCTGGGCTTTTGGGGTAACCTGCAGCGGCGCATCGGCAACTACGATAGCGGACGCGCCGCCCTGACCGAATCGATCGCTATCGCACGCAATCGAGCCGATCCGCACAAAAATCAACTCGACCCGAAACTGTCCAACCTGGCTGCATTGGAAATCGAATCCGGCCATTGCGACGCCGCCATCGCGCCACTGCGCGAGGCATTGGAAATCGTCAGTCGGCATTACGGTCCGGACAACATTGGACTCGTGCACAAGCTTGGCAACCTCGGCTTGTGCGAGATGGAAAGCGGGCAGGTGCAACGCGCGCGCGTCGACATGAATCGCATGCTGGCCATCGCCATCAAAAGCTATGGCGAAAACAACCCGCAACTGGCCCTGGTCTATTCACAACTGGCACAAGTCGACCTGGCCGAACACGATTACGCCGGCGCTACCGGACGGCTACAGCATGCGCTGTCGTTGCTGCCGGCCGACCCGGACGTACTCGGCGCCGATCGCATCGTCATCGAACGCGACTTGGCAAGTAGCCTGCACTTGCAACAACGCGATAAGGAGTCGTTCGAGCATGCCGTTGCAGCGGAAACCTCGCGTCAACATTTGTTGCGCCGATTCGCCAACGCGCTCGACGAAGGCGAAGGACTGGACCTGCGCCAGACTCTGTCCGGCGGCATGGATCAAGTGCTGGCACTTGCCGCAGCACGCCCGGATCCAGACCTGACGCGGCGCGCATGGCAACTCCAAATCGGCTCGCGATTGCTCATCACCCGATTGGTTGCCGCGCGCCTGAAAGCCGCACGTAACAGCCCCGATCCGGCGATTGCCGCGATGTGGCAGCAATGGCAGGCCGCCAATAGCGCCTACTCGAGAGCCTTGCGTGACGGTGAATTGGGCAAAGCCGACATCAAGACCTTGCAAGATCGCCGCGAAGCGCTGGATCAAGCCGAACACGCGCTCGCTGCGCACATTCCGGGACTACCCGAAAGCGTGCCGGATTTCACCACGTTGCTTGCCGCGCTTCCCGTGGATTCTGCACTGATCGGCTTCGCCCTCGGCAGCAGCGATCCATGGACGATCAAGCAGGCCAAACGACCAGGCGGCCCACAGCACTATTACGCGTTTCGGCTTGCTTCCAGCAACAAGCCGGTTCTCGTCGACCTGGGCGATGCCCTCGCCATTGATGCGGCGGTGCACGACTGGACCGCCGAACTGCGCGATCCCACGCGCGACCTCGCGCAGGTAACCATACTTGGCACCGATGTGCGCCGCAGAATTTGGGACCCGCTCAACCTGCCGTCGAACCTGCAGCAGGTTTTTATCGTGCCGGAAGGCCAGTTGCATCGCGTCGCGTGGCTGGCCGTGCCGTTGTCCAAACACCTGCTGGTCGAATCCGGGTTGGTGCCGCAGTTGCTGGATAGCGAACGCGATCTCGCCGCAGCACAAGTCGCGGCGGCGCCAGCGGATCGAGCGCTGCTCGTTGGCGCCGTTCCCGTGGCGGCGTCCATCGACGCATGCAAGCATGCGGACAATGCTGCCCTTCCTGGCGCCAGTCGCGAACTGAACAGCTTGCGTGCGCTTTGGGTTGCGCGGCAAAGCGGCCACCACGTCACCTACCTCGCCGGCAGCGACGCGACCAAATCCGCGGTGCTCGCAGCCATGCCACAAAGTAACATTATCCACTTTGCAACCCATGCCTTGAGCGAGGATACCGACTGCGCATTGCAGCAGGTAGCGACACGCGGCATACGCATCGCCCCTGCAACGAAAGCGAAGCCTGCCGTGGCCTTGTCCGGCCTGCTGCTCGCTGCCGACCCAGCCACGGCGTCTACCCGCGACGACGGTTTGTTGACCGCGCAGGAAATCGCCACGCTGAATCTGGATGCTGCCGCCTCGGTTACCCTCGCTGCATGCGATACCGGCCTCGGCGCGATCAAGCCCGACGAAGGCGTATTCGGCCTGGCCCGCGCGTTCCATCTAGCCGGCGCGCGCAGTGTGGTGATGAGCCTGTGGAGCGTCGACGACGACGCTACCGCACAATTGATGCAACGCATGTATCACGCAAATTGGATCGAGCACGCCGCGCCGGCCGACGCCCTTGCGCGAGCGGCGCGCGAAACCCTGGCCGCGCGTCGTGCCGCCGGCCAAAGCATTCACCCGTACTATTGGGCCGGATTCGTCGCGACCGACAGCCGACATTGAAGCCGGCACAGCCTCAAGCCCAAGCTCACTTGCCGATCAAGCCCGCCCAAGCTCGATTGTACTTAAGCCCTTTCCCCCGTGTGAGCTTGAGGGAGAGGGTTGGGTGAGGGGGGCAGCGTCCGGGCTACGCGCGACGTTCAATCAGCACCAACTCCACCCAACCCTCCCCGTGAACCGGACGGCTCTATTGCAGATTCTCCCTGACTGCGCAGGCCGTGTTCGAAAAAACCATTTCGAACATCGCCGTATTCCGCCACGCTGGTAAAATGCATGAAAGACACGCTCGGTGCCGTGCGCTTACCGGGAATTTCGATGAAACGACTACTGCTTTTGACGATGTTTGCCGCAACTTCTGCATTTGCTGCGACCGGCCCTTACAATCCGGAGGCCGATGCGAATGCCGACGTGCAACAAGCACTCAGCCAAGCCGCAGCCAACCACAAACCGGTGCTGCTGTTCTTCGGCGCGAACTGGTGTCCGGATTGTCGCACGCTGGCCAAATCGCTCGAAGTCGGAAAGAACGCCGAGCTGATGGTCACGCATTTCAACATCGTCAAGATCGATGTCGGCAATTTCAACTATAACCTCGATGTGGTGAAGCGTTTCGGCAACCCGATCAAGAAAGGTATACCCGCCGCCGTCATCGCCTCAGCGGATGGCAAGGTGTTGTATTCGACCCGCGCCGGCGAGCTGTCGTCGGCTCGCAACATGAGCGATCAAGGCGTGTACGACTTTTTTACCAAAGCCATCGCAAGCGTGCAGGCGGCCAAATAAGTAGCGGCTTCCCCACCCCGGTTTGGCGTGATCGCGATAACCCCAGCGAATAGCGCGATAGCATCCTGTTATGATGAGCCGGGACTTACTGGGGAGTAAGGCGCATGAGCACGCGCTTGTCTTCGACGCAGATCGAATCGTTCATGACGCTGGCACGCGAGTTGAATTTTTCGCGTGCCGCGCAGTCGTTGAACATCACCCAGCCGGCGCTGACCAAGCGCATCCAGAACCTCGAAGAGACCCTCGGCCAGGCACTGTTCCTGCGTATGCACGGTGGCCTGGAATTGACCGAACCCGGTCGCGTACTGCAACGCTACGGCGCGACTATTGAGCACTATGAAGCAGAACTGCTTTCCAGCCTCGTCGGCGGTGGTGACGACAAACAGGCGCTGGGCGGATTTTTCCGCATCGCATCGTTTTCCTCCGCGCTGCGCTCGGTAATCGTGCCAGCCCTGGGCATGCTGCTGCGCGCCCATCCGCGCGTAGCCTGCCAGACGTTCAAGACCGAGGTCAACGAACTGCACGATTGGGTGACCGACGGGCGAGCCGATTTCGTGGTGTCGCTGGCCGAATGCGAACGCATGGGCGTTGAGAACGTGCAGATCGGCGTGGAACGCAACGTGTTGATTGAATCCTCGCGTTACGCGGGGCGCGATGATTGCTACATCGACCACGAGCCGCGCGACAATTTCACCGAGAAATTCTTCCTGATCCAGACCGGCGCCACAGTACCGAACATGCTGCGTGCGTATTTCGACGACATCTACGG
>JBDTLA010000018.1:0-3345 GCA_039935035.1 Rudaea sp. | reverse complement strand
GAAGCCGGCGGCGGCCAGAAGGTCGGTGCGGTAAAACAACAGGCGTGTGTCGACGTACCATGGCACGCCGTAGAGTTTCCCGTCGATGATGTTGGTATCCCAGATCCCGGCGAAATAATCGCCCGCGTGTACCACCGGCGAAGCATTCGCATAAGGCTGCAGAGGTTCCAGTGCGCCGAGTGTGGCGAACTCGGGAATCCAGGTGTTGCCGAGCTGGCCGATGTCGGGCAACGCATCACCGGCAAATGCAGTGAGCAGTTTTTCGTGCGCGGCAGTCAAGGGTATCTGTTGCACGACGACATGCACGCCCGGATGTGCGCGCTCGAACGCTGGCAACATTTGCGTGACAACTTCGCCTTCGCGACCGATGGTCCAGAACTTGAGTGTGATGTCATTGGAATCGGCATTGTGGCCACAGCCACCGATCAGCAGGCAACAGATTGCTGCGCAAATCCAGCCGACCGCTTTTCGCCGGCCCGCTGCCACTGGCAAGATCGACGCCGCCGTTTGTCGTCTTGCCGCGTGCATCATTTCGCCTGTGGCTTGTCCAGCCAACCGCCGCTGAAACCGGCACGTTCCAGGCCGTTGCGGACGTACGGATTCTTGCGCATCACTTTCCACACGAATTCGCTGCGGTAATTTTCGATCATGGCCAGGATCGGACCCTGGTCGATGCCCAGGTACAGCGTATCGAACCAGCCTTTGCCGGCGATGACGTGGCCGGAACGCAGAGGCCGATCGGTAAACGTGAAGCTGGGGTTGAATGCATCGACGAAACCATACTTTGTATACAACGCGTCGCCGTAGCGCCGCTGCATCGCCTGGATGGTGGGAATCACGATTTCCGGGGCGAAGGCGATCGACGACGCCGCTGCCGTCGGCGCGATAGTGCCGTCGTCGATGGTGCCGCGCAAACCCGCACCGCGGGCGATGTAGCCGTAAAAGGTTTTCGGGTCGGATGCGTAGCGGTCAGGCTCTCCGGGACGGGTGGGCGCGCGCGGACCGTTGCACGCGGTCAGGCCCCAGATGTCGGCGCTGTAGCCGTCCCATTTCAGCGGATTGTGGATTGCATACTCGCGCTGCGAATAGGTGGCGCGCCGACTGTTTTCGAAATAGTCGAGGTCGCGCTTGCGCATGTAGTCATCACGGATGCCACGAAAATCGATCCAGACATGGCTGAACTGATGACCGAACAGCGGCGCAAAACCCAGGTGCTCCTGGCCCTGGAAACTGCCCCAGGTTTCGTCATAAGTTTGCGACCAGACTTTCCACGCGGATTTGTCGATGGGATGCGTTGGCGATCCGAGCGCGAGCACATACAGCAGCATGGCCTCGTTGTAGCCTTGCCAATCGACGTGGATGAAGCCGGATTCCGGCGTCCAGCCCATTGCCACCAGCGGCGGTCGCGGTGACGCCCACTGCCAGTCCACATTTCGATAAAGGTCATCGGCCAGCTTGCGGATCTTTTTTTCGTCGGCCGTGTTGTGGTCGTAGTACGACTGGCAGAACAGTACGCCGCCAAGCAGCAGCGTCGTATCGATCGTCGACAACTCCACCCAGTGGCGCGAGCGATAGCGCCGGCCGCTTTGCATGTCGAGGAAGTGATAGAAAAAACCGTGAAAGCCAGTGACACTCGCTGCATTGCCTTGCGGGGCGTCGTGGAAGAAATTCAGCGTTGCGAGTGTGCGTTTTACCGCTTCCGCGCGCGTCATCCAGCCACGCTCGACGCCAATGCCGTAAGCAGTCAGGCCAAAGCCGTCGGCGGCGATCGAGGAAAAATAATCGCCCTTGTCGCGCGGCCAGTGATCGGGAACCTGGCCATTGGCGAGGTTCGCGCTGTCGCGGAAAAATTCGAAGGTGCGTTTCTCAAGATCGTTGATGGCGACCTGTTGCGCCTTCGGCAATGTGGCGAAGCCTGGCGGCGGTGTGGCCGAAGCAGGCGTGTGCCAGCCAGCGCCGAGTGCGACAACGAACACAATCGCAATGAGGCGTGCCTGATGAATTATGTCTTTCAAAATCACAAAACCTCCGGTGTCCCGACGCGCACCCGATTCACGCATCCGGCATCGCGCAATGGCGTGCAATAAACTGTTCATGCATCGGCATCGCGTTCACACAATTGGCAACAACCTTTTCGACGCTGCCAACGAATTCGCGCAACTGCGCGTCGGACATCCGATCGACCAGTGGGTGATAGCGGCGCGGCGATATTCCCTGGCCGAGCATGACTTGTACCCAGCTCGTGAGTGCAAACATTTCATCGGCGACGCGAAAGAAGCGGCCGCTGTCCACGAACAAGTCGATGGTTGCGCGCAGCGAATCTGGAATCGGCATCGTGCGGCAGTAATTCCAGAATGGCGACTGGTCGCGCTGGGTGGCGTGATAGTGCAGGATCAGGAAATCGCGGATGCGTTCGTATTCAAAGCGTGCCTGAGCGTTATAGCGATTGATGACCACGTCGCTGAAATCGCCGTGCGGGAAAAAATTGATCAGGCGCAGGATGCCGGACTGGATCAGGTAGATGCTCGTTGATTCGAGCGGTTCCATGAAACCACTGGCCAGGCCGAGCGAGACCACATTGCGGTTCCAGAATTTCTTGCGCATGCCGGTGGTGAAACGCAGCGGGCGTGGATCGCCCAACGCTGGCCCGTCAAGATTTCCGAGCAGCCGCGCGGCGGCTTCGTCATCGCTCAAGTATTGGCTCGAATACACGTAGCCGTTGCCGGTGCGATGTTGTAACGGGATACGCCACTGCCAGCCAGCTTCAAGCGCGGTCGAACGCGTGTATGGCGTGGGCGGACCCACTTTTTCGCAGGCAACGGCCATGGCGCGATCGCAAGGCAACCATGGCGTCCAATCCTCGTAGCCGGTGTGCAGCACCTGTTCGATCAGCAGGCCGCGAAAACCCGAGCAATCGATGAACAGATCGCCCTCGATGCGTTCGCCGTTTTCCAGCGTGACGGCTTCGACGAAGCCATCGCTCGCACGCAAATGCGTGTCGACGACTTTGCCTTCGGTGCGCAGAACTCCGCGTGCCTCGGAGTAACCGCGCAGGAACTGGCCGTAACGGCCGGCATCGAACTGGTAGGAATAGGCGATATCGGCCAGCGGCGAATTCGCCGGCACATCGGTTGCCGAAACCATGAACTTTCCGAGCGGCGCAGCAGCCGTGTTGATCGAATAGGCGCCGATCTCGTTCGCAGCGCCAGCTTGACGTAGCTTCAACCAGTATTGATGGAATGGCAGCCAGCCCAGGTCCTGGCCGATATTGCCGAACCCGTGGATATACGAATCGCCGGGCTTTCCCCAATCGTTGAACTGCACGCCCAGCTTGAACGTGCCGCG
>JBDTLA010000017.1:0-35972 GCA_039935035.1 Rudaea sp. | reverse complement strand
AGGGCAGTTCGTGATTGGCTTGCGCGCACATGTTGCTTCAAGTCACGATCAGATTTCACCTCACGCCGTAATCTCAAACGAGCCTGCAAGCCTGCGTCGGTGACGTGGATGTTTCCAGCAAATTCAGCGTAGCGATCGCCTCATCCCGGCTAGCGCCACACATCGCTACTTGCGGGCGCAATCGGGCGCACACGTCGGGGCGTTCAGGTTTGCCGAACAGGGCGCAAAGGTTTGCGTCGGTCAGTTGGATGCAGCGCACGCCGGCAGGTTTTCCATTGGGCATGCCGGGGATCGGTGACGAAATGGACGGCGCGATGCAGCAGGCGCCGCAGCCGAGGCGGCAGTCCATCGCCTTCAATCCGTAGCGCGCAGCGGTAATTCATTGCGCAGTTGCGCGTAGATCGTGTTGGTTTCGGGACGCACGCCATGCCATAGCGCGAACGATTCGGCGGCCTGTTCGACGAGCATACCCAGGCCGTCCAGCGCTCGGCGCGCGCGTGCGGCCTGCGCCCAGGCAATGAATGCAAATGCGGCGGCACCGTAGGACAGGTCGTAACACAGGCTGTGCGTGGTCATCAGCGATATCGGCAAATCGAGTGTGGTGCGATCGTGGCCGGCAGACGTCGCGTTGACGATCAGCTCGAATCCGCCGCAGGTGGGCATATCTTTCCAATAACGCGTGTGCACGCGGCGCGGCAGGCCAATCGCGTCGGAGAGTGCATCGGCGCGTTCCGGGGTGCGATTGACGATGGTCAAATCGGCGATACCGGCATCGAGCAACGCGAACGCGGCTGCGCGCGCGGCTCCGCCGGCACCGAGGATCAGGGTGCGGCGTCCACGCAGGTCCAGCGCGTGGCGTTCGGTCAGATCACGTACCAGACCCGCGCCATCGGTGTTGTCGCCTTGCCAACCGCCGTCGGGCAAGCGCGTCATGGTGTTGACGGCACCGGCGCGCGTGGCGAATTCGGATAGCTGCGCACACTGCGCCATTGCCAGTTGCTTCAGGGGCAAGGTGATATTGGCGCCGTGGCCGCCGGCTGCGCCGAATGCGGCGAGTTGTTCGGCAAACGATTCGGCCGATGCTTCGATGCCGATGTAGTCCAATGCGATGGCGTTGTCTTCGGCGAAGCGTGCGTGGATGCGCGGCGACAGCGAATGCGCTACCGGATGGCCGAACACGGCGAACTGTGGCTGGTTCATGCGCGCACCTCGCGTAACCATTGCGCGGCTTGCACGGCGAAATAAGTGAGGACCGCATCGGCACCGGCACGCTTGATTGAAGTGAGTGCTTCGAGCACGCACGTGCGTTCGTCCAGCCAGCCATTGAGTGTGGCGGCCTTGAGCATCGCGTATTCGCCACTGACCTGGTACGCAAACGTCGGCACGCCGAATTGCTGCTTGACCCGATGCACGATATCCAGATACGGCATTGCCGGTTTTACCATGACCATGTCAGCCCCTTCGACCAGGTCCATTTCCACTTCGCGCAAGGCTTCGTCGGAATTGGCCGGGTCCATCTGATAAGTATATTTGTTGCCTTTCCCAAGATTTGCCGCGGAACCCACGGCGTCTCGGAACGGGCCATAGAAACCCGAGGCATACTTCGCCGAGTACGCGAGGATGCGCGTGTGAATGTAGCCGGCATCTTCCAGTGCCTGGCGGATCGCACCGATGCGGCCATCCATCATGTCCGACGGCGCGACGATGTCGGCGCCGGCTTGCGCATGAGACAAGGCCTGCTTGACCAGTGCCTGCACGGTAATATCGTTGACCACATAGCCGGCGTCGTCGATCAGGCCGTCCTGGCCATGGGTGGTGAATGGATCGAGCGCGACGTCGGTAATGACGCCCAACTCCGGAAGGTGCGATTTCAATGCGCGCACGGCGCGCTGAGCCAGACCATCGGCATTCCAGGCTTCGCGAGCATCCAGCGATTTGGCTGTATCCGGTGTGACCGGGAACAACGCCAGCGCGGGAATGCCCAGTTCATGCGCCTGCGCGGCCAGCGCCAGCAACAGGTCGATGGACAGGCGCTCGACGCCGGGCATGGAGGCGACCGGTTCGCGTACCTTCTGCCCTTCGCACACAAACACCGGCAAGATCAGGTCGGCGGCCGTCAAGGTGGTTTCGCGCATCAGCGCGCGACTGAAGGCGTCGCGGCGCATGCGTCTCATACGCGTACGGGGATAAGGCATCGGTGCGGTTTCCGGTATCGGCAATTGGGGCCATTTTAGCAGGCCGCCGCGCCAAGCTTGCGCTTGGCCGGTGATGCCGCCTGCGCTGCCCACATTGCCAGCTTGCAAAGCGCCACGCTTGCTGTTGTGATAGCGCCCGCATTCGACCGCCGTGGGTTTGCTGTACCCGGGCTGTCGGATGCAGGCATGCCAATTGCGCGACCGCGAATTTTATTCGCTGCCAGGCATTGGCTCGAACACACTTTCTCAGGTCGCCGATCATTGGACGGGATTCTCGTCGTCGAACGCTCTGTCACCTTGAGCCATTTGCTCAAGCGCACACTTGCGGCCGCAGGTTTGAGCGCTCCGAATGAGTTGAGCAGCTACGTCGAGGCGCTCGATCATCTCAAGCGATCCGTGGAGCTGGGACAAAGTTACGGCCTGCTGCTGATCGGTGCGCCCGCGCGCATGACCAAGGAATTTGCTGCGCTGCTGGATCACCTGCGCAGCGATTCCGCCTCGACAGCGGTGTTGTTGATGGCGCATGAAAAGTCGCCGGAATTGCTCGGCTTCATGCAGACCCGCGCACGCACCAACGTGGTGTTATGGTCGGATTTCAATCGCATTCCCGGCGCGATCAAGACCCTGGCACCGGCGGCGCCAATGCTGGCGACGCCCGTGTCGACTGTAGCAACGAAACCCGTGCACGTAGAAAGCACGCCTGCCGCAAGCCCGAATGCAAGCAGCATCCGCATCCTGCTTGTGGACGATTCACAAAGCGTACGTCTGGCCTATCGGCAGTTGCTCGAACGCAATGGCTTCGAGGTGGCGACCGCCGGCACCTTGCGCGAAGCCGATGAGATGACCGAACACGGTACCTACGATCTGGTCATCGTCGACTACTTCCTGCCAGACGGCAACGGCGACGAACTATGCCGGCGCCTGTCCGCGCGCCCGGGCGCACCTGCGCTGGCGATCATCACCGGTACCTATCGCGAGGACATCATCAAGCGCTGTCTGGATGCAGGCGCCATGGAATGCGTGTTCAAGAACGAAGCCAAGGAACTGTTTCTCGCGCGCGTGCGCACGCTCACCCGCCAGATCCAGACGCAGAAAACCGTCGAAGGCGAACGCCAACGCCTGAACGGGATTCTCGGTTCCGTCGGCGATGGCGTTTACGGCGTGGATAATGCCGGCGTCATCACGTTCATCAATCCAACCGGATTGCGCCTGCTCGGCCGCGCCGACGAATCCGAGTTCGTCGGCAAACCCGCGCATGCGGTCATCCACTACGCCGCCGAAGACGGGCAACCCGTCGGACCAGGCGAATCGACGCTGGATCGCGCTTACCTGCAAGGCGAATCGCTGAACGCGCACGAGACCGTGTTCTGGAAAGCCGGCGGAGAAGGCATTCCCGTCGAGTGCACGGTCTTGCCGCTGGCGATCGCACAACGGCGCGAAGGTTCGGTCGTGGTCTTTCGCGATATTTCCGATCGCAAGAGTGCCGAACGCCTGCGCTGGGAACTCAACCACGATCGCCTGACCGGTCTGGCCAACGCCCGGCATTTCAATCAGATCCTGACCCAGCAACTCAATCGCCGCCGCGACCAGGGTGGTTATGCCGCGCTGCTGTACATCGACATCGATCGCTACAACTACATAATCGATACCGTGGGCAGTGCCGCTGCCGAGCAATTGCTGGTTGACGTTGCCGTCGCCATCGGCAGGCGCCTGCGCGAAGGCGACGTGCTCGCGCGCATCGAAGGCGATCGCTTTGCGTTGTTGCTGGCTGGCGTGCAACTGGAAAACCTTTTTCCGATCGCCGACGGTTTTCGCGAGTTGCTGCATCAATCGCAGTACACCTCGAACGGGCAGAAACGCCACGCGACCGCATCCATCGGCGTAGCTGTCATCAGCAAGGACACGCCTTCCAGCGAATACGCGCTGGAACACGCGCGCATGGCCTGCAAAAACGCCAAGCAACGCGGGCGCGACCAGACCGAAATCTACGTCGGCGAATACGATGCGCGCATTGCTCGCGAAATCGAATCTGGCTGGACCGAACGCCTGCGCCTGGCGCTGGAACAGGAACGCTTCATCTTCCTGGTGCAGCCGATCGTGCCGCTGGCGGCATTGCCGACAAAGGAAAGCGAGATCGTCGAACGCCAGGGCTGGCGCGTGAATGGTGCCGGCACGCAAGGGCTCGAATACCTGTTCGAAGTGCTGATCCGCATGGTCGGCAAGGACGGCCAGTTGATTTCGCCCGGGGTGTTCGTGCCGCTGGCCGAACGCGTCGGCATGATGTCGAAAATCGACCTGTGGGCGATCAACCATCTACTGCGCTATCTGGCCAGCATCAAGGGGCTTGCTGCACCGATCGCATTTAACGTCAATCTGTCCAACCTAACCCTGGTCGATCCCGAAGCGCTGGGATTGATCGAAGCAGCGGTGCGCGATTCCGGCGTACCGGCACGTCAACTGGTTTTCGAGATCACCGAAACCAGCGAATTGACCAGCCTGCACACCGCGCGCAAATTCATTTCATCGCTGAAGAAACTCGGCTGCCGGTTTGCACTGGATGATTTTGGCACCGGGTTTTCCTCATTTACGCATTTGCGCCACCTGCCAGTGGATATCGTCAAGATCGAGGGTAGTTTCATCGAAGGGCTGGCCGGCAGCGACCTGGATCGCAAGATGGTCGCCTCGATCACGCAACTTGCCCAATCGTTGCACATGCAAGTCGTCGGCGAACACGTCGACAGCTTCGCCACCCTCACTGCCCTGCGTGAAAGTGGCGCCGATTATGCGCAAGGTAACTATCTGGGTGAGCCGCGCCCACTGCGGTCCGTGGAATTCGACAAGCTGTTCCCGCACGCCTGAGTCAAACTTCCTGGCAGCCATTGCGTCGGTCGCTTATGCCGTTGCAACTGGACTCCCGCCTTCGCGGGAGTGACGGAATCTGAGGTGCCGCTCATCTGTCATCCCGCGCAGACATGAACCCAGCGCTCGTCATTCCCGCGTAGGCGGGAATCCAGTGCGTTTGCTTCGCACTCGGCGCAGGCGTCAACCGCCAAGTCATTGGATTCCCGCTTAAAGCATGCGGGAATGACGAGATATGGTGGTTTGGTCGTAAACCACAGGCTGAGGATCGGCACGGTTTAGCCATCGCGTCGGTCGCATCGGGCGCTGCACCGAAACTGTGTCGACCAGCACACTGGAATCGCCAACAGGTTCAGCGACAGGACAGCAAGAACCGATGATACTTATCAAAATCCTTTAATTTCATTGATTTCTGTGGATTTGATATAAAGTTTCTAGTAGAGTCGGTTAACCTCTTGATAAAGAGGATTTATAAATGCTATCTCCGATGCCAATCGTTGCACTGACCTGCTGCCTCATGCTGCTGGCGTGGATGTGTGTGCGACGCATTCCCGAAGGCCATGCCTATACGTTTCGCCGTGTCGGCGGTCACCTGCGTACCGTCGGGGCCGGCATTCACGTGATGTGGCCGTTGATCGAACGCGTCGCCCACAAGATTCGCTTGCTCGGCAATGAAGTCGACGTATCCGCACACGCAGCGAGCGGCGACATCAGCGGGCGCGTCTACTTTCAGGTGATCGATGCGCAACGTGCCGACGCGCTGATCGACGATATCGCCGAATTGTTGCGCCGACGCATTCCAGAACTCACCGCCGGCACCTGCAATGATACGGACCCGAGCATCCGCGACGCCCATCTGAAGGCCGAACTCAATCGCGATTTGCGCGAGCGTGGAGTGTTGATCACCCGCGTGCAGCTGCACTCTTGATCCGTCCAGACGACGTTTGAAACAGCTGGAAGAAACTCGGCCATTTTCGGCAAGGCAATCACCTCTTTCCCCTGAAAACCCGGGCGATATTCCTTTCCCGCAAGCCGGGTACATTTCTATTTCCCTTCCCCTGCAAGCGGGGCTCATTTCTATTTCCCTTCCCCTGCAAGCGGGGCTCATTTCTATTTCCCTTCCCCTGCAAGTGGGGCTCATTTCTATTTCCCTTCCCCCACAAGCGGGGCTCATTTCTATTTCCCTTCCCCCGCAAGCGGGGGAAGGTGCCGAAGGCGGAAGGGGGTGCTCTTGATCTGTTGCGGGAAAAGTGAAAGCGCCCCCCTCAGTCCGGCGGACAGTTTCTCCGGCTACGCAGGGGAAGCGAGCCCAACACATCAAGTAAAAACGACTCCGCGCTGGATTTTCCCCACGCGGGCACGGATACTGGTCGGCCGTCAGGCCACTTGATTTCACGGCCACGGCGGCAAGGAACCGCATGAGTCCGTTATCCGATCGCGCCAATCACTTTGCTCGTCTGCACGCAGGAGCCATACAGCTCGGCCTTGCGCCGCCGCCCGCGGCTTGTGAATGCCTGCTCGACTATGTAGAACTGCTGACTCAGTGGAATGCCGTCTACAACCTGACGGCCGTGCGCGATACGGGCGACATGATCGTGCGCCATCTGCTCGATTCGCTGGCAATCGCGCCCTTCGTGCGTGGCGACGATCTCGCCGATCTGGGAACCGGAGCCGGCCTACCCGGTATTCCATTGGCGATACTGCAGCCTTCGCGCGAGCACGTGTTGATCGACAGTAACGGCAAGAAAACCCGATTCCTGCGCGAAGCGGTACGTACCCTAGGCTTGGCGAACGTTCGCGTTGAACAAACTCGCGTTGAAAATGCCCGCGGCAGCTACGCCTGCATTACCTCGCGAGCATTCTCGGATTTGGCGCAAATGTTGGCCCTGGGCGGCCACTTGCTGGCCCCCGGCGGGGTGTGGCTGGCCATGAAAGGCCAGCTCGATCCGAACGAGATTTCCCACTTGCCCGCTCCTTTTCGCGTCGATGCCACCCATGCACTGGATATTCCGGGCTTGGGTGCGCAGCGGCATGTAGTCATAATGCGCCGCTCCGATGCGCTGGTGCAGGATCACGCCGCATGACACGAATAATTGCAGTTGCCAATCAGAAAGGCGGCGTGGGCAAAACCACAACCGCAGTGAACCTCGCTGCCGCGCTGGCCGAGACGCGCCGTCGAATTCTGTTGATCGACCTGGACCCGCAAGGCAACGCGACCATGGCCTCGGGTTTGGACAAGCGCACGGTCAAACTGACCGGCTGCGAGGTGTTGCTCGAAGAAGCCTCGATCGAAAGCGCGATCGTACCCACGCCGGCTGGGTTTGATCTGCTTCCCGGCAATCGCGATCTGACTGCAGCCGAATTGAAACTCATGGATGCGCTGGCGCGCGAATCGCGGCTCAAGGAGCAACTGGCGAAACTCGGCGATCGTTACCAGACTATCCTGATCGATTGCCCACCGTCGCTGCACTTGCTCACCATCAACGCGTTGACCGCGGCGCACGGCGTGCTGATTCCGATCCAGTGCGAGTATTTCGCGCTGGAAGGTTTGACCAGCCTGCTCGATACGATCAAAGCGGTGCGTGCGCGCCTGAACCCGCAATTGCAGGTCGAAGGTTTGCTGCGCACGATGTTCGATGTGCGCAACAACCTGGGCAACGACGTGTCTGCGCAGTTGAGCAAGCATTTCGGCGACAAACTGCTGCGCTCGGTGATTCCGCGCAATATTCGTCTGGCCGAGGCACCAAGCCACGGCAAGCCAATCAATTTGTACGATCGCGAATCGCGCGGTGCCATCGCCTATCTGGGCCTGGCCGGCGAAATGATCCGGCGCGAGCGCGGCGGCGCACCGATGCATGTCGGTCCGGCATCGGTCAACTAAGGAATAGAAATGGCAGCTGCGAAACGACGCGGTTTGGGCGCGCGCGATCTGGATGTCCTGCTGGGCACGCCGGAAACCGACGAGGCGCCGGTCGAGGGCGAATTGCGCGCGATTGAGGTCGGCCGCATTCAGCCCGGCAAATATCAGCCGCGCCAGCATATCGACGATGAGCGCCTGCAGGAACTGGCGGCCTCGATCAAGGCGCAGGGCGTCATCCAGCCAATCGTGGTGCGCCTGATTGGCGCACAACGCTTCGAGATCATCGCCGGCGAACGCCGCTGGCGTGCCGCGCAACTGGCCGGTTTGACCGAGATTCCCGCGGTCGTGCGCGAGATTCGCGATCAGGCCGTGGTGGCCATGGCGCTGATCGAGAACATCCAGCGCGAAGACCTCACGCCACTCGAAGAAGCCAACGCGCTACAGCGCCTGATCGCGGAATTCAAGCACACCCATCAGCAGGTTGCCGACGCGATTGGCCGCTCGCGTGCCGCTGTATCCAACCTGCTGCGCCTGCTCGATCTGCCCGCGCCGATCAAGCAACTGCTCGAACAGCACAAGCTTGAGATGGGCCACGCGCGCGCGCTGCTGACGCTTGACCCGAAACTCGCCATCGGCCTGGCGCGACGCGCCGTCGAGCACGGCTGGACCGTGCGCGAACTCGAAGAAGCCGCGCGCACCGCGCAGACTGTGCCCAAGGGCAAGGCAAAAGCCCCAGCCAAAGCGACCCGCGATGCGGATATCGTTGCGCTGGAACGCGAACTCGCCGAAAAACTCGCCGCCCGCGTGAACATCCAGCATGGCCGCGGTGGACGCGGCAAGCTGGTCGTCAACTACCACAGCCTGGAAGAACTTGAGGGCATCCTCGAGCGCATTCGCTGAAAGCCCGGACACTGATTGCCGGTCATGTCCGAAGTGAGCAGTAAACAACGACAGTTCGACGCATTGGTGCGCAGCCTGTCGGGCGACCTGTTCCGTTACGCATATTGGCTTTGCGGCAATGAAGCATTGGCACACGACCTGGTCCAGGAAACATTTTTGCGCGCGTGGCGCGCGCTGGACAGCCTGCGCGAAACCGCCGCAGCCAAGCCGTGGCTGATCACGATATTGCGCCGTGAACATGCGCGACTGTACGAGCGCAAGACGCCGCAATTCACCGATGTCGACGAACTCGATATTGCCGATGAGCGCGTATCCCACATGCCGGAAGCAACGGGCGACGAACACCTGATCCGAACTGCCATGCATAAGCTCGATCCCAAATACCGCGAACCGTTGCTGATGCAAGTACTCGGCGGCTATTCCTGCGAGGAGATTGCGCAGGAATTGAAGATCACGCCGGCCGCGGTGATGACCCAGGTATTCCGCGCACGTCAGAAACTCAAGGCAGTATTCGGCGGCGAATCCAACGAGGCGTCCATCCATGAATTGCCTTGATTTCCGCCGTCAGTTGAACATCGATCCGCATGCCGCGGCACGGGAATTCCTGCACCACCGCCAGGAATGTCCGCGCTGCGCGCAGGCGCATGATCGCGCCACTACGTTCGAGACATCGCTACAGCATGCGCTTGCGATTCCGGTTCCACCGCAGTTGGCAGAATCCATACTGCTGGCACAAGCTACTGAGCAGCATCGCCAACGCCGACGCTATTTGCGTCGAGGCGGATTGTTTGCGGTAGCCGCGGCGGCCGTACTCGCGCTCGGAATTGGCATGCACGTTCGCGCCACGCCATTGGCGACTTTGGCGATCGATCACGTGATGGCTCCTGACGAGCACTTCGCGCTGGCGCTAACCAGGGACGTAACCGAAGACGCCGTGCGGCAGGCATTCGCCAAACGCGGCGTCAAGATGCAACAGATTCCGGCCGGCATCAGCTATGTTGCGTGCTGCCCGGTCGGGCGCTTCACTTCAGTGCACATGGTGATGCCAGGCAAGGACGGCCCCGTCACCGTTTTTTACGTCAACAACGATCGCGTTGCCGAAACCCGCGATTTCACCCGCGATGGCATGCAAGGACGCAGCGTGCCAATGGGCCACGGCACCCTGGTTCTGGTCGCCCACGACACGAGTCAATTCGATCACCTCGAAAGCGAATGGCGCAACGCGTTGCAACACGCGAGTTGATTCAGAGCGACGGAACTCGATCAAGTATCCGGGGCAGAGAATTCTCCACTCCCCGAGCGACGACACCCGCTACAATTGCGCAATTGTCTTTCACGTAACCGTCAATGACCATTCTGCTCACCGGCGCTGCCGGGTTTATCGGCGCCTACACAGCACGCGCCCTGCTTGCGCGCGGCGAACGTGTCGTTGGCGTCGACAACTTCAACGACTACTACGATCCGCGACTTAAACGAGATCGCGTTGCCGCGCTTTGTCCGGGGCTCGATCTACGCACGCTCGATGTCGCCGAAAAACCGGCACTCGATGGGCTGTTCGCAGAGATCCAACCGACCCGCATCATCCATCTCGCCGCGCAGGCTGGCGTGCGTTATTCACTTGAAAATCCATACGCCTACCTGCACAGCAACTGGACCGGATTCCTCAACATCCTGGAAGCCTGCCGCCATGGCGAGGTTGAGCACCTGGTGTATGCCTCGTCGTCTTCGGTTTACGGTGGCAACGCCGTCGCACCATTTGCGGAAACTCAAAGCATCGATCAACCGTTATCCCTGTACGCCGCGTCCAAGGCATCGAATGAATTGATGGCGCATTGCTACGCGCACTTGTTTCGTCTGCCATGTACCGGGCTGCGCTTTTTTACGGTGTACGGCCCATGGGGTCGACCGGACATGGCACCACTGTTGTTTTCGCGCGCCATTCTCGCCGACCGCTCCATCGACGTGTTCAACCACGGCAAGATGCGCCGCGACTTCACCCATATCGACGATATCGTCGCCGGCGTGCTCGGCGCGTTGAATCATCCGCCACAAGACCAGGGCACGAATCCGCCCTGCGCGATTTTCAATCTTGGCAACCATGAGCCAGTCGAACTCGAACACTTCATCAGCGTGATCGAACAAGCCGCTGGTCGCAAGGCCACGCGTGTCTACAAACCCATGCAGCCCGGCGACATGCCCGAAACCAGCGCATCGAACCAGCGCGCGCACCTGGCATTCGGATTTGAGGCTCGCACGACAATCGAGCAAGGTTTACCACCCGTCGTGGCGTGGTGCAAAGATTATTTTCAGAATAACCTCTGATGTTGTTGGCCATAGCTTCCGCGTTGACTTCGTTGGCTCATCATTCCCGCACAGTCGGGAATTCAGTGGCTTGCGCTCAACAAAAAGGACTGGATCTCCGCCTGCGCGGAGATGACGAAATCGGAATTTTTTGATTCACATCCAGGTTATACGTTAAGGAATATCGAAATGCCCGACATCTCTGTCGTCGTACCGATCCACAACGAACGCGACAACATCGTGCCGTTGTTGACCGAAATCGCCGCCGCCCTGCGTGGCAAGCACGAGTTCGAGATCGTCTACATCGACGATTGCAGCCGCGACGACAGCCTCGATGTGTTGCGCACGGCGAAGGGGCAATTTGCCGAACTGCGCGTTCTGCGTCATCTGACTCAAAGCGGCCAGAGCACCGCAATCCGCACCGGTGTCAAAGCCGCGCGCGGCGCCTGGATCGCCACGCTCGATGGCGACGGTCAGAACGATCCGGCCGACATTCCAAAATTGATTTCAATGCGCGACGACTCGCCCACCGAAATCAAACTGTTCGCCGGCTGGCGCGTCAACCGCAAGGATTCCGGCAGCAAGCGTTGGGCATCCAAAATCGCCAACGCGATCCGCTCACGCATGCTGCGCGACGACACTCCAGATACCGGCTGCGGCACCAAGCTGTTCGAGCGTGACGCTTTCCTCGACCTGCCCTGGTTCGACCACATGCACCGCTACCTGCCGGCACTCATGCAACGTGCCGGCTGGCAAGTCAAAAGCGTGCCCGTCAACCATCGCCCGCGCAGTGCTGGCACCTCGAAATACAACAACCTCAACCGCGCGCTGGTCGGCATCGCCGATCTGCGCGGCGTTTCCTGGTTGATAAAGCGTGGCAAGCGAACGGGTGTTGAGGAGATCTGAACCGATTCTCCGGAACAAGTGAACCGAGCATCTCAAGTAGGATAGGTTTAGCGCAGCGATACCCATCGAGAGTCCGGCGTCATGCGATGGGTATCGCTACGCTCAACCCATCCTACAAATCGGTGACGCAATCATGCTGGATAGCAGCGTTAAGGCGGCGCCGCGCTTGCGGCAAGCCCATGATTCTGCTGTAATGCGCGGCTCGCTGCGTCTTGCGGCGAATCCGGGATCCAATTTGTAGCCAAATTCCCCGGGCCGATACCGTTCTGGCCAAGAGCGGCTCCGTTCAACATCGAGGTAGGTACGATGGCCAAAGTCTGTCAAGTAACCGGCAAACGCGCACAGTCCGGCAACAATGTGTCGCATGCCAACAACAAAACCCGGCGTCGCTGGCTGCCGAACCTGCACGAGCGCCGTTTCTGGGTGCCGAGCGAGAATCGCTGGATCAAGCTGAAAGTGTCCGCGCATGCGCTGCGTACCATCGACAAGAACGGAATCGAAACCGTCCTCGCCGAGATGCGCGGTCGCGGCGACAAGGTCTGAGGAGAAAATCATGGCATCCAAGCGCGACAAAATTCGCCTCGTGTCCTCCGCGGGCACCGGCCATTTCTACACCACCGACAAAAACAAGAAAAACACACCGGACAAGATGGAAATCAAGAAATATGATCCGGTCGTGCGCAAGCACGTGGCCTACAAGGAAGCCAAGATCAAGTGAGTTCAGGATGAACATCATCCTGTGATGACCATGGATGGCTGACGACACAGGATCCAGTGCTCCATAAAAAACCCGCCGAATGGCGGGTTTTTTCATCGCTTCGCTTCGAGCCCCTCTTGCTCGGGCGCTCAGCAGCGCGCGAGCGCTGTGCGCGGGGCCTGGGGGTTGCTTGGCGGGGAACGAGCCTAGCAACGGGGTGGGGGGTTGGGGGTGAGGGTCGGAGCACAACCGGGCCTATGAAGAGACATTGATGGATTTCCGCTCGGTGCTGCTTTCATCCGGCGCTGCGCGCCGCCTTCTCCCGATGGGAGAAGGGACAGTTTCGAGGCTTATCGGACCCGTGTTCGGTTCAAACCCGCACCGGCACCAGCGAATACCCGCGCAGGCGTGCCGCGAATTCCTGCAACGCGCGGATGCCTGTGGCTTCGGCTTCGCGACACCACTCCTGCAGGCTTGCCAGCATGGCTTCGGCTCCGGCGTTGCCGCGTTCGAGCACGACAGCCAGGCGCGCACGGAATTCGCACACCGTGGCCAAGCGCGGGCGTTGTTCCACGGCGACGCGCAGCTTCTCCTGCGAACGCGCATCCAGCCAGCGACCACCATTGGGCAGTGCGTTGCGCAGTGCGCGCGGCAAGGCCTTGAGGCTGGCACCGGCGTGCGCCGCTTCATCGCGCAAGGTCGGAGCAATCACGCCACGGAAATAATCCGTCATCACCTGGAAACGATGCGTAAGCAACGCTTTCAACGTTTCGGTATCCGGTAACGGCATGTTGGGCCGGACGTCGAGTGCGGGTGCTACACGCATGACCTTGGCCAAATGCAGCTTCTCGAACCCGCGAATCGCGGCCCAGCCGATATCGAACTCGAACTTGCGCAGCGCGAACTTCGCCGAGCTTGGAAAAGCATGGTGGTTGTTGTGCAGCTCTTCGCCTCCGATGAAAAAGCCCCATGGAGTCAGATTCGTCGCCATGTCGGCGGTTTCAAAATTGCGATAGCCCCACCAGTGGCCCAAACCGTTGACCACGCCGGCAGCCCAGAAAGGTATCCAGATCATCTGCATCGCGGAGATCGCCACACCCCAGACACCGAACAGGGCGATGTTGATGATGAACATCATCGTCGGGCCCATGAATTCATGCCGCGCATACACATTGCGCTCGATCCAGTCGTCGGGCGTGCCGCGGCCGTACTTTTCGATCGACGCGGTGTCGTTCGAAGCCACACGATACAGATCCACACCTTCCCACAACACCTTGTTGATGCCGTAGGTCTTGGGGCTGTGCGGATCTTCGTCGGTTTCGCACTTGGCGTGATGCTTGCGATGGATCGCGACCCATTCCTTGGTGATCATGCCGGTCGACAGCCACGCCCAGAAACGAAAAATGTGCGCCAGCACGGGATGGAAATCCACGCCACGATGCGCCTGACTGCGATGCAGATACAAGGTCACGGAAAAGATCGTCAACTGCGTGACAATCATGAAATACACCAGCTTGGCGACCCACGATGCATGCGTGATGCCGTGGACCAGAAAATTCAGAATGAAGTCCAACATATTGAAATACCACAAGAGGAATAGGCACTATACGTGACGTAGCAAATTCGCACCAGCGACAAACGGGCACGCACAAGTCATTATGCGGGCGCGATAGCGTCAATCAACCGACGTGCGTCAAGCTGGTTGCATTACCAGCAACAATCGCGCCATTCAGCCCGGAAACCCGATGTCCGCATCACCATTACTGCAAATGCTCAACGTCGGCCGCACGCTGGGTGGGCGAGGTGTCGTTGCTGGTCTGAATCTGACTCTGGATCGGGGCTGTGTGCTCGGTCTGCTTGGGGTCAATGGCGCGGGCAAATCCACAACCTTGCGCATGATTGCCGGCGTCCTGGCGCCGAGCAGCGGTGAGATTCGCATCGATGGAAGGAATCTTCGCGACGACCCCGAGTCGATGCGGACACTACGCGGCTACCTGCCCGAGCAAGTGCCGTTGTACGCGGAACTGCGCGTACGCGAATATCTGGGTTTTTGCGCGCGCCTGCACGGCCTGCGAGGTAGCGCGCTGACGAATGCGGTTGCCGCCGTCATCGAGCGCTGCGACCTGGGTCAGGTTCGCGCGCGATTGCTCGGCAATCTGTCAAAGGGTTTTCAGCAGCGCGTCGGCATCGCCCAGGCGATCGTGCATTCGCCGGCATTGATCGTTCTCGATGAGCCAGCTTCGGGCCTGGACCCCTTGCAGGCCGCGCGTATTCGCTCGCTTGTGCGCGAACTCGGTCGCGAGCAAGCGGTGATCGTGTCTACGCATCTGCTTCCGGACGTACAAGCATGCTGCGATCGCGTCGCGATCCTGCATCAGGGCCGATTGCGCCATGATGGGCCAATACAAACGGTCGCCGGCAGCACTTCACTGCACGTTGCGGTTTCCAATTCACTCAATGCACAAGCCTGGCAATCCATCCCATGCGTGTGCAGCGCCGAAGCCATTGACGACGGCTGGCGCATCACCTTGGCTGACAACGCCACATCTGCGCAATTGGCACAGACGATCGTCGAAAAAGGTTGGGGTCTGACTGAACTGAGACCAGACACCGTGAGTCTGGAAGAAATCTTTCTGCGCATTGCCAGTGCCGAGGAAGCGAAGGTGCCCGCATGAGTCTCAGTCTTGCGCGCAACGAACTGCGCCGCATGTTCGTGCAACCGCTGGCGTGGGCATTGCTCGCAGCAACGCTCGGCGTGCTCGCGTATTTCTTCCTGTTATCGCTGAACGGATTTTTGCTGGTGATGCCAAAGCTCGCCAGCATGGATGCCGCGCCTGGCGTCACCGATCTGGTCGCATTGCCGCTGTTGCGCGCGATTGCGAGCGTCCTGTTGCTGGTCGTGCCGCTGCTGGGCATGCGCACGTTGGCTGGTGAGCGCCAGAATGCCACGTTGCCGATGCTGCTCAGTTCCGGTTTGGGCGATGCGCGCATCGTGCTGGGCAAGTATCTCGGGTTGTTGGTGTTTCTTGCGGTCCTGATTCTGCTCGCGCTGAGCATGCCGTTCAGTCTTGCGATCGGCACGACGCTGGACCTCGGCCGATTGCTGGCCGCCGCGTTGGGCTTGCTGTTGTTCGCGGCCGCGCTGGCAGCGCTCGCACTGTGCGCATCGGCGTACGCGCAGCAACCACTGGTGGCGGCCATCGTCGCGTTGGCGTTGAATCTATTGCTGTGGATGATCGACGCTGGCGCACGCTTCGAAGGCGTGACGAATGGCTTCATCAATTATCTGGCGCTGCCCACGCACCTCGAACCGTTTCTGCACGGCATCGTCGCCAGCGTCGATATCGTGTACTTCATCTTGCTGACCACCGTGGCACTTGTTTTGGCAACGCGTCGACTGGCGGTAATGCGGGAGCGCGGCTGATGTGGCGCGAACGTCTGGGCAATTGGTTGTTCGCCGTATTGCTATTGGCCGCGGCAGTGATGCTCGCATTCCTGAGCACGCGTTTCGGTTTCCGCCACGACTTCAGTTACGCGCAACGATCGAGCCTTGATGCGCAGACAATAAAGCTGCTGAAAAAATTCGACGGCCCGGTGACAATCGAATCGTATTCACCGCAAGACAATCAACTGCGCGGCGCAATCGCCGATTTCGTCATTCGCTACGAGCGTATCAAACCGGACATCACGCTGCGCTTCGTTGATCCGGATTCCGATCCCGCAGCCACGCGCCAGGCCGGCATCCAGGTCAACGGCGAACTGATCATTCATTATCAGGGCCGGCGCGAACAGCTCAAGGTGTTGACCGAGCGCAGCTTCGACGACGCATTGCTGCGCGTGTTGCGCGCGCAAACCCGACTCGTCGCGTTTCTTTCCGGCGATGGCGAACGCAAACCCGATGGCAAAGCGAACGCTGATCTCGGCAATTTCGCGGCGCTACTTCAGGCACAAGGCGTACGCGCGCTGGAACTGAATCTCGCCGCGAGCCAACAGATTCCGCAAAACGTCGACTTGCTCGTCATCGCCAGCCCGCAGGCGCAAATCGAACCGGCAGCGGCGAAGCAAGTGGTCGACTACATCGAAACAGGCGGCAATGTGTTGTGGCTGACGGAGCCTGACAGCGATTTCGGTTTGGCGTCGGTGGCCAAGGCGTTGTCGGTGCACGTGTTGACCGGCGTAGCTGTCGACGGCGCGGGCGCGGCGTATCGCATTGGCGATCCCAGCTTCATCGCCATTCCAAGCTATCCGCACAATCCAATTACGCAAAATTTTGATCTGACCACGTTGTTTCCGCAGGCCGCCGCGCTCGCGCAGGTCAGCGACGCGCAGTGGAAACTCACGCCGTTGTTGCGCACCGGCCAGAAATCCTGGACCCAGATCGGCGCGATCCCGAAGCAAGGCGACACCGCCACGATCAGCTACGACCCCGACAAAGGCGAGATTCCAGGGCCGCTGGACATCGGATTTTCCTTGACCCGGCTGAGCCCGAGTCCGGCCAAGCGCGAACAACGCGTCGTGGTCATCGGCGATGGCGATTTTCTTTCCAACGCGTTTCTCGGCAATGGCGGCAATCGTGAATTCGGCCAACGCGTCTTCGACTGGCTGCTGCACGATGATGCATTGATCGAGATTCCGGACAAGCTTGCACCAGATCGACATCTGGCATTAAGTCAGCGCGTTCTCGGCGCGCTCGGCTTTGGTTTTCTTTTAGCGCTGCCGGGTCTGCTGCTGATTTCCGGCGGCGTGATCTGGTGGCGGCGGCGACGTGCGTAATGATCTGGCGCAAACCATCTACCGCCGCCGTTCGCCCCGAGCGTAGTGCCGAAGGCGCGAAGTCGAAGGAAGTGCTTCGACCTCACTACGCGAAGCCTGTCCTGAGCCTGTCGAAGGGCTCAGCACGAACGGCTATTCCTAAATGACTGCCGCTTCAATAGCCGAATAGGTCATGCGTAAGTCGTCGAGGAATCTCTTACTCCTGGCCATCACCACCGCCGTCATTGGCGCGGCGGTGTATGCACAGATCAATCACGAACGTGACCAGTTGCGCACGCGTCGCTTGACCGAAATCGATCCGGCAAGCATTAGCCACGTCAGCATATCCTGCATCAATTGCCGCACCCGTCGTTTCGAACGCAACGGCGACGGCTGGCACATGCTCGAGCCGTTCGCGCTACCGGCATCAACCGATGCCGTAACGCGATTGATCGCCGTTGCAAACGCGCCAGTGCATGAATGGCTGTCGTCGCACGATCATGATCTGACGAAGCTCGGCCTCGACCCGCCACAGATCACGCTTAGGCTTGACGACAGCACCATCACGATTGGCAATGAAGACCCGATCGATCACGATCGCTACATGCGCATCGACGACAAACTCGCCCGCGTACCCGATCGCTTCAGCGCGCGCCTGCTCGAATCGCCACAAAACGAGCTGGCCGATCCGAACGCCATCCAGAAGCGCCAATAAATCGGCCAAACGAAATTGAAGGAAATGATGCTTTCGAATTTAATGATTGGCACCGATGAGTTTCCGGGTCGTCGCAGTCGGCCGCGTTTCTATTACCCTTCCCACGCTGCGGGGGAAGGCGCCGAAGGCGGAAGGGGGCGCTCTTGATCTGTTGCGCAAAAAGCAAAAGCGCTCCCATCAGCCCTTCGGGCAGCTTCCCCCGCTGCGCGAGGGAAGCGAAACCAGCACGTTGCTCGTTCTTCGCTAAACGATTGGCACCGATGAGTTTCCGGGTCGCCGTAGCCGGCCGCGCTTCTATTACCCTTCCCCCACTGCGCATGGAAAGTGAAAACATCACGTCGCTCGTTCTTCACTACTCGACAATAGGTAGCACATTGAGTCCAATAATCACTGGACCGAAACAGTAACCATGCCCGAACTTCCCGAAGTTGAGACCACGCGTCGCGGTATTGCCCCGTATCTGATCGGGCATCGCGTTGTGTCGCTGGTGATCCGCCAGCCGCGTTTGCGCTGGCCGATTCCACTGGCGCTGCGTCGTTCGTTGCCGGGCCAGAAGATCGAGCACGTCGAACGCCGCGCAAAGTATCTGCTCGTTCACACTAACGCGGGCAGCGCATTGCTGCATCTGGGCATGTCCGGCTCGTTGCGCGTACTCAGCGCAGATGCGGTCATTGGCAAACACGATCATTTCGACTGGCAACTGGATTCAGGCCGCATCCTTCGCTTCACCGACCCGCGCCGTTTCGGCTGCCTGCTCTGGCAGAAGCCAGGGCAAATCCATGCGTTGCTCGCCAACCTCGGCCCCGAACCACTCGATGACGCATTCGACGGTCACTATTTGTGGACGCAATCGCGCGGCCGCAGCGCGGCGGTGAAAACGTTCCTGATGGACCAGAAAATCGTCGTCGGTGTCGGCAACATTTACGCCGCGGAGGCGCTGTTCGCCGCCTGCATTCATCCAAAGCGCGCGGCCGGTTCGGTATCGCGCGCGCGCTACGACGGCCTCGCCAACGAAGTAAAGCGGATTCTCACCTTCGCGATCAGGCGCGGTGGCACCACGCTGCGCGACTTCATCAGCCCCGATGGTGCTCCCGGCTATTTTGAGCAGGAACTGTTTGTCTACGGCCGCGCCGGACAACCGTGCAAAGTTTGCGCGACACCGATCCGGTGCGTCGTCATCGGTCAGCGCTCGACATTTTATTGTCCACGTTGCCAGCGCTGACGGGCCAGCGCTATTTCTTTGCTGACACCTCGCCCAACGGCAATGACGGCTGCTGCACCTCGATCCGGCCTTCACCAGCGACGATCTTCTTGAACTCCTTGCGGCTGACAGAAACGTAGCGTTCGTTGCCACCGATTTGTACTTGCGGACCGTCGGTGACGACGCGTCCGTGATCGTCGACACGCACGACCATCGTGGCCTTCTTGCCGCTGTGGCAGATCGTCTTGATTTCGGTGAGCTCATCGGCCCACGCGAGCAGGTACTGGCTGCCTTCGAACAATTCGCCGCGAAAATCGGTGCGCAGGCCATACGCGAGGACCGGTATGCGCAGGTTGTCGACGATGTCGCTCAATTGCCAGACTTGCGCACGCGACAGGAACTGCGCTTCGTCGACAAGTACACAGTGCAAGCCGCCATGCGCCGCAATGTCGGCATGCGCGATACGCAGCAGGTCATCGTCGCAGGTAAACATATGTCCGTTCGCCTTCAGGCCGATGCGCGACGCGACGACACCGGTGCCCGCGCGATTGTCGAGTTTCGGTGTCAGGATCAGTGTGCGCATGCCGCGCTCGTGATAGTTGTGCGCGCTCTGCAGCAACGTCGTTGTCTTGCCGGCATTCATTGCCGAGTAGTAGAAGTAGAGTTTGGCCATTTTCTGTGGGCTGGGGATTGAGGGCTGAGGGCTGAGAAATGAGACGCCTAAATTTTTCGTCATTGCCGCGAAGGCGGGAATCCAGTGTCTTTTGTCTGCATTCTGCTCGGGAACAAGAAAAGCAAAGTTAATGGATCCCCGCCAAGAGCATGCGGGAATGACAAGACTCTTGATTTTCCCGAGTCCCGAATCCCGGCTCTCCAACCAATACGCTATTCTACCGATCTTGGTTCATTCCGCACCGCGCGCAACGCCGCGGCGCTCCCAGCCCTACAGTCCTCAGCCCTGATTCCCTCATGTTGAATCCGCAACAACGCGCCGCCGTCCAGTATTGCGACGGTCCCTTGCTGGTGCTTGCCGGTGCCGGCTCCGGCAAGACCCGCGTGATCACCGAGAAAATCGCCTATCTCATCGCGCACCAGCATGTGTCGCCGGGCAAGATTGCCGCGCTCACGTTTACCAACAAGGCGGCGCGCGAAATGCGTGAGCGTGCGGCACGGCTGGTGAAAGGCGCGGCGGCGCAGGAACTCAATGTATGTACGTTCCATGCGCTGGGGTTGAAGTTTCTGCAGATCGAACATGCCAAACTCGGCCTCAAACGCGGATTCTCCGTGTTCGATGCCGATGACAGTGCGGCAATCGTGAAGGATCTCGCACCGGCCGCGGCCAAGCCGGATCAGTTGTTCGGTTTGCGTCACCTGATTTCGACTTCGAAAAACAATGGGCTTGCGCCCGAGCAGGCGCTGGAGCAGGCACGCGGCGCGCGTGAAGTCGAAGCGGCGGCTTTGTATGCGAAGTATCAAAAGCGTCTGGTCGCGTTCAATGCGGTGGATTTCGATGACTTGATCCGCCTGCCACTTGCCTTGCTCGATAGCGACGCCGAAGCACGCGCAACGTGGCGCGAACGCATCCGCTACTTGCTCGTGGACGAATACCAGGACACGAATACCGCGCAATACCGATTGCTCAAACAATTGGCCGGTGAGCGCGGGGCGTTCACGGCGGTCGGCGATGACGATCAGTCCATCTACGCGTGGCGCGGTGCGAATCCGGAAAACATCGACGAACTGGCGCGCGATTATCCGGCGTTGAAAGTCATCAAGCTGGAACAGAATTATCGCTGTAGCGCGCGCATCCTGCGCGCGGCGAATGCGCTGATTCGTCACAACCCACATGTGCACGAGAAGCGCCTGTGGTGCGAACATCGTGAAGGTGCGCCGATTCGCGTACTCGTGTGCCGCGACAATGAACACGAAGCCGAACGTATCGCTGCCGACATCGCGCATCGTCAGCAGACTGAAAAGTGCCCCTGGCATGAATTTGCGGTGCTGTATCGCGGCAACCATCAATCGCGACCGCTGGAAAAGGCTTTGCGCATGGCGCAGGTTCCGTATCACCTGACCGGCGGCACGGCATTTCTCGAACGCACCGAGGTGAAAGACGTACTCGCCTATCTACGCCTGATCGTCAATCCCGAAGATGACGCAGCGTTTCTGCGCATCGCCAATGTTCCGCGCCGCGAGATCGGCGCGACCACCCTTGAAAAACTCGGCGAACTGGCGCAAACCCGGAACGCATCGATGTTGCGCGCCGCGCACAGCGACAATGTGCTGGGTCAGCTCGCGCCGCGAGCCGCATCGGCGCTGGCCGGATTCGCCGCGCTGATCGACGAATTCTCATCCAGCATGCAGCATCAATCTGCCGCCGATCTGATCGATACGATTGTGCAGCGCACGGGGTTTGCCGAACACCTGCGCGGCGAAGTACGCGATGAATCCGCGCGCGCTCGGCGCCTGGAAAATCTGCAGGAACTCGCGGACTGGTTTCGCGCAATGCAAGGCAAGGGCGCGCGCACGGGTGATCTGGCCGCACAACTGGCACTGCTTTCCCACGCCGATCGCGACGACCCCGGCAACGCCGTGCGCTTGATGACGTTGCACTCGGCCAAGGGGTTGGAATTCGATTTCGTTTACATCGTTGGCGTGGCGCAAGGCACGTTGCCGCACGATGCCGGCATTGAAGAAGGCCGGCTCGACGAGGAACGGCGGCTGTTCTACGTCGGCATCACGCGTGCCAAGCAGCGTCTGTGCCTTGCCTATCCGGCGCGATCACGCCGCTACGGAGAAATCGTGGCGAACGAGCCAAGTCGCTTTCTTGCCGAACTACCAGCGGGTGACTTGCATCGCGATGGTGAGGACAGCGAACGCGATGCGATATCCGAACGCGAGTTGGCCGCCTCGCACATTGCACGACTCACGGCGATGTTTGCCGAATAGCGCGTAACGGGCGGCGCGCCGAACGCGTGTAGTAGACTTTCACGCTGCCTGCATCTTGAATTTCAACGGAGAAAGCCATGCATCGTTTCCTTGCATTTTTTCTGCCACTGGCGTTGCTGGCCGGCTGTGCCGCCACGACGCCGAAACCCTCCGCCCCGAACGCGACGACTGTCGCCCCGAACAGTACTGGCGCTATCGACAACATCCCCGCCGATGACAGCCTGAATGCGACCGCATGGGTACAGACCGCTGTAGAGCACGATCTGATCTACCTCGAAATCTATCGCATTGCGCAGGAAAAGCTTCCCGCCGCACTGGCGGACAAGACCTGGGATGCGTTGCCGTTCAACGAGCGCAACAAAGCTGCCACAAGTTTGCCGCCGGCCGTTGTCCTGGACATCGACGAAACCGTATTGGACAACTCGCCAAACCAGGCGCGACTGATTCGCGACGGCAAGCAATTCAACGAGGCCGGTTGGGCGCAATGGTGCAAGGAGGGGATCGCCAAACCCATGGCCGGTGCGCTGCAATTCACGCGCTACGCGGCATCACACGGTGTCGCCGTCTTTTATCTCTCCAATCGCAAACAGGAACTGGATGCTGTCACGCTCAAGAACCTGCGCGACGATGGGTTTCCCGTCGCAAACGCCGACAGCTTCCTTGGCTTGGGCTTGCATGTGGATGGCTGCGAAGCACAGGGCTCGAACAAGGGATGCCGCCGCGAACTGATTGCGCGCAAGTATCGGGTATTGATGCAATTCGGCGACCAGCTCGGGGATTTTCTCGATGTCCCAGCGAACACCCTCGCCGAGCGCCGCGCTGTCGTGGAGCCGTATCTGGATTGGTTGGGGGACCGCTGGTTCGTGCTTCCCAATCCGGTTTACGGTCATTGGGAACCTGCCTTGTTCAACAATGACTGGAAGTTGTCGCCCAGCCAGCGACGCGCCGAAAAGCGCGCAGCGCTGCATACCGACTGACCGCGTTAAACCCCGGCTGACCAGGTTTCTGGAATGCCTTGCCAAGCCCGCATCCGGTCACTAGAGTGGCCGTCCCGCAACTCCACCTATCCCTGGGGATTCCCATGTACAGCAAGTTTTTCCGCGTAGCCCCGCTCGCCATCCTCGCGTTGGCAGCATTCGGTTGCAGCCAGCAAGGCCAACCTGGAAGCACGGCCCTGTCCGCCAACGCTTCGCCGACGACGCCCGATGGCGCGATCACTGCCACGGTTTCGGCTCTGCGCAACAATAACGTTGGCGCGCTGCTGGAAAGCGCCATGCCACCCAGCGCGCTGGCCAAAGTCAAGGCCGATTGGCACGGTGACATGAACAAGGATCCGGTCACGGATCAACAGCGCACGGATTTCGCCGAGCACATGGCCAAACTGACCGCGCCGGATGCCGAGGCCAAGATGTATGCCGAGATCGAACCGAAACTCAAGGAGTTCGATGAGAAGTCCGCCCAGCAAATGCCGATGATGATCGCGATGGGCCAGGGTTTTGCCTCCAGCACGATCAAGCAGAGCAAAGACCTCAACGACGAGCAGAAAGCGCAGGCCGAGAAACTGCTCGACGCCACCGCGAAATGGGCACAGTCGACCAAGTTCACTGACCCTGCGCTGGTCAAAGCCGCGATTGGAGTCATCTGCAAAACCGCGCGCGAGTTGAATCTGAAAACGATCGACGAGGCACGCGCCCTGACCTATGACCAAGGCATGCAGAAAGCCGGAGTCGTGATTGGCGGCGTGAAGCAGGTGTTTGCCGTTTACGGCCTGGACATGAACAAGGCCCTGGATTCGGTCAAGGTCACGCCGGTATCGACCACTGGCGACAATGCCAAGGTCGCCGTTGCCTACACCGCGTTCGATCAGCCATTCGCCATGGAAACCGAAATGGTCAAGGTTGATGGCAAGTGGTATGGCAAAGACGCCATCGAGCAATGGCGCAAGGCGCAAGAGAAAGCGGTTGCCGATGCCGCGGCAAAAGCCGCTGCCCCGGCCAAGGCGGCCGAGCCGGCTGAGCCGACCAAACCGGCGGAAGAACCGGATTCAAACGATTAATTTCGTCGCACCATATTTAATAGTTCTCCAATTCCAAAAGGCGCATCCGTGATGGGTGCGCTTTTTTTTGTTGGCCGGCTCCGTCTGCAAGGATCGTATGCAAGACAGATATACTGACGCCGACCACTGCGCTGCAACGACGCGTGCATGGAACCCGGGGAAGTCAAATCCGATGTCGATCCGTCGCCTCATTCTTGCCGTTATCATTGCCGGCAGCTGTTTCATTGCCGCCTGCCACAAATCTCCTGGCGTGCCAGCCGCACCCGGCGCCCAGGCCCTCGCCAAGGCGCAAGCCACAACCGCCCAGCCCGCCTGGTTGCGCGCGCATCTGCCGGCTAACGTCGTAGCCTATGCGCGGCTGCCTTCGCCGTGGGCGCTCATTGGCACGACGCCGAACGGAACTGCGCTCGACGCAGCGGCAGTCGGCCCCCATCAATTGGCGGTGGTTTCCGCCTTGCGTGAAGCGGCCGGCAATCAGCCACAGCTGGCGCAAACCGAGGTCGGCAAGATCATCGACGTGCTGTTTTCCCGACTGGCCTCGCCCCTGGAAGCGGCATTGATCGATGCCTCGGGCATGCCGACGCCGAATGCACAATTGCTGCTGTCTGCGCAATTCGACCTGAAAGATGCGGCGCAACTGCAGGCCTTGTTTGCCATGCTGCCGAATGCCTCGATGCATTTGTCCGGCATACTGGATGCCCAAGGCGATGGCCAACTGGCGATGGGCGCACGCGTGCATTTCGATGCCGCGAGCAAGCGCGTGTTCGTGCTGGCCGCCACGCATCCGACCAGCAAGGCCGAGATGGATGCAGTGCTTGCGCCATCAAAAGGCGACGAGGCATCATCCAGTTTGACCGCATTGGAACCGCGCATCGACAGCTCCGGCCAAGGGCTGTTCGGCTGGGTCAAGCTCAAGGGATTGGCAGGCATTGCCGCCGGTCTGCTGCCGGCCGATCTGGCCGGTTCGCTGCCGGCCAATTTCGCCACGAATGCGGATGCCATCGCATTCGGATCGGGCACGGTGCATGGGCATGGGCGCATCAGCGTCGTACTGCATGCGCCGGGCGCGCGCGCACTCGATTATCTGGCGCCCACATTGGATTTCAGTGGATTGAACACCGCCGGCACGCCTAATTGGGCCTTCACCATGGCCCTGCCGACGCAAGCCAAAGTACAAGAATTCGAAAAGAATCTGGTCCGCGACCTTGGCAGCAAGGCGGCAGCTGACTGGCAGCAAGCGGAAGGCCTGTTGCACAAAGCCGGCATACCCGATCTTGCCACATTGACCCAAATCATCGGCCCGGAAATCGTCGTATTCAACGATGCAGGCGGCACTTATACCGCGGCGCGTCTGCGCGATGCCAAAGCACTACAGGCGCAACTGGATAGCCTCGTATCGCGCTATCACTGGCAGGTCGGCAGCGACACCTCGGGCAAAGCGACCGTGCACTGGTTGTCGGCACCCGGTTTCACTCCCGCAACCACTGCGCAAGCCGACTCCGACGCCGCAGCCATGCAGAACCTGTTGCAGCGTTTGCGCACGCGCACTTACTGGATCCAGGACGGCAACTGGCTGATCTTCGCCAGCGTGCCGCAAGCGCTCGCCGATCGCGCGGCTTCAGCCAACCACGATGCCATTGGCGAGTGGTTTGTACACCAGGACTATGCCACAGGCACCTGGATCGGCACCACGGCCGTCAGCCACAACGCGCAGCGCAGCGCCTACTACCATTATCTCGGCGCGCTGGTCGTACTTGGCGACCTGTTCGATCATCCGGTGAACATCATGCCGCTGCCCAGCGCCAGTGCGCTTGGGCTGCCGGAGCGCGGCGTCGTTGGCGCGGGAATTGAGGTCACGCCGGACACGTTGGCGCTCAACTTCGACTACACGCAACTGCCGACCGAATTCATCCAGGGCCACGGCGGCATGACGGCCGTCGCCATAACCGCCGTCCTGGCGGCCATTGCCATTCCCGCCTATCAGGACTACCTGATTCGCGCACAGGTAAGCGAGGGCATGGTCGCAGGCAACAGCGCAATAGTTGCGGTTACCGAGTACTACGAAGCACAAGGGCACTTGCCCGCCAACAACAGTGCGGCTGGATTGAACTCGCCCGAACAGATCGAAAGCAAATACGTCGCTTCGGTCGCCGTAGATTCGGGCACCATCCGGATCACGTTCGGCGCACCGCCTGCGCAAAAAACCGACGTCAAACTTGCGGGTAAAACCTTACTGTTGACGCCGAAGCCGTCGGCGACTGCCATTGTCTGGCACTGCAGCTCGACCGATATCCCGACCAAATATTTTCCCGGCTCTTGCCGGTAGGAAGCGTCCGGCCGAAGCCGGCCGGCAAACCGCTGCGAGCACGGCTCCCGCCAAGTACTGCAATGAATACGGCTAAACCGCTTTTGCGCGGGGGTTGAGACTGTAAAGACCGACCAGTTCCGCCTGCCCAAGCGCATGGCCTTGCATCGCCTTGCGCGTGTCTGCGACGGTGAAGCGGCCGTCCAACCTCAGGCTCGCACAGTCCAGCGCGACCATGCTGAAATGGTAGTGGTGGATGATGCTGTCGTTCCACGGCGGACACGGACCATCGTAGCCGTAGTAGTCGCCAGCCATGTCGGAGTCGCCGGCAAACCAACTGGTGTAATCGTTGATGCCCTGGTGCGCACCGCGCGGACCGGCCGGCTGGCGCTTGCCACGCGCAACGATACCGTTGCTGCACGCGCCCGCCTCGATGACGTGGCAATCGGGAGGGATATCCGTCATCAGCCAATGTACGAATTCTACGCGCGCCAGATCCGCGGGCACCAATCGTCCGACCTGATTGACGTCATCAGGTTGACTCGGCACATCCGGGTCCACACACATCAACACCAACGATTGCGTGCCAGCCGGTACATCCGACCATGCCAGATGCGGATTGCGATTATCCGACAACGCAACCGGATCGCCGGGCTTGCCAAACGCAAATTCCACCGGGATCAGGTCGCCATCATTGAAACTGTTGCTGAGTAATTGCATCGAAGCTCCTTGAGTGGGTAAGAACGGGTTGTACGAACTCAGGTTCCCGGATCGTCACGCCCATTGCTCGTGATTTTGCCTTTCCCGATTTCCTATTCCCGATTCCCCATTCCCGGCTCCAATCCATACGTGACCCGATACACCGCGCCGGCCATATCATCGCTGATCAATACACTGCCATCGGGCAAAGGTTGCACGTCGACCGGGCGGCCCCAGGCTTTTTCATTTTGCATGAAACCGGTTATGAACGGGGTTTGTGAAAGGACATGATCGCCATCCACACGCACGGCCATCACCCGATAGCCGCTTTTCTTGCTGCGATTCCACGACCCGTGTTCGGCAATCAGGATCGCCCCGCGATATTCGGGCGGGAACATCTTCCCGGTGTAGAAGCGCATGCCTAACGATGCCACATGCGCACCCAGCTTGAGGGCCGGCGGGGCGTAGTCGTTGCACGAATGACCCTTGCCGAATTCCGGGTCCAGGGTGTCGCCCTGATGGCAATACGGGTAGCCGAAATGTTCGTCGATGCGATCGACGCGATTCAATTCATCGCTGGGCAGATCGTCGCCGAGCAGGTCGCGTCCGTTGTCGGTGAACCACAACTTGCGGCTGCCCGGCTGCCAGTCGAAACCTACGGTGTTGCGAATGCCATGGGCGATATCCTGCCAATGGCTGCCGTCGGCATCCATACGCAACAGTTTCGCGTATTCCGGGCCCGGATCGCAGATGTTGCACGGCGCGCCCACCGGCACGTACAACTTTCCGTCCGGGCCAAACGCGATGAACTTCCAACCATGCTGGGTCTTGGTAGGCAATTTGTCGGTAATGATCTGCGCTGCCGGCGGTTGATCCAGATGCTGCTCGATGTCGCGAAACACCAGGATGCGACTGACCGCAGAAACATACAGATCACCATCGTGGAACGCCACGCCCACGGGAAGTTGCAGATCGTGGGCGATGATGCGCACGCGCTCGGCATGGCCATCATGATCGGCGTCGGTCAAGGCATAGACATTGCCCGCGCCCATCGAGCCTACGAAAATTGTCCCATGTGCCCCGACGGCCATTTCGCGCGCAGACGGAACCTGATCCGAATAGACGGATACCTGAAATCCCGGCGGCAGTGTCAGCCGCGAAATCAGTGGTTGAGCAATGGCATTGCCGAGCAGAAACCAGCCGCAAATGAGCACAAGGAAACGCATGGCGTGGCGATCCGGATTGAGGTTGACAGCATACACCGCGAGCGCTGCCGCATATTTCGCAATGCAACATAGGCAACCGCAACAATCTGTTTTCATGCACAAATTGTTGACACCCAACCATTGCGATCGACTCGGTGAAGATTTCGCAACGGCGGCTCCCGTACAATTGGCCGATGGAATCCACCGATACAAGCAAGCAATCCGACGCCCGACCCAAGGCCAGCTGGTGGCTGCGCGCGCTCGGCGCGCTGCTGGAACCGTGGTTGCGCATCCGCCGCGAACCGGCGCAGGCCAACGCAGCCATCGATCCGGCCCTGCCGGTGTGCTACGTCACCGAGCGCTACGGACTGTCCGATACCTTGATTCTCGCTCAGGCGTGTCGCGAAGCTGGCTTGCCTGGGCCGCTGCAGCCACTGCAACTGGGCGAATTGCGCAAGAAGCGGGCGATGTTCGCACTGTCACCACGCGAAGGCTGGTTGTTTCGGCGTCGACCGCGTACGCATTCACAAACATTGGCGCAATTGCTCGACACCGTGCGAGCGAATCCAGAATTGAATCTGCAATTGGTGCCGGTATCGATCTTCGTTGGCCGCGCGCCGGATCGCCAGAGCGGTTGGTTTCGCGTCTTGTTCTCGGAAAACTGGGTTGTGGTTGGCCGCTTCCGGCGCTTGCTTGCGCTGCTGCTCAATGGGCGCAACACCATTGTTCAATTTGCCCCGCCGATTTCACTGCGTGGCGTGCTTGACGACCAGCGCGACGCGCCGAACACCCTGCGCAAGGTGTCGCGCGTACTGCGCGTGCACTTCCAGCGCGTGCGTGCTCTGGTTATCGGTCCGGATCTTTCGCATCGCCGCACCCTGGTCGACTCGGTACTGCGCGCCGAACAGGTGCGTGCTGCGATTGCCAACGCGGCGAGCAAGGAAAATGCCAATGTCGACAAGATCACCGCCAAAGCGCGTGGCTTTGCGTGGGAAATTGCGGCCGACCAGTCGTTTCCGGTGGTGCGTTCGGCCTCGTTCCTGTTGATCGGATTGTGGAACAAGATTTACGACGGCGTGCACATGCACCATTTCGACAAGCTGCGCGCCGCGGCTCCCGGGCACGAAATCATTTACGTGCCGTGCCATCGCAGCCATGTCGACTACCTGCTGATGTCGTGGCTGCTGCACAAGAACGATTTTGTCGTGCCACATATCGCTGCCGGCATCAATCTCAATCTTCCGGTGCTCGGTCCACTGCTGCGTCGTGGTGGCGCTTTCTTCATGCGGCGTAGTTTCAGCGATCCGCTGTATTCGACGGTGTTTCGCGAATACATGAGCCAATTGTTCGCACGCGGCGTTTCGATCGAATATTTCATCGAAGGCGGGCGCTCCCGCACCGGACGCTCGCTTGCGCCCCGCGGTGGATTGCTTTCGATGACGTTGCGCAGCTATCTACGCGAATCGCGCCGACCGGTGATGTTCCAACCGGTGTATATCGGCTACGAAAAGATCATGGAAGGCGATTCCTACATCGGCGAGCTTTCCGGCCAGCCGAAGAAGAAGGAATCGTGGCTGGGTCTGCTGCGTGCGTTCGGGGTGCTGCGCAAACACTACGGCAAGGTTGCGGTGAATTTTGGCGAGCCAATTTTCCTCACGCCCCTGCTCAACGAAGTCGCACCCGACTGGCGTGCTGCCGCGAGCGAGCCAGACAGCAAGCCGGCGTGGCTCAAACCTGCCGTGGATACGTTGGCCGAGCGCATTCTGGTCAACGTCAACCGTGCCGCCGACATCAACCCGATCAACCTGCTGGCGCTGGCGCTGCTGTCCACGCCCAAGCATGCGATGGCCGAAAGCGATTTGCTCGCGCAACTCGAATTGAGCAAGGCGTTGCTGACAACGCTTCCCTATTCGGATCGCATCACCATCACTGATCTAAGTCCCGCTGAAATTATCGCCTATGGGGAAAAGATGCAGGCGATCCAGCGCGTTGCCCATCCGCTCGGAGACGTGTTCGTGTGTGAGGGCAAGACCGCGGTATTGCTATCGTATTTTCGCAACAACGTGCTGCATTTGCTCGCAACAGCGGCCTGGGTGGCGTGCTGCTTCCTCAACAACCGTCGTATCGCGCGCTCAACGATTTCCCGCCTCGGGCGCACCATCTATCCGTTCATTCGCAGCGAGCTGTTCCTGCCCTGGGATGAAGACGGTTTTGTCGCGCAGTTGGAAGCCACCATCGACTTCTTCATCGAGCGCAAGCTGCTGCACTCCGTCGGCAGCGGGCGCATTCTTGCCCGCGACCCCGGCCAGAGCGACGGAGCCTACAAGCTGCGCGTCATTGCACACAGCATGTTGCAGGCCTTTGAACGTTACTACATCGCGATTGCCGCGCTCGTGCGCAACGGGCCGCATACGCTCAGCGCCAACGAACTGGAAAAATTGTGCACGCTGACCGCCCAGCGGCTTTCCCTGTTGCATGAATTCAACGCGCCGGAATTTTTCGATCGCTCACTGTTTCGCGGCTTCATCCAGAAGCTGCGCGAACGCGGTGTCGTCCGGGCCGACAATGACAACAAACTCGACTTCGACAGCGGCCTGGAAGCCATCACACGCGACGCCAAGATTATCCTGAGTCGGGAGATTCGGCATGGCATCCTCAAGCTCACTCCGGAACGGCGCGAACTACTCGTTGAGGCGTCGCCGCCGGAGGATCCTGCTACAGGTCAATAGTGTCCGCGCGGCGCTGTCGTTGGCTTGCGTCACGCGCATAGCCCTCGATGTTCTCCACGGGTTGCGGTGAGGTCGTGACGCTCATGCGCAGTTCGTAGGCGCCACCGCGACTTTTGGACGTGCACAAATTATCGACTAGTTTCCGGTCGCCCTCAGCGTAGTGCCAAAGACACGAAGTCGAAGGGAGTGCGTCGACTTCGCCGCGTTCAGGGCTAACAATCATTCCATAGTGGCTGCCGGTTCAATAGCGCCCTTCATGACGAGAGGGCGTGCCAATGCTCGGGCCTTCTGGGACGACAATAAGCTCCGCGCATTGACCCGTAGCCGTGAGCTTGCTGTTGATGCTTGTAAAGCGCAAAAAAAAATCCCGGGCAACTGCCCGGGATTCAATCAAACCGTCTTTGTCGGGGTTAGCGCTTCTGCGCTTTGCGACGTGTGGTCAAAACTCCAACCCCCAACAAACCAAGCCCCAACAACAACAGCGCGCGCCAATCGTTGACAGGCGAAGGTGTGACCGGCGCCGGAGGTGGCGGCGGTGGGGCCGCCGGAACTACGAGTACCGAGGCGGCGGAGCCACTGGCAACACCGCCACTGGGAACGCCTCCAACCAACGGCTGTCCGGTGATGTTGACCAGGTTGTCTGCCTCACCGTTGGTCACGTCGGTGGTCGTGATCGTGTAGGTTGCCGAGCACAAGATGGTATCGCCGACAGCTAGTGCGCCCGTTCCCAGTCCGGTGAATGGGATACCGCCGACGGTAGTGCTATTGCAGGTAATTGGACTGTCAATGCGCGAGGGATCGGCTTCCGACATGGTCACGGGATTCAGTATCAAGCTGCCGCTGTTTTTGATGGCAAATGTATATGCAACCAGATCACCGGGCCCGGCGACCTTATTGCCATCGTTGTCCTGAGCAAACAGTGGGCTCTTCAGTGCGCGGATTTCGGCTTGGCTGCTGCCGGTTCGGATCACGCTGTCGCTAGAATTAACCGTCTGGTTTCCAGGAGCAACGCCATCAATGTTGGCATTGTCACTAATCGAAGCGCTATTCGCCTCTCCCGCAGTGATGGTGTGCGTGCTGGTGCAATACATCGAGGCGCCCACTGCGAGCGCCGTCTGCGGACACGAGATGCCGGCGCCGCTCGGATTGAAATCGTCGCTTACCACGATGCTGGAAAGTGCAGTGTTGCCAAAATTGAAAATGGTGTAACTGAGGCTGATGGTTTCGCCGGCGTCGAAGACCTGATTGGTGTTGGTGTCATTGAAAACCGCGCCGAGCAGTATTCCGGCTAGAGGCTGAGCTGGTACTGCTGCAGCCAATTGGACTTCGTGCGCGGTGTAATTTAGCTGCGCGCCATTGCTGCCCTTGCCCAGTACCGTGATGCTCGTCGATGCGCCTGATGCAGCGCCGGCGCACTCCACGGAGTCTCCCGCGCCGAGTTCGCCAGCAATCGCGAACGTGTGCCCATTCGACGTGGCGCTGGCACAGGTGGCTGAGCCATCTTGACCGTTGATGTACACATGAAGGCCAGAGACTGCAGTTGCACCGGTGTTGGCGACATCAAAGGCGAACTTGCTGGTGCCCGCCGCATCCGGCGAGTGGCTGACAGGGCCAACTTGGAGAACCCCGGCACTCGCGGTACCGAAAGTCCCCGCGACGCCGAGAAACAGCAGCGTTCGAATTGGACTCATCCATTTGCTTTTCATACCAATTTCCTCACTGGAACAGGGTGAATGTTGCGGTACCGACAGCGCTGACCACTTGTCCGGCCGGACCACTGGCTTGCGCGGTTGCCGAGTTCGTGACCTTTTTACGTGCCACGTCCGCCGCTGTTAGCACGTAACTACCGGTGCACGTGACCGAATCTTGTGGCCGTAAGACACCGGAACCACCTTCGAAGCCGTCGTAAAAGATCGTGTCGTTCAATCTTACATGAATCGGCAAGCCATTTTGCGTCGTCGATTGACAATGCATATTTGTCGCTCGCGAATCGAATAGCTGCAGTGTCGACAGCGGCTCGGTGCCGGTATTGGTGATGGAGAACGTATACCCAATCACGTCACCGACATCCCCATAGTGGTTGCCATTGTTGTCAACCGCAAGCGTAGCATTCTTGACCAGGCTTATCAGAGCTTGCGTGCCCGATACCGGTGCACAGGCCGCGCTGTGCAAGTTGTAGGTACCGGTCAGGTCTGCGGCATTGTAGAAGCCGTTGCCCGGGTCCCCGCTGCACGAACCGTTCGCCAGTTGCCCACCCACGCTGACCGGAACACTGATGTCATAAAGGTCAGTTTCACCCACTCCGATGATGACGGCGGTCGCGGACAGTTGCGCCTGCGATCCATTGCCCGGTGTGAAATTCCCGCCGGCAAGCGCCGCATTCACCGTGCCACCTGTTGTCGTCACATGGGCGCTGCCGTTGAAGGTCACGCCCGTCGGGGTGAAGTTCAGCGTATCGAACAGCGTGTAGTTACCCGGCGCACCGCCCGTGTTGGAAATCGCAATCTCAAAGGTCACGGTGTATTTGCCAGAGCCATTATCGACAACCGAGGTCACCGACTTGGTCATGTTCAAATTGACCGTCGGCGTGTGCACGCAGGCAGGGTCGGTTACGGTGCAGGAAGGCGGCGGATTATTGTTGTATCCGACCGCATTGAGGATCTCAGTGACCCCCACCGGCAGGCTGTCGTCGACCTTCACAGTAAACGTCAACGTTTGCATACCCGGCGCCATGGCTCCGGTCGCAGCGGGTACGTCCACCAATGCCGAGCAGGCGGTGCCTGGAGGTGCACCTGGGCTGCAACTCCAAGTCGGTGTCCCGGACACAAAGGTTGTGAACGCGGGAACCGTCTCATTGATGATCGTGGCGAGCGCTGCGGTACCGCCGTAGTTGCGTACGGTAATCGTGTAGGTCAGCTGTTCACCAAGTTCGGCAATGCTATCGGTGATGATGCTCTCACCCGTCAGCGCTTTCGCTACTGCGATATTCGGTGCCGTTGGCGTTGTCACACAACGCGGATCGGCCGACGGACACTGCGGAAGCGGCGTGCCTGTCTCGTAGACAACGTTGTCAATTTCCGTAATTCCCTGTGGAATCGGGTTGACGACCATCACCTGGACCGTGAGCAGCAATGTTCCGCTATTTTTTGGAACTGTCAGACCATTCCAGATCACAGTGTGGCCTGAAGAGGTTCCGCCATTGTCGGACGTCACATAGGACGTAAATGGGTCGAACTGGTCGGTAACGCTGTATCCAGTCTGATCCGAGCCGCCGTAGTTGGTCAGCGTGATCGTGTAGGTCAGCGTCTCTCCCGGCTCGGCAATGCCGTCGGTCTTGATGCTTTCACCTGTCAGATGCTTCTCCATCACAACGTATGGTGGTGTTGGGATGACGACGCACTCCGGTCCTGGCGGACAGGTCGGTGGAGGACCGTTGAGGCCGACCGAATTGAAGATCTGCGTCGTACCCTGCGGCAGCGGGTTGTCAACTTTGACTGCAAAGGTAAATGTCACCTTTCCAAGATGAGTACCATCGGTTGCGGCGGGTACATCCGTTGTTATCGAGCAGGCTGTGCCCGCCGGCGCGCCATTGACGCAACCCGCACCCGTCCAAGCTGACGAACCTGCCAGGACATACGTCGTATGGGCGGGAACTGTCTCGTTGGCAATCTGACCGAGCGCCTTCGTGCCACCGCTATTGGTCAGCGTGATCGTGTACGTGAGCGTCTCACCGGGCTCGGCAATGCCGTCGGTGATGAGGCTCTCGCTCGTCAGCGACTTGGCGATTGTCACGCTCGGTGGGGTCGGAGTGGTCACGCACTGCGGATTGCCCGCTGTGCAGGTGGGCGGCGTTTGGCTGTAAGCAACGTTTGCGATCTGCGTCACTCCGGCAGGTATCGGGGTGTTGACCTTCACTAGGATCGTCAACACGGTTTTGCCGTCCGTCGTACCATTGTTTTTCGGCACCGTTACCGACCAGTTCACAGTGCTCCCGCTCAGCGTGCCGGACGGAATCGAACTGGTGTAGGTAACGTTTGGATCGAGCTGATCGACCACCGGATAGTTGGTCGCATCCACGCCGCCGCTGTTGGTCAGCGTGATGGTGTACGTCAACGTCTCGCCTGGTTCGGCAATGCCATCCGCAGGCGTTACGCTTTCGCCCGTCAGCGCCTTGACGATGGTCACGTTGGGTGCGAGCTGATGAGTCGTAGTGCAAACATCGCCTGTATTGCACCCGCCCTGGTTGCCCGTTACGACGTTGCCAATCGATCCGGATGCGTCCGGATTAACCTTGACTGTGTAACTGACAGTGAATGTTCCCGGCCCTTGACCCGAGGCCAACGTGAACTTCAACGTCGGATTGCTCGTCGTGTCAGCTGTGAACTGACTTCCAGCAGTTACGCTCTGGAACGTCTGGTTGCCCGATAAGACGTCGGTCAACACGAGGTCGCTTGCGAGCGCCGCGTTGTTCACGATGGCCGTCAAAGTATAGGTGATCGTGTCGCCACGATTGACGTTGGCACCGGTTGCCGGATTCGACGTCTTGAAGAACGTCACCACCGGATTCAGGTTGTGCGTCGTCGTGCAAACCATGGCCGGATCGCACATGCCCTGGTTGCCCGCCACGTTGTTGCCCACCGCGC